>JANNOU010000018.1:0-90848 GCA_031399305.1 Leptolyngbya sp. SOY_34_metabat_272
ACGGTGGATGACTCCCAAAGCAGCGAGTACTTCGTTATTTTCTCAGCCTGCTGCATTGAAAGCACTAGGGCAAATAGCGCAAATAAATACGGAGTCATACCTAAATAAAAGGGCCGATCCCCGCTCGTCCTTGGCAGTACAGAACCCGACCGCTGGCGCTCTGAGATGCGAACCTTCAAGCTCGCGTCTCAGAGCTTTTAGTCCCAAGCAGCAAAGTTCTCTGTGGCAGCTCGGCGATCTCAGCGGGTCGCTTGGGACTGCTGGCTTTGGGGTCGGATCTTGGCGAAAAAAGCTTGAAATTCCAAGTTCTGAGACTCGATGATTGAGTTCCGAGGCTAGCGTTGTGAGCTCTGAGGCTGGCAGCTGGAGTCTCTAGCCTGGGCGGTTGCACTGGCCGGCTGGGCGCGAGCGAGCCTTGGCCGCCAGGGGCTGAGCCTAGCGCGACCTCAGCCATGGCCAAGGCAGGCTGACCAGCAGGGCTCCCAGCGCCTCAGCCCCAGTGCTGGTCAGACGGTACACCGCCACCACCGCCAATAGCAGGCCGCCGCCGAAGTCGTGCCGCACCAAGAGCAACATGGCGCTCTCAAACACGCCGATCCCCGCCGGAGGACCTGGCACCACAAAGCCCAACACCCAGGCCAGACTGAACGCGCCCAGGATCAGCGGCAGCGTGCTCAGCGGTGCCTCGGTAAACGCCAGAAAGCCCGCGTACATGCCCAGACCGCGAATCAGCACGAAGGCCAGCATGCCCAGATAGGCAGGCAGCAAGGACGAGTGCAGGACAACCGGCTCCTTCGCCTGTGCCCCTGCCAGGCGGCTTAGCAGCTTCAGGCTGCCATTCAAGACCTGCGGCTTTAAGCTCAAGGCCCCGAGCAGGGCAACCGCCGCCAGCAGCGCTCCCTGGAGCCGATTCAGCGACGCGTCCTCGCCGAAGAACAGCACCAGTCCCAGGACCGAGGCGATCACCGCCAGCTGCACCGACTCGATCAGCACACTGACCAGAATCACGCTGCGGCGCACCCCTACCTCCGCCCCCGCTAGGATACGTCCGTAGAAGTGCAAAACCTTGCCCGGTGCGTACTTGGCGATATTGGTTTGCAAGTAGACGCGCACCGACCAGCCCGCCGAGACTTTAGCGCCCAAGGCCCGCAAGGCCGCCCCCCAGGCCAGGCCATTGCAGACATGGCCCAGGAGCGTGAGGCCAATCGAGGCTACTAGCCAGCCAATGCGCACCTCTTTGAGGTCGATGCGGCTGAGCTCGGACCAGCGGCTCAACAGGGTCCAAGCCAAAAATCCCAGGGCGAGGGCGGCCACACTCAGCTTCAGCAGGGGCTTGAAGGCAGGCGCTTGGCTCAGGGCATTCCAAGTGTGGGTCAGTCTATGCACAAAATCTCTCGGAGGCTGCCCCCGGCTGACGATGATCCTTTACCCGTCTCTCGAAGCGTTGGCGAGCCTTCGGGACAGTCCTGTCCTGAAGCGAGCGGGGAGCGCGCAGGTCGGGGAATTCTCCAGCTAGACTCGTTGTAAACGAAATACTCTGGAGAGTTTACCAGTGGAGTCGCGCTACAATCCCGCCTCAATCGAGCCACAGTGGCAGCAAGTCTGGGCCGAGCAGAAGCTTGACAAGACGCTGGAGGCGCGCGACCTGCCCAAATTCTACGCCCTGTCGATGTTCCCGTACCCCTCGGGCAATCTGCACATGGGCCACGTCCGCAACTATACGATCACCGATGTAATCGCCCGCGTGTACCGGATGCGGGGCTATCGCGTGTTGCACCCAATGGGCTGGGATGCCTTCGGCCTGCCTGCCGAGAACGCCGCAATCGACCGGGGGGTGCCCCCAGCCAAGTGGACCTACGCCAACATCGCCAACATGCGCGCTCAGCTGCAGCGGCTGGGCCTATCCTACGACTGGGATCACGAAGTCGCGACCTGCTCGCCCGATTATTACCGCTGGACGCAGTGGATCTTCTTGCAGTTTTTGCAGGCTGGGCTGGCCTACCGCAAAGAAGCCACGGTCAACTGGGACCCCATAGACCAGACCGTGCTCGCCAATGAGCAGGTAGACAGCGAAGGCCGCTCTTGGCGTTCGGGGGCCAAGGTCGAAAAACGCCTGCTGCGCCAGTGGTTCCTCAAAATCACCGACTACGCCGAGCGGTTGCTCAACGACCTGGACCAGTTGCCCGGCTGGCCCGAGCGGGTCAAGCTGATGCAGGAAAACTGGATCGGCAAGTCCACCGGAGCCCAGGTAGTGTTCAAAACCGAAGCAGGCGACGAGCTGCCGGTCTTCACCACCCGACCCGATACCCTCTGGGGTGCGACCTTCATGGTGCTCTCGCCCGAGCACCCTCTGGTCGCGAAACTGACCCCGCCAGAGCAGGCAGACGCGATTCAGGCCTACCAAACGGCGGCAGCGGCCAAGAGCGAGATTGACCGCACCGCCGAAGACCAGGAGAAAACCGGTGTCTGGACCGGCAGCTATGCGGTTAACCCGGTCAATGGCGAACCGATCCCGATCTGGATTGCCGACTATGTACTGATGGGCTACGGCACAGGCGCGATCATGGCAGTGCCGGCCCACGACCAGCGCGACTTTGAGTTTGCCCGCAAGTTTAAGTTGCCAATTCGGCTGGTGGTTCAGCCCGCCGACCCGACTCTAGACGCCGACACGCTGAGCGCAGCCTGGTCGCAGGGCGGCGTGCTTGTGAACTCAGGACCCCTGGATGGCTTGCCCGCTGGTAAAGGGGCGGGTCAGAGCGTGGAAGCCGCGATTCAGTGGCTGGAAGCCAACGGCAAGGGGCAGCGCATGATCACCTATCGCCTGCGCGACTGGCTGATCTCGCGCCAGCGCTATTGGGGCGCGCCGATTCCGGTGATCCACTGCCCGAACTGCGGCGTGGTGCCGGTGCCAGAAGCCGACCTGCCAGTGAGCTTGCCCGAAAACATCGAACTCAGCGGGCGGGGGGCGTCTCCCTTGACCCAGCTGGCAGACTGGCTGACCGTGCCCTGCCCAACCTGCGGCACAATGGCGCAGCGCGAGACTGACACGATGGACACGTTCATCGACTCCTCGTGGTACTTCCTGCGCTATGCCGATGCCCAAAATCAGGCTCAGGTGTTTGACCCGACTAAGGTCAATGACTGGCTGCCGGTGGATCAGTACGTGGGCGGCGTTGAGCACGCGATTTTGCACCTGCTCTACTCGCGCTTTTTTACCAAGGTTCTGCACGACCGGGGCTTGTTGAACTTCGATGAGCCATTCTTGCGGTTGTTAACCCAGGGCATGGTGCAGGGCTTGACCTACTTCAATCCGCGCACAGGCCGCTGGATCGCCTCAGACCAAGTTAACCGTGAGGATCCGAAAGACCCGGAGACCGGCGAAGCCTTGGAAGTGGCCTACAAAACCATGTCCAAGTCCAAGCACAATGGCGTGGCCCCTGGCGAGGTGATCGAGAAGTACGGCGCGGACACCGCTCGCATGTTCATCCTGTTCAAGGCCCCGCCCGAGAAGGATCTCGAATGGGATGAGGCGGATGTCGAGGGTCAATTCCGCTTTCTCAACCGGGTGTGGCGCTTGGTCCACGAGTTCGCAGGCCGGTCGGTGAACCCAATGGCGGCGGCGTTGACCAAGCCGGAGAAAGATTTGCGGCGCGCCATCCACACGGCGATCCAAGAGTCCAGCGAGGACATGCAGGAGGGCTACCAGTTCAACACGGCAATCTCTGAGTTCATGAAGCTCAGCAACGCCTTGAACGACTTTGCGGATAAGGCCTCGCCCGTCTATGCAGAGGGCATCACCACACTGGTGAAGCTCCTAGCTCCATTTGCGCCGCACATCACCGAGGAACTCTGGCAAATCCTGGGCAACGCCGAGTCGGTTCACCGCCAAGCCTGGCCGCAGGCAGACCCGACCGCACTGGTGGTGGATGAAGTGCCGCTGGTGATCCAGATCAACAGCAAGAATCGCGAGGTGATCCAGATCCCGGCTGGGCTGGACAAGGAGGCGCAGGAGCAATACGCCCGCCAGTCTGAAGCCGCGCAGAAATATCTGGAGGGCAAGCAGATCAAAAAGGTGGTCGTCGTGCCCAACAAGCTGGTGAATTTTGTCGTAGTCTAGGGCTTGTAACCCTTGTGGAGCGGGCAGTTTGTCCGCTCCATTCGCTTGGCAAGAATTGAACTATTCATCAGCTCAATCCTGATAGCTCAATGCTGCTTGCATCTCCCTGGAAGTCAGTGTCGAATCGATCCATCGATATTTTGCATAGAATACATCGAAGCGATGCTTTGATCGCTAAAAATTTCGAACGTAGGCTAGCAGTAAGAACTCCAAAAGATAGGCTAGTCGGGAGAGAATTAATGTTTGAGCTACTGTCCTATCGGAAGTTTCGGGATACGCCCGGCGTCCGTTTTTTCGATATTACCATCGCTGGCTCCAATGTTCGGGATCTAGTCAATCATGCGGGTCCTGCGGTGAGTCCACCGGATAATCCGGCAGGCTATTGGCAGTTTTATTTGCACGCTCAGCAAGAGGACAATTTGCTGGCCCTGTCGGGAGGGCGCGTGTTTTACTTAGTCAACTTTTCTTGGCAAAATCCTTTTCATGTGGTGCGATTGGAGGCAAATCGTGAGATCTTAAGAATTCCTCCTGGCACCTTTCACCGCTCCGTCTCGGATCCGACGGGCTCCATTGTTCTGAACCAAGCGGTGCGTGCAGCCAAGGCGAAGATTGAGCGAGAATTTCGGGTGTACGACAGTGCTAATATTCCGCGTCTTCTGCGCGTGGTTTCTGAGTCAGTTCTCTCGCACAAAACTCTGCAGCACCGACAAAAATTAGTAGGATAGAGCTGTACGGCCCTGCCCAGTCCAGTTCAGTCGTTGATGAAACTTTCTCAGCTTCGAGCCTTCGTTGCAGTGGTTGATCACGGCAGTTTCTCCGATGCCGCTCTCAGCCTCGATCTCTGCCAATCAACCGTGAGTCACGCGATCACCGGTTTGGAGCAGCAGGTAGGGGTTCCTCTGCTGGCCCGAGGCCGTTTTGGGGCTCACACAACTCCGGTTGGCGAGCGGGTGCTGGTTCACGCTCGCCAGGTCCTTGAGCTGCTGGAGAAAATTGACTACGAAACCAAGCGGGAGAAAGGACTTCAGGGTGGGACGGTTCGGATCGCCTCCTTCCGCAGTGCGGCGACCCATTTACTGCCACCGGTCATCGCTCTGTTTCGCAGCCGCTTTCCCAATATTGCAGTCAATATTATTGAACGAGATCGCTCCAGAGTAGAACAAGCGCTGCATGAAGGGCGAGCAGATATTGGCTTGCTGCCGCTACCCACTTCTGATGAGTTTCAATCCTGGGAGATTGCTCGCGATGAATATGTCGTGCTTCTGCCTCCATCGAGGCAGCTAACCTCTAAACAGCCTACCTGGGAGGAGCTTTCTACCCATTCGTTCATTCTGCCAGATCATGAAGAGTGTTTCTCTTCGGTCATTCAGAACCACTGGGCTGCCTTTAACCAAGCTTTAGAAGTCGATTATTTTATTCGAGAGGACTCGACCATCGTCAGCATGGTAGCTCAGGGGCTGGGCGCAGCGATTTTGCCGCGGTTGGCAGCCAGTCCGGTCCCGGCAGGAGTTCAGGTTTGTCAGTTACCGGTGCCCCTGGAGCGGATCATCGGAGCCGCAATTGCCCCAAATGCGCTGCACGTCCCGGCAACCTTTGCCTTTCTGGATGCACTCAGAGGGACCGGCGTTTTTGGGCGGCACAGAGTTAGAGCTTAGCAGGAGTCTTGGAGACACTCCAAGGACTCTCGGTCTATTGGGCTCCCTGCTGTTCCGAGCAATTGACTCCGTACACCACCACCATTTCGGGACTCCTTTTTCAGTCGCCTTCGCGGGCTGTTGAATTTAGTAGGTAATGTAGTAAAAAACCTGCGATTCTGGAGCGCCGCAATGCAATATCCTAGTTCAAGAGACCTACACCCTCTTCAGGAATTCCCCCAAATTTGTTTCATCAAAAATACTGTCTCAAATCCGAATATCATCATTGGGGACTACACATATTACGATGACCCAGAAGACTCAGAGAATTTCGAGCGCAATGTACTTTACCACTTTCCATTTATTGAGGACAAACTAATTATTGGCAAGTTCTGTGCGCTGTCGAGAGGTGTGAAATTCATCATGAATGGCGCAAATCATAAGATGTCTGGGTTTTCTACGTATCCTTTTGAGATTTTTGGCAAAGGCTGGGAACGAGTCACTCCTCAATCTAGTGAGTACCCCTTTAAGGGCGATACCGTCATTGGGAATGATGTTTGGATCGGCTATGAAGCAGTCGTCATGCCTGGGGTGAAGATTGGCGATGGAGCAATTGTTGCTGCAAAATCTGTAGTGACCAAAGATGTTCAGCCTTACACAATTGTAGGCGGAAATCCAGCAAGTTTAATACGACAACGTTTTTCTAGTGAGATGATCAATATTTTGCTGGAGACTGCTTGGTGGAACTGGGATGTTGAAAAAATTACGAGGAACCTAGAAAAAATTGTCGGCGCAGATATTGAGGCTTTGAAAAGGTGCATATAATTTGCTCAATACCTGATTCAGATGGATGGTTCAAGGTTTGTACAGCCGACCGTACAAACCTTGAGCCGGGCGAGATCAAGTAGTATCTTGGTCTGGGACTAGGAAATCAAACTTAGCCATGGCTGTCTGTTCCGCAACATCGCCCCTGATCTCAAGAACGTGATCTCAAGAAGTATTGATGGCAGACAACGCGCAAGCTGAGCCCCTCAAAGTCCTCATGCGCCGTTACGGCTTCGTGCATAGCCGCGACGGTGCATTCTGGCGAGGCTGGCGACTCAGCCTACGCAATGAACAGGTGCAGCAGCTCCAACGGCGCGGCGCTCTGGAAGCCTATCTGCGTAGCCTGGTGGGTCGCTTTCACTACTGAGCGCTGGGAGACTAGAGCACGAGATCACACGCTGGCTGTGATCTGCGCCGGACCTACAGGGAAGCCTGAGGGTTGAAGATATGGGAGACGTGCATCGTACACGGACGACCCTTACTGAGGGGGAGTTGCCAGAATCCAACTGGCAGCCGATAGACTAACTTAGTTAAAGGCAATCTATCGGGAGCCCCTGAAGCAACAGCCCACCTTGCTGACATCAGGACACAAACCAACGTGGTAACCCATCCTGCTGCTGCTGACGTGACCCTCGCAACGCCTTCTCGCTTTCACAATCGCAGTACCGGCTGCATGGAGTTAGGCGCGGATTCGATGACCGTGGCCCACTATCTGAGCGCCCACGAGCAATGGTTTCAGCGCTGTGCCAAACCCCTGGCGGCTGAGCCGATGCGAGAGAATGCTTACTGCCTCAGCGTCGGGCGCATCGGCGCACTGGGCTACGAGCTGGAGCCCAAGGTCGGTTTGGAGCTGCTGCCGGAGATCGATGGCCTCTACCGGATTGTGTCAGTGCACCTGCCGGACTGCCACCAGCCTGGCTGCGAGAGCAGCGAACTGGCAGACCAGGGCTACGAAGTCGATTTCAAAGCCGCCTTTCAGATCCAGCCCGACAGCAGTGCGTCACTCACCCGCATTGAGTGGCAGCTTGACCTAGGCGTGACCGTCCAACTGCCGCGCTTCATCCAAGCGATGTCGGGCAACTTGATCCAGCGCACCGGTAATCAGGTGCTGTATCAGGTAGTCAAGCGCATCTCCCGCCGCCTCACGCACAAAATCCAGGACGACTTCCACAGCACCATCGGAGGGCCTAGAGGCTAAACCCCGGCCTGTCCCAGCCGTCGCTTGGGGCGCTCAACGGCGCAAAACGGTCAGGTCCTCCGCGTCTAGTTTCTCGGGGATCCCTCGGCGGATCAACTCCGCAAAATCTTCATTGGGAACCATCGTACAAAGGGCATACAAGCGACCTGAGCCGGTGTTTTCAATCACGTGGGTTCCCGTGGGGGGCACCAAGACACTATCGCCCGCTCGGATCGGCATGATTTTGCCGTCGCACATCGCCAACCCCTCACCCTTAAGGATGAAGAACATTTCGATGGCATACTGGTGCCGGTTAGGAGGGGTTCTGCCGCCAACATCGTAGATCTCCACACAACAGGTGAAGGAGACGGGGTCGGTCACCGGATCGAACACCAGCGCTAAGCGATTGGTGTCGTGGGGGCTGATGCGGAAGGTCTGATAGTGCTCAGGTGATTTGACAATAGGAATGACACATTGGAGAGCCATCAAGATTTCCCTTCCACGGAGTTAAGTGCGGCTAAGATTTCACACGAGTCGGTGACGAAACCAAAGCACTGTTTAACGTTATAGAGCGTAGCTTGCCAGCAATATTCAGGCGAAGTCGTGGCCGCGCAATCGCTCACCAGCAGGCAGTCGTAGCCCAAGAAATTAGCGTCCTGTAGGGTAGCCAGCACACATTGATCGGCGTTGACCCCGGCAAAGAACAGGGTGGTTTTGCCCAGATTGCGCAACAGGCTATCGAGGGGCGTATCCCAGAAACCGCTCATGCGGTACTTGTCCACTCGAATGTCTTCGGGGCGTTGTTCAAGTTCGTCCACAACGCCTGCCGCCCAACTGCCTGCAATCAACACTGGGGCTTGATTGCTAGGCAGCGGATCGCCCAAACCTACGCCGTCGCCGCTTGGGTTGTAGACGTGGCGTAGGCTTGGCCCGATATTCAGAAGGTCGGGGCGGTTGCCCCAGTTCAGCCACACTACCGGCACCTGAGCTGCCCGCAGCGCAGGCAGGAGGTTTTGCAGAGGGCCAATGGGAGCCCGCGCAGGTGTGACATCAACGCCAATGTGATGCAGCCAGCCGCCTGGCGTGCAAAAATCATTCTGCATATCAATGACCAGGATGGCAGTTTTCGCCAGGTCGAGCCGCACAGTTTTGGTAGCCGTCGCTAGGATGATGGAGCGAGCCTCCAGTGCCGGTCGCGTTAAATCGGCGCTGGTTGCATTGACCAACCAGGCATTTGGAGGAACGCCAAGGCTGTGGAGCGGTAAATTCATAGACTTTTCCCCTCTAAGCGCACTGAATGGGTTAGCGAATGAACTCAATTCTCCCGCTTGGCAGCGCTCTCATGCCAGTTGCGCAGCACCAAGTCTGAGAGCAGCGTCAGCGCGACGAAAATCAAAATACCGAGCCCTGTGGTCATGACCAGTGCAGCGAACATCCGAGGGATCTGCAAATTGTAGCTAGCCTGCAGAATTTGATACGCGATCCCCGATTTCTCGCCGCCGGTGCCTGCCACAAACTCAGCCACCACTGCCCCAATCAACGAAAGCCCACCACTAATGCGCAGGCCCCCCAAAAAATAGGGCATGGCATTGGGCAAGCGCAGATGCCAGAGCGTCTGCCAGCGCGAGGCACGGTACAACTGAAACAGGTTGCGCAAATTGTGATCGGTGCTATTCAAACCCAGGGTGGTATTGGAAATAATTGGGAACAGCGCGATCAGCCAGGCGCAGATCACCAACGCGATCTCAGTGTTTTTCACCCAGATGATGATCAGCGGCGCGATCGAAACAATTGGCACGGTCTGCAGGACCACTGCGTAGGGAAACAGGCTGCGCTCAATCCATTTACTTTGAGTGAAGAGGATGGCGATCAAGACACCGGAAACAACGGAAACGGTGAACGCCAAGGTCGTGATCTTGAACGTGACGAGCAGAGATGGAAACAGCTCTCCCCAGTCGCTTGCAAGGGTCTGGAAAACCAGCAGCGGACCCGGCAAAATATAGGGCTTGAGATCAGCGGCACGAACCCACAGCTCCCACAACAGCAAGACGATGATCCCCACCGCTAAAGGGGCCAGCAAATCAGCCAGCTCAGTTCCCCAAATCTGTAAGGACCGAGTCCCATCTGCCGCCGACTTTTTGCCTCGTCTTAGTGCAGAAGTTGAGACTTTGCGTTGAAGCATAATAAAAATTCTGGGGACTGCCCTGGGTACTTCTAACCTTATGGACAAACTTACGAAGAGGCTTAGCTGCTGTTTGTAGTCAAGACTACGTTTTTGGCCGCCTTGCCTAGTTAACCTCGGATTCTCGCTAACCCTATGTCTGATTCTTTAGCGCACATTCCCGTCATTGATTTTAGGCCATTTCTAGAGGGCGATCTGGCAGCACGGCAGGTGGTTGCGGCTGAAATCTATCGAGCCTGTCACGGGATCGGCTTCCTATATTTAAGTAATCACGGCATTGCCCAACCGTTGATCGAGCGCTTGTTTGCTCAATCACAGCAATTTTTTGAGTTGCCAGTAGCCGTGAAGCAGCGAGCGGCCTGGTCTGGGGCGCTGAGCAATCGGGGTTATGTCGGTCTGGGTCGGGAGCGTCTGGATCCCAGCCAACCGGGTGACCCCAAGGAGGCGTTTAATCTAGGCCGAGAGCTGAGTCCCGAGCTGACCAGCAGTCTGGGTAGCAGCGCGTCGCTCGGCCTCAACCACTGGCCCTCGGAACTGCCAGCCTTCCGCCAGACCGTGCTGGAGTTCTACACGGCTTGTGCCCAGGCGGCGCTCAGAGTCTTGCAAGCCTTCGCGCTGGCGCTGCGATTGCCAGAGCGCTTTTTTGAGCAGACGCACACGCCAGGGGATCACACTCTGCGCCTACTGCATTACCCGCCCGAGCTGGAACCGGGTCGAGTGCGGGCGGGCGCTCACTCAGACTACGGCAGCCTCACTCTGCTTTTGCAGGATCAAGTCGGTGGCCTAGAGGTGCGCAGCCTGGAAGGGCAGTGGCTGCCCGCACCCACGCTTGCCGATACCCTGGTGGTCAACACCGGGGATCTGCTGGAGCGCTGGACCAATCACGAGTTTGTGTCGACCCAGCATCGCGTGGTCGGCCTGACAGGATCGGCGGCGGCAATCGCAAGGCACTCGCGCTACTCCGTGGCTTTTTTTTGCCATCCCAACCCTGAGACGGAGGTTGCTTGCCTGGAGACCTGCCACGGCTCAGAACGCCCGGCGCTCTACCCGCCTATCCGTTCTGGTGAGTATCTGCTCAGCCGCCTGCGAGCGACTTACTGACGGATTTAGGTACCTCTCCAGTGACCGTAGACCTTGACATTTAAATCAAAAACGGTAAGAATAGATACAGAAATGAATCGTTCATCTCCTACTGCGTCGGGTTTCTCCAGTCAAACGCGTTGGGGGGACGGAAGTAGGGAGTAATCCCGAAGGAACGCGCCTTACTGCAAAACCAACAGCCAGGAGGCGAAGATCATGGAACTCACTTATCGGGGTGTTCAGTACGCATACAACCCGCCCGCTGTTAGAGCGGCGGGCGAAGGGACAATGGGGCGCTATCGGGGCGCTGTCTGCCGGTTTCAGCAGGTCAGGTTGGAGAGTCCGGTGTTGGAGTCGACGCTGGATCTGAAATATCGCGGTGTGGCCTACCGCAGCGGTGGGCAGGCTGTCACTGCTGCCCCAGCCGTAACTGCTCAGCCCGCCACTCAACCTGTCGCCGTTCAACCGGCTACTCAAAGCCCAGTTGCCGTTGGCGCTGAGCAGGCTGCCAAGCCCGCCGCGTTTTCGGCGGAGCAGAAAGCTCGTCTGCTGATGATGGGTCACCACCGGGCGATTAAGCAGCGGGAGCAATCCATGCTGGGTCGGTTGGCCCAAGAGGTGGGTCTGGGTCCTGATGCTGCCCATTACTGGAATCACATCCAGGGCAAGGTGCACCCCAGCTTCCGGGTAACTTACGACCGCAGCCACGTCGCCCTGAGCTAGGTTCGGTGCGGTCCGGCGAGAGATTCCCTTGAGTTCTGCTAAGGCTTGAAGGACTGGAGCACCCCTGAGGGGGTGCTTTTTTTAGGGCCAGAGCTTTAGGACCAGAAGTCCACGGCGTCGTAGCCCAAGTCGCTGAGCATCTGGCGCAGCAGGGGCAGGCTCAGGCCAATGACGTTGCTGTAGCAGCCTTCGAGTTTTTCGATGAACAGGCCGCCTTTACCTTCGAGGGCGAAGCCGCCTGCGCAGTGCAGGGGTTCGCCGCTGGCGACGTAGCGTTCAATTTGCTGGTCACTGAGCGGCGCGAAATGGACTCGGGTCACCTGGCAGTGCACCAGGGTTTGAGTCTGGGCCAAGTCGATTAAGGCGTGACCGGTGTAGAGTTCGCCGACCCTGCCCCGCATCTGTTGCCAGCGGCTGATGGCTTCGGCGGGGCTATCGGGTTTGCCGTGGATCTCGCCGTGGATCGCCAGCACCGAGTCGCAGCCTAGGATGAGGCCGGTGCCTAGGTGGGCGGCGACGGTCTCGGCTTTGCACTGGGCCAGGGTCTGCACGAGCTGTGCGGGGTCGCGCAGCTGAACTTGCGACTCGTCGAAGTCGCTGCGACGCACCAACGGTTCGATGCCGATGCTCTGCAATAGGCGGCGGCGGGCGGGAGAGGCGGAGGCCAGGATCAACAGGGGCGGAGTCATGGGCGGCCTGAGCAAGGGTCAGCGGTACGATAATTATTCTGCAGGAACAAGCGCTAGAGCGAGGCCGAGCAGTGGGAGCGAGAGCCAATGGCGTGGACAACGGGATGGGGTTGAACCTTCGCCCGGCAACCGCTGCAGATATTGAGATCTGTGGGCAGCTGGTCTATGTTGCTTTCAAAGAACTCGCCGACCGCTATGGGTTTCCCCCTGATTTCCCGACCCCGGAGTTTGCCACTCAATTCGTGGGGGCTCTGATCAACCAGCCTGCGGTGTTTGGCGTCGTGGCTCAAACCGAAGCGCAGATTGTCGGCGTCAACTTCCTGGATGAGCGGGGTCCCATTCGAGCCGTGGGTCCGATTGCCGTGTCGCCACAAGCTCAGGGGCAGGGAATTGGACGGCAGCTAATGCAGGCCGTGCTGGACCGGGGGCGACAGGCGCTGGGCATCCGCCTGACTCAGGATCCGTTTAATGTGACGACTTTATCGCTTTACGCTTCCCTGGGCTTTGAGGTGCAGGAGTTTGTCGTCGTCCTGGCGGGCAGGCCTAAGAGCCCAGCCTCTGCCGCGATTGAGGTGCGGCCCGGCAAACCCGAGGACCTTCAGGCCTGTGCCTCGCTCTGTCAGCGAGTCTATGGCGTTGAGCGGACCGGGGAACTGCAAGAGGCGCTAGCGTCGCAGGTGCCCCCAGGCTACTTTGCGCCGTTGGTTGCACTGCGAGCAGGCCGGATCACCGCCTACACCACTGCTCTGGATGTGCTGGGCCACACGGTGGCCGAAACGGAAGCAGACTTGAAGGCGCTGGTCTTGAGCGCTGGGGCGTCCGCTGCGTCGCCTGCTTGTTTTACGGTGCCGACGCGACAGGCCAGCTTCTTGCGTTGGTGTCTGGCGCAAGGATTACGGGTGGTTAAGCCCATGACCGTGATGGCGCTCGGTGCCTATCGAGCGCCGCAGGGCTTCTACCTGCCGTCTGTGTATTACTAGGGGATGCGGTTAGAGTTGGTCCGACCGGCCGCAGCACTGGGGCCAAGTCACTGAGGATGGCGGCAAGTCTGAGGCGGATCGCGGCAAGTTCCCGCCGAGGCTCCGCAACTGCGAGGCGGATCGCGGCAGGTGCGGGGAGCCTCCCCAGCCGTTCCCGCCGCTGCTCCGCCAGGGCTAGGAGGTTGCCAGCCAGTTGCCGCTGGTCCGCCGCAGTTGTGGAAGCATTGCGGCAGAGGCTGGAGCTTGCCCTACAGGAACCGCTCGCTTCGCTGCCCCTTGATTTGCTTGGCCGCAGCTCCACAGCCAAGCTCCGGCGAGGTTCAGTCGCTCCCACTACAGTTGTTCGCGGTTCTAGAGCGGCATTGACCCAGCGCATGCTGCCGGTGTTCGCCCACATTGCGGGCAAACACCGACCACTTGTGGTTGAGATTGCGGTTATTGAACTCGATATTGAGTACAGGTCGCCTTCGGCAAAATCATATTGCCCTGCTGCAATTTTGGGGATTGAATCGGCAGCATTGATTGGGGCGAATAGCCTTCGACTTTGGCGAAAGCCTATCTAAATCCCAGACTCAAAAATGTAGCTGAAATCACAGGCCATCCATTGCATAAAATAGAACAGGAACTCAGTCATTGACTTAGCGTTGAGTCTGTTACCCCCCGTAGCGCGAACCGAGAGATTATGCCCCAACCCCGCCATGCCACCTTGCTGCTCGTGGACGGCCATTCTCTGGCCTTTCGGTCGTTCTACGCCTTTGCCTACAGCCGCGAGGGGGGCTTGCGGACCTCAACTGGGATTCCCACCAGCGTCTGCTTCGGCTTTCTGAAAGCGCTCCTAGAGGTCTTGGAGAAAGAAAAGCCGGAGGCGGTAGTGGTGGCCTTTGACCTGGCGATGCCCACCTTTCGCCACGAAGCGGACGCCACTTACAAAGAGGGCCGCCCGGAAACACCGCAGGAGTTCATTACCGATCTCGAAAACCTCAAAGACTTGCTCCAGGCCCTGCACCTGAAAACCTGCACCGCCGAACGCTTTGAGGCTGATGACGTGCTGGGCACCCTGGCGACGCAAGGCGCAGAGGCGGGCTATCGGGTCAAGATCCTCAGCGGCGACCAGGACATGTTTCAGCTGATCGACTCCGAGCGGCAAATCAGCGTCCTGCACCTGAGCAGCAAAGATCGCATCCAGGAGTACGGCCCGGCAGAAGTTCAGGCCAAGCTGGGTGTCTTGCCCACGCAGGTGGTGGACTACAAAGCCCTGTGCGGCGACAGTTCTGACCGCATTCCAGGGGTTCGGGGCATCGGTGAAAAAACCGCAGTCAAGCTGCTGAGCGAATACGGCTCACTGGAAGCGATTCTGGCGGCATTGCCGCAGATGCAAGGGGCGGTGAAAAAGAAGCTGGAGGCGGGCATTGACAGCGCTCGCCACTCGCAGCACATGGCCCGCATTGTGCAAGATGTGCCGCTGAGCTTGGCCCTAGACGACTGCAAGCTAACCGGCTTCGAGAAAGCCGAGCTGATCACCAATTTAGAAAAACTGGAATTCCAGACCTTCATTAACCAGGTCAATCGGCTTCAGCAAATTTTGGGTGGTGTGGTCGAAACAGCGGCTGAACCGTCCCAGACAGGGGCGAAAAAACCTTCCCTGCCCGTGTTTCACGATCATGATCTCAGCTTTTTCAGCGCGGAAGAAACCGAGCAAGATCAGGCTCAGCCCGAGATTCAAATGGTGCCTCGAATCATCGACACACCCGAGAAACTCGCCGATCTCAAAGCAATTTTGCTCACGCAGACCGACCCGCAAGCCCCCGTTGCTTGGGACACAGAAACCACGTCGCTCTCGCCTCGCGATGCGACGCTGGTTGGGCTGGGCTGCTGTTGGGGCATGGCAGAATCGGACCTGGCTTACATTCCCCTCGCTCACCGAGCAGGACAGAATCTAGAGCTGGAGCGCGTACGCTCTGAATTGCGCGAAATCCTGGAGAGTGAGGCTTACCCCAAAGTCTGTCAGAACGCTAAGTTTGACCGCCTGGTTTTGCGCGCCCAGGGCATTGAGCTGAGGGGAACGATCTTTGACCCCATGCTGGCCAGCTATTTGCTCGATCCGGAGTCCAGCCATAATCTCAGCGATCTGTCGCTGCGCCATCTGGGCATCCAGGCTCAAAGCTACCAGGATTTGGTCAAGGACAAGAAACAAACCATCGCCGATCTGCCCATCCCAGCGGTTGCAGATTACTGCGGCATGGATGTGTACACGACCTATCGGCTGGTGCCAATTCTGCGCGCGAAACTGGCGGAGTTCCCGAAGCTAGCGTCGCTGCTGAGCGAGGTAGAAATCCCGCTAGAGGTGGTTCTCGCCGACATGGAATGGCAGGGAATTCGCATCAATCGCGACTATCTGGCTGAGTTTTCCCAGGCCCTGGAGGGCGACCTGAAGCAGATCGAGATTCGCGCCCATGAGCAGGCTGGGGCCGCCTTTAATCTCAATTCGCCCAAGCAGCTCAGCGAGTTGTTGTTTGAGAAGCTGGGGCTCGACCCAAAAAAGTCGCGTAAGACCGCCAGCGGCTATTCTACCGACGCGGCGGTTCTGGAGAGACTTCAGGGTGAGCATCCGCTGATCGATACGATTCTGGAGCACCGCACCCTGGCCAAGCTCAAGTCCACTTATGTGGATGCCCTGCCCGTGCTGGTGCGCCCCGATACGCAGCGGGTCCATACCGATTTCAACCAGGCAATCACCACCACGGGTAGGCTTTCGAGTTCCAACCCCAACTTGCAAAATATTCCGATTCGCACCCTATTCAGCCGTCGGATTCGCTCGGCTTTTGTCCCAGAATCTGGCTGGTTGCTGGTCGCGGCGGATTACTCTCAAATCGAGTTGCGCATCCTGGCACATCTGGCTCAGGAGTCGCTGCTGATCAATGCCTACAATCAAAATGCCGATGTGCATACGCTGACCGCCCAGCTACTCCTGGGTAAGCAAGTGGTGAACTCGGAGGAACGTCGCCTAGCCAAGGTGATTAACTACGGCGTAATCTACGGCATTGGCGCGCAGCGCTTTGGGCGAGAATCTCGCATTTCAACCCGAGAAGCGAAAGCGTTTATCGATGCCTTCAAGCAGCGTTACCCAGCGATTTTCGACTACATGAAGCGCATTGAAGCGCAGGCGGAAGAGCTGGGCTATGTGGAAACCATTCTGGGCCGCCGCCGCTACTTCCGCAACCTCGCTAGCCAGGGTCAGGGGCAACGCGCGGCCCTGCTGCGAGCGGCAGTCAATGCACCCATTCAGGGCACCAGTGCAGACATTGTGAAAATCGCGATGGTGAATCTGCACCAACATCTAAAAACAGAGGGCTACCAGGCTCGCTTGCTGCTGCAGGTCCACGATGAGCTGGTCCTGGAGGTGCCGCCCGATGAATGGCCAACTTTGGAGCCGCAACTCAAACAGATCATGGAGTCGGCCCTGTCTCTGTCGGTGCCCCTAATCGCCGAGATCCACGTCGGGGAGAACTGGATGGAGGCGAAGTGAGCGCCGCGCTCTGGCGATTGCAGCCATCGCTCGGGTTGCGCCGCTCAGGGCTCACAAATCGAGGAAAAAAGCTGGACACGCCGAGCTTCGGGCTCGGAAGTCGGAAGGCCGAGCAAAAAGCCGCGCAGTCCAAGCTTCGGGCTCGGGAGATGGGCAAAAAAGCTCGACCTTCCGAGTTCGCGGCTCGGAAAGTCGAGCAAAAAACTGGACCCATCGAGCCGTGAACTCGGCAGAGGGCGAAAAAAGCTCGACGCGCCGAGCACCGAGCTCGGCGGCTGGAGCCTGAACGCCAACTGATGCAGTGGCCAACCGAATTGGCCAAGAGCACAGCCTAGTTGTCCTAATTTGCGAAGCGGCTAACTATCATCCCTCACTCGAAGGAGTTGTTAATCCAGTTGAAGGCGGATGGCTGAGTATACCAGCGATAGCTTTATCTACTACAGTGCAGCCGGGTTGTCTACAGAATGTTGTCTACAGCCGTTGACTTGTGCTATCTAAGCCCTAGCCGCCGCGCCTATAGAGGCTACTGGTCAGCAGCCTTGTGGTGACTGTGACTCAATTACTAGAGCGAGCCCTAGAAAAGATGAAAGCGCTTTCTAAAATTAAGTAGTCAGACTCAGAACTGAATTCTTGGTTAATTTACCATCTTCCATCTGCACAATGCGATCGGCTACATCCAAAATCCGGTTGTCGTGGGTGACCAGCAGAATTGTACAACCCTGCTCTTTGGCTAGGGTTTGCATCAAGTTCACCACATCCCGACCAGATTTGCTATCCAACGCAGCAGTGGGTTCATCTGCTAGCACAATTTTAGGATGGCTAACCAAAGCACGGGCAATCGCTACCCGTTGTTTCTGACCGCCCGAGAGATCATCGGGGTAGTAGTTGAGCCGATTTTCCAAGCCAACCTGTTTGAGCATCTCAGCCGAGCGCTCCTGCATCTCTTGCAGAGATAGATGCTCATGTAGCTCTAAGCCCATCTTGACATTTTGCAGGGCTGTCAGGCTGTTGTGCAAGTTGTGCGCCTGGAAAATATAGCCGTTGTGCCGTCGAGCCAGGGTCAGATCTGCAGCACTAGCACCACAAAGCTCTTGTCCCAGCACTTGCAAACTACCCGACTGAGCAGAGCGTAATCCACCCACTAAAGTCAGCAAGGTGGTTTTACCAGAGCCGGAAGGTCCAGTCATGATCACAATTTCACCGGCATTGATCTCCAGGTCAATGTCGAACAGTACTTGTTTGCGTAATTGACCGTGACCAAAATCGTGATTGAGGTTTTGGATAGCAATGACAGGATGCATGATCATTTTCCCTAAAACATGTCAGCCGGATCAGCAGATTGCAGTTTGCGCGTGGCGATCGCACCTGAGAACATACACATAAGGATGGTTAGCAGGAGAACCAGGACTACTCGTGATGACTTCATGGCGATGGGCAGTGCTGTTGCGCTTGCGGCTAGTTGGTAAAGACCGAGCGGCAAAACGACTCCAGGAATAAACCCTAATAGTGCCAGAATGATGGCTTCTTCAAAGACAATGGCGAGGAGATATCGATTGGGATATCCCATTGCCTTGAAGGTGGCGTATTCTTTGAGGTGGCTATTAACATCAGTCGAGAGCACTTGATAAACAATGACAATACCCACGACAAACGCCATTGAAGTTCCCAAACCAAAGATAAATCCAATGGGACTTTCTGTTTTCCAATAACTCTCCTCGAACCCGATGTATTCTTCATGGGTGAAGACTCTGACATCGCTTGGCAGATAAGACTCTAGGTTTGCAGCAACTTGCTTAGCGTCATAGCCCGGTTCTAGTGAAATTAAGCCGAGGCTGACGCTAGCCGCTTCTCGACGGGGAAAGAACTGCAAAAAGGTTTGGTCACTGGCAATCAGAATCCCATCAGCTCCAAAGGATGCTCCCAAAGTGAATAATCCAGAGACAGTCACGGTCCGGCCTTCAACTTCAGTGGTGGTAGATCTGCCCTGTTCGACTTGGGCGATCGCCTGGGTGTAATCGCCTCTGGAGGTGCGATCAAACAAGACTTGATCGGGCAACTTAATTTTGTCTAGCTGCTGATTGACTTCCGGTAAATTCAAAGCCACTTGCTCTGGCTCGAAGGCCACTACCTGAACGGTGGTTTCTCGGCGAGTATCAGGATTTTTCCAGGTAATCGTGTTGGAGTAAAATGCTTCGGCTGATTGGACCCCCGGCATATCCTGCGCCTGATACAACCGTCGGCGCGAAAACGTTCCCAGATCTTGAGTATTCCGGGCTTGAGGACTGGCTAACACAAGGTCTGCATTGAGCAAGCGACTTAGCTTTGTGTTGCTATCATACAGGGCACTCTGAAAACCAAGTTGCATAAACATCAGAACATCCGCAAAGGCAATACCTGCTAATGCGACCATCAGACGACTGCGTTCTCGGCTTAGTTGCAACCATCCCAGAGGGGTTCGTCGCTGAATTTGTTGCACCAATCCTTTCATTGTTCAACCACCGCCGTCACTTGCAAATTGGTAAACTTTGCGGCTCTCTGACTCGATGCCGCATCCAGAGCAACCTGAACTTCAACCACCCTCGCGTCAATGTTAGTGCTGGGGTCAGTGTTGACAATGGTTTGCCGCTTCACCTGAGAATCAATTTGCTCAACGGTTCCTGACAGCTCGCCCGGCATAGAATCGCTGATGACTCGCACGCGCTGTCCCGGTTTTACCTTACCGATGTCGCTTTGATAAACTTCGGCAATGGCGTACATCCGTTGCGTTTCTCCAATCTCGACAATGCCATCACTAGAAACCACCTCTCCTGGGCGAGTATGAATGTCTAAAACTTCACCCTCAATGGGGGATCGCACATACGCTTGATCCAGGTCTGCCTTTGCCTGTTTCATGGCAGCAATCGCGCGGTCAACCTCTGCTTGCTTCGCTTGGACATCCACTGGTCGCACTTCCGCAATCTGGTCTAAATTTGCCCGTGCCTGGTTCAGTTGGGCTGGGCTGGTCGCTTGAATTCGAGCGAACACAGCCTTCGCTTCCTGCACACTTCTCTGGGCAGTGTCTAGAGCCAGACGTTTGCTGTCCAGATTTGAGGCAGAAATGGCTCCCTCCTGATACAGCGATTGATAGCGGTTAAGTTCGGTTTCGGCATTCCGCAGTTCCGAGGTTAACCGGGCAACCGTTGCCATCTGAGAATCAATGTCTCCCTGGCGCTGCGCCTGTAAACGAGCAATTTCGGCACGTTGGGCATTGATTTCTCCCTGTTTGGCACCAGCCTGGATGATGGCAAGATTGGCCTGAGCCACTCTCACCTCCTCCTGGGCCTGCTTATAGGCCGCCTGCAGCCGATCGCGGTTATCGAGAATGGCAATCACCTGTTCTGCCTTGACGCGATCGCCCTCCCGCACGAGCAATTGATCCACCCGGTTGCCGTTATTGGAGGTTGGAGCCGATAGCTTAATCACTTCTCCCTGGGGTTCTAGTCGACCCAAAGCGGTGACAGTGCTGATTTTTGGCGTGTAAACCGGGGTGGTTTGGCTCTCTATCGGTTGAGCGTGCGATCGCCAGAACCCATAGCCTGCGCCAACCGCAACAACCATCAAAGCCGTAGCAGCGAACCCAAGCCGACGACGGGATTTCCGAGTAGAAGTGCTGGCCAGTGGACTCCGCAGCATCGGTGAACTCCTGATCCTGATTGCATTTATGCAAGACGAAACAGTTTCGTCTTGCATAAACGAGACTAACCTGTTTCGTTTCGTCTTGTCAAGAGTATGCTGGAACCAGATGACTGTCGTGAGTGGGTTCCCAGGTTGCTGGCGAAATCGAGTGATGAGTAAATCTAAGAGTGCCGAGCGGGAACTGGCCCCCGAAAAAACCGAAGCGATCCTGGCTGGAGCCATGCAGGAGTTTCTAGAGAATGGCTATGCAGGTGCCCGGATCGACAAAATTGTGATCGCAGCGGGGGTTTCTAAAGCAACGGTCTACCGACGCTTTCCAGACAAAGAGGCGTTGTTTACTACCTTAATCCAACGGATGGCATCTAAAGAAAGGCTCTTTCAGATGCAAAATCTTCAGTCATTTGAGGAAGATCCGACTACCTTCTTGAGACGGTATGCCACTGAAATGCTTGACAATGTTGCTCAAGACCCACAAGTTCTGACCTTTCTTAGAATCATCATTGGTGAGTCAGGCAGGTTCCCAGAACTAGCACGAGCATTTGTCCAAAATATCGAAAAACCAGGTCTCGACTTTCTCACGCGATACTTTACGGCCCATCCCAAGCTTCAGCTAACCGACCCTGAAGTTGCGGCACGAACCTTTTCCGGAACGCTGATCCATTTTGTGATTCTGCGAGATCTGCTGCATGGTGAAGATATTGTACCCATGGAACGCGAGCGCCTGCTGGACAGCTTGCTGGATCTAATCATTCACAAAAACGAAAGTAGCTGATGACTTATTGGAAATTGAGAAGAAGTTAGCAGTTGCCGTTTGGACGGAAAAGTTATTCAGAAGTGTGAATCTCGAGAGATCGAGCCCAAAGCTCGGGTTGCGCCGCTCAGAACTCGGGAAGTTGAGCAAAAAGCTGGATGCGCCGAGCAGCGAGCCCGGAAGGTCGAGCGAAAAGCTAGACGTGCCGAGCTTGCGACTCAGGGGATAGAGAAAAAAGCTGGACCCATCGAGCCGTGAACTCGGGAGGTGGAGAAAGAAGCTGGCCTGCAATCGTAATACAGGCAGCCGTAGTACAGTTTGTCAGTGCGGTGGGTCTCAGTGAACACCCCACTCGAAAGATTTTGATCTGCAAGCCTCAAGCATCGGGCTCTGGGCTCCAGGGAGAATAGCTCAGCGCAAGACCCTGGCCACTGACCAGGGTCCTGAATATCCAACTTCCTAGATTGAAAAATGCCAAACTAGCGGCGCAGCGAGCTGAGAAGTTCCTGAGGCGAGGCCAGCATGTCAATCGCAGCGTAGAAGATCTGGCCTTGGGAGTTGAGGGCGAACCGCCAGGCAATGTTCATCCCCACGTTGATGCCAAACCAGGGCGTTTGCACCTTGCCCGTGATCTTAAACTGCTTAGAGCCATCTTCTTTGGCCTCAGAGATGCCCTGAGTTGGAATCAGTGTCAGCCCAGGAGCTTCTTCGCGCAAATAGTCGGCAATGGCCTGCCGACCTACAATCGGCTTCTCGAAGGGAGGCTGCAAGGCACCATCCGGAGCAAACAGGTCCAGAGTCGCCTGAAAGTTTCCGGCGTTCATGGTTTCGAAGTAGCGCAACACGACTGGCTCTGTCACACCCTCAATAATCACCTGATCCAGAGAGGTGGGTTGGCTGGGCTTGATTTCAACTTCTGCGGCTCTAGGGTACTTGTTTGCAGCCAAAGCCGAGTCATAGCCCATGTTCACAACGACATTGCGCAACACGGTGATCTGTTGGCCCTTATCGAGCTGCTTGATCGATTCGAGCACAGCGGTCACACCACTGGGAACCTGATAGCCAACTGGCACACCCACAACCAGCCCCTGGTTCATAAACTCGGCTAGCTGATACCAAAAGCCCAGCTTGGTGTTGACACTCAAGGCCCCATAGGCGCGGCTAATCGGCGTGTCCGCTCGCTTTGCCAGATCTCGCATGGTTTGGGTTTGCTCTGCTCGGGGCTGCTGCTTGATCTGGTCGAGCAAGTTTTGGGCAAGTTCAAGGCGGGCAGTGCCTGGGGCTGCATTGGTGATTGAGCGGCCCATCTCGGTGTAGGCAAACCAGAGCAGAGCAAGCTGGTCATCCACCATGAGCTGCTCGAATAGTGCAATCGTGGCGGGAATTGGACTTGGAACTTGAGTACTGGAGAAGATAGCCTGAGCCGATTCAAGAGTTAAGGACACAGTAGAGATGCTCCAGATAAGGTGAACAAGCAGTCCGAGTCCAGACTTTGGCCGAACCTTGATCAAGCCAGAATCCCCGATGACCTAGCCATGCCCAGTCGGGGTCGCTTCCTGGTCGCTTCCTTGCTTGGCGATGTAAATGAATGTAACGGATAGTTTACGTTTTGTAAACTATCCGTATTGGTCTTTTGAGCCTCGAGCCGAACGGCTGTCAAGGCGCAGGTTGCCCAGCCTGGGCAACCTGCACCTCACGCTCAGGACTCTGTGCGGGGCGCAAGGTTGGGGTCGCGGATGATCTGATAGCCAGGGCCTGCGGGGCTAATGCTTGTGGACAGAGCCCCTTGGAGCAGTCGGATCTGAGCGGTCAGCTGCTCAACCTGGCGCTCTAACGTCTGGATTGCGGCAGGCGGCGCTGGCTCAGCAGGCACCGTTCTGAGGGGCGTAGGCGCAGGCGACATGGCAGCCGGGGTGAAGTCTGGTTGCCAGTTCACACCCGAGCCACTGGCTGCGGTTGACTTGCCTGAACTCTCAGACGAGGTCGCTGGCTCTGGCGGTGTTTCCACGCTGACAGGCTCGGTTTGGATCAGGCGGTCAAGGATTGTACTGAGCACTTCTTTGAGGGGTGGGATCTCTGCTGCCTCGCTTAGCAGGGTCGGCTGGTCCCCATCCTCCAGTCGAGCAGCGGACAGGCTCAGGTCGACCAGCCAGCGCTCACGCTCTGCAATCGCCGCTTTGAGTTCGGTGACTTTATGGCGCAGCTCGGCCCGTTGGCGAGCCCGACGACGACCATAGATCAGAATGACCCCGACCGTCCCCAACCCCGAGCTGACCGCCAGAGCCCCGGTCAAGTAGGGGACAGCCAGGCTTCTCAGCTCGCCCTGAGCGCGGAAGACGCCCTCCAACTCAAGGGTCAACTGCTTCGGACCATACAACGCCAGGGGCGCAGTCGCCAGGCTGAGAAAGAACCCGGTCAGGAGGCTAAAGGGGACGATGGCTCTGGTCAGCCGGTTGGCTTGCGGGCTCATAGAATCACGGGCTTCCGGATGTGGGAAATAGCGAACGGTAGTGTGTAGCGAAACTCGCTGTTGATGCGAGAACGAGAGGGCTCCGACAAGTCGAATGCGGCAAGCTGAAACCGACGCTAGCCACAGCTAGGTCTCACTCTTGCAATACAAGAAATTTGACCCTAATCCGCAATTCTTGAAGGAATCTTTCTCACGAAAATAGCCAAGGCTCAGATACTTTGGGGCACTAGCTTCTGGCGGATCCGACTTGCCACAGGAAACGGCTGAGATACCGCAGGGCAGCCTGATGCGCAGCATTACCCCCAGCCGGACACGGTAGTTTCCCAGCATTTTTTCCGGATGTCAGCCCAATTTCACTGAACAGCACGAATGGGAATTTTACGCTGAGCCCGCAACGTGTGCTGATCCAGTTTTCTGGCTGATTAGCGGTTCTAGATCTGCGAACGCCAACTTTTTTCTCAACAGTTCTCCGTTCGAGGCTTTACGGCCAACATCTGTTTCCACCGAACCCAAAATGTCTTTATCTCGGTTCGCAGTTTTCCTGGTGCTGATTCGCGGCTCCTGGCTCTCGCCGCTGCTCACGCTCACCGTCTTGTTGATTCTGTCCTGCCGCGCTCTGAGCGAAAGTACCCTAGCGGCGGAGCCCCCCCAGCCTCAAGAAGAACTCGCAAGCCAAGCGGCGCCAACTGCTTCAGCTCCCCCTGCGCAGCCCACAACCAGCGTTGTCCTGAGCCCCCGGGATGACAGCCAAGACGCTCCAGCGATTGCGCAGCCAACCCGCACACCAGGCACACTGCCCGGCTGGCTGGGTGGAGCCGCTTCTGCTCAACCGCGCCCACCGCTGCGACCGGCTCACGACATTAGCAATCCGCCTCTGCCACCTTTGCCGCCCCCCGTCCTCAACCGCTTCCCTCAACCGGCTCTGCCGCCGAGCCCAGAGGTCGGGGTGGCTCCGCTCGCTCAGAACAGCGCGCTGCCTGGCTGGCTGGGAACCTCCTCGTCACAGGCAGCTCAGCCAGTCGCGGTTACGCTGCCTGCTGCTCAGCTACAGCGCTCGCAGCCAGTGCAATCGCAACCCGAGCCTGAACCGGAAACCGTATTGTCGCTGTCCGGCGGCACGCTGGTCAGCATGGTCAGCTTGGGGCCGGGAGACTTGGCGGGTGTCTTAATCCAGCCCGCGACCGGAACCGACCCTGCCCATCAGTCACGTAGGAGACGACGCTCTTCAGCACGGGACCTGTTGCTGAGCCAAGGCAGTGGCAACTATCAGCGGCGCAGCCCCTCCAACCTGACCCCCGCGCAGTCAGAGCTGGTCGAAGCCTTTCAGCCTCGGACGGGCGTGCTGCCATCGCTGACCCTACGGACAGTGCTGTTCTACAACGACTCGGAACTGTCAGCACGCGCGCGGCTCAGCGGTCGCTATCCGCTGAGCCGCAATCTGCTGATCGGCGGCAGCCTAGACCTGGCGACCGGCT
The DNA here is from genome assembly GCA_031399305.1 of Leptolyngbya sp. SOY_34_metabat_272. Taxonomy (GTDB): domain Bacteria; phylum Cyanobacteriota; class Cyanobacteriia; order FACHB-261; family FACHB-261; genus FACHB-261. Next base: position 25,305 of record JANNOU010000018.1, read on the forward strand.
CCACCTTCGTACCCAACAGTCAGAATGACGGGCTGCTGCTGAATGAGCTTTATGTGACAGCGTCGCTGCCCAGCCTACCCAATCTGCGCTTCGTCGTGGGGCAGATTGACCTGACCTCGTACTTTGATCGCAACAGCTTCGCCAAGGACGCGGTCACCCACTTTTTCAATCCGGTGTTTGCCACCAACCCGGCGCTAGCCGCAGCCACCACCGCGTCGCGGCCCGGCATCCTGGTCAACTGGTCGGCCTCCGACACGGTCGAGGCGCGGGTCGCGGCCTTCTCCTCACAGCCGCTGTTCGACGGCTTCAGCCTGGACAGCATCGCAGCGGAGCTAGCCGTCCGCCCGTTGCAGAACCTGATTCTGCGCGCTACCTACGTGTCCAGCCGCGATGGCGGTGAGCGCAACGGCTACCTCGAAGCTGGACGCGACCCTGATGCCTTGGGGCAGGGCGGCATCGACCGCATCGGCTCCGACGACCGCGAGACCGCCTACGGGCTTAATGCCGAGTACTTCATCCCGCGCCTGAAGCTGGGGCTGTTCGCCCGCTACGGCCACTACCGCAACCAGGATCAAGATGAAGAGGCTGAGACCTACAGCGTGGGCCTGACGGCGCTGGATCTGTTCCAGCCGCTCGACCGCTTGGGGCTGGCTTACGGGCGACAGCTGAGTGCCGCCAATCTGCGGCGCTCTAGCGACGACAATCCCGACGTGCTGGAGCTGTTCTACGACTTCCAGTTGACGCGCGAGCTGCGGGCAGGAGTGTCGGTTCAGTCGCTCAACCAGAATTCGGAGACGGTGTTCGGCTTTCGGCTGCGCTCGGACCTGAATCTGACGCCCCGCCGCCGCGCTGCACCGCTGGATGATCAGGGTTTTTAGGGACACCACCATGGGACAGCCAAGACACAGCACGGAACTGACACTGGGGCTGCTGAGCCTCGCCCTCAGCCTGAGCCTGGGGGCCAGTTTGCCAAAAGCGGCGCTGGCGCAGACCAGCTTGCCCGTTGAAGTGCGGCAGGGGTATTCCCAAATTCAACGCGGCCAAGTGCTCCAGGCCGTCCAGACTCTGGAGCGTGCCGTCCGGCGCTATCCGCGCTCGCTAGAAGCCCGCCTGGGCCTAGCAATTGCTTACCGGCGGCAGGGGTTGGATGAGAAAGCGCTCACCACCTATGAGCAGGTGATCCAGCTCGATCCAACCAACGACCCTGCCCTGCGTGCAGTCGGGCTATTGGGTAGCTATCGTCCCGAGTGGTGGGCACGCGGCATCCGCGCCCTAACTAGCCTGCTCCAGCTCAAACCCGACGACTTGGAAGTCCGCCTGCAGCGGGCCACCCTATCCCGCTACGCTCAAAACTGGCCGCAGGCGATCGCCGACTACGAAATTTTGCTGCGCAGCAACCCCAGCCCCAGCCTGTTACTAGCTGCCGCCCAGGCCTACAACTGGGGAAGTCGCTACCCCCAGGCCCTCAACCTGTTCAACCAGGTCCAACAGCAGGGGCAGGCGATCACCGGCGATGCAGCGCTGGCTTACGGCAACGCCCTAGGTCAAACCGGACGCCTGCGCGAAGCAGCCTCAGTGCTGATCCCGCTGATCCAGCAGCGCCGGGGCTCGCAGTTGGCCGATAACGCGATTGGCATTCTCACCAGCCTCTACACCGATAACGGCGACGACGAAGGGCTGCTGGCGCTCTACGACCAGCTCCTACGCCAGGACCCCGACAACCCCAGCCTCAATCTGGCCTACGGGGCGACCGCTTACCAGCTCAACCGCATCAGCATGCGCCAGGCGCAGACAGTGCTCGACACCTGGCTCGCCCGCACACCGGACCTGACCAACCCGCCACCTGCTCTGTACGGCCTGGTTGCCAAGCTACCGCCGGACCTAGCCCGCGAAGCGCTATATCTGCAGCTGATCAACCAAAATCCCAACCCTGACGATACGCGCATTGCCGAGCGCTACGCCCAAGCCCTAGTGCGGCAAGCGCCACAGCTCGCCCGCAGCCGAGCCGAACAAGGAGTCGCCAGCAACCCCAGCCTGTCAAACTACATCTTGCTGGGCCGGGTCTATCAAGCGCTGGGCGACTACGACCGAGCTGCTGCCGCCTACGACAGCATCTTGGTTCAGCAGCCGCGTAACCTGACCGCCCTCCTAGCCTGGGCGGAGTCAGAGGCGGCGCGCAAAAACTACGAATTCTCTCGTCAGCTCTACAACGAGGCGCGAGCCGTCCAAGCCCAGTCCCCGCGTCAGGAGCCGGGACGCCGGATTCAGATCGGTCGTGGCCTGAGCGAAGCGTTTCGGGGCGACGGTCGGCCCCAGGCAGCGATACGCCAGCTTGAACAGCTTCAGAGCGAGGTGCCGCTGTCGCCCGCTCAGCAGGCCGATCTCCTGCGCGAAATCGGCGATATCGAGCAGGGTTTCCTGCTCCAGCGCGGCTTCCAACCCCCCTGGGAGCGCTTCTAGTAGCCCCGTTGCGGGTCCGCTCATCTGCGGCTCGAATCCGTCTCCAAATGCCCCCGATCTCCTCTTAACCCGACAGGTCCCCGATGAGCTTTCCCCGCCCGCACCTGCGTCTTGCCCGTTGGCTTCGAGCACAGCAACCGCGCTTCAGGTTCCGCCCGCTGCTGATCTGGGGTTGTCTGCTGTTGTGTAGCGCCCTCGCCGTCGTGAGCGTAACTCAGGCCAGTGCCCAGAATCTAGATCGCAGTCTGGAACAGCGGGAAAACCAGATCATCCGCCAGTTTTCACTGCCGCGCCCGCCCAGCCGTCCCCCGGTGGCCCCAGCCCGACGGTTTGCACCGCCGCCCGTCAATCCCCGCGCCGCGCCGCGTCCGGCAGAACCCAAATCCACTGCCCGTCAGCCCGCATCTGCTCAGACACCCGCGTCTGCCAAAGCGTCCGTATCCGCTCAGGCTAAGCCTAAGCCTAATTCCAGCTTCACGCAGGTGGTCCAGTTCAACCGCAGCCCAGTGGTGGGCAACCGCCTACGCCTGGAGGGGCCGTTCGCTGAGACGCGGCTGGCCTTCACTCGCCCGGCGGACTGGAACGTCAAGAGCGCCGAGGCGGTGATTCGCTTCCGCCACTCCACGGCGCTGGACTCCTCTGAGTCCAATCTGACCGTTCGGGTCAATGACACCAGCTTGGGCAGCTTCCCACTCAACTTGCGGGACACCAACATTGGCGAGGCCCGTGTGCCTGTGCCCGCCGGGGTGTTACAGGACGCCAACGAGATCGCGATCATCGCCCAACACAAGAACGCCACGCAGAACTGCACCAGCGCCGATGACCTCACCCTGTGGACCGAAGTCCTGCCGGACTCGCAGCTGGTGTTCCAGTACGAGGCCCAGCCCCTGGCGTTGGATTTTGGGCGGTATCCTCGCCCCTTCTTCGACCCGCTGAATCTAGGAACCAGCCACCTCAGCTACCGGGTGCCAACCACCTTGGATGGCGACTGGCTCACGGCGGCAGCTCGCTTCAGCGCCCACCTAGGCCGGTTAGCCGAGTTTCGCCCTCTAGATCAGAGCCTGATCCGCTCGCTCTCGCCGCTGCAATCCCGGCTGCAGCAGTGGGGCAGCATTGTGATCATTGGTACGCCCGCTAACCAGCCGGACCTCAAGAACCTAGACCTGCCCTTCAAACTGGTGGGCGATCAGTTCCTGGACGGCAACGGTCGCGCCTTGCCCCCAGACGTCGGCGTGCTGGTTGCCACCACTACCGGAGCTGAGCAATACCTGCCGGTGCTAGTCGCTAGCGGCAACGGCCCCCAGGGCGTAGCCAAGGCTGTGCAGGCGTTGGTGCAGTCGCCAGACCGGGCAATCACCACCGGTGAGGCAGTGCTGATCGATCGGGTGGACAACATTCCTACCCCTTCTGAGCAAGCCTGGCCTGGTTATCTCCCCCCGGGCAACTCGCTCACCCTCGCCGATCTGGGCATACGCCGAGATGTCAGCTTGCGTGGCAGCAACGCGCCGCCCCTAGCCATCAATTTCCGGGCGCTGCCCAGCGAAGCCTTCGACCCCCGGCACAATACCCTGACGGTACGCTACAGCTACGGTGCGCAACTGGACCCCCGCCGCTCCACTATAGAGGTCCTGCTAGACGGCGTATCGCTGGGCTCGCGGTCCTTGGACTCGCCCACCGGTGATAGCCGCCGCAGCCTCAGCGTGACCCTTCCCGGCAACCTGATCCAGCCCGATTCTCAACTGCAAATCGCCCTACGCATGCGCCCACAGAGCGCCACGGCTTGCACAGCCAGTGCCGACCAGCAGCTAGTCGGCACAATCCACACCGATACTAGCTTTGAGCTGAGCCGCTATGAGTCCTTCGAGTTGCCGGATCTGGCCCTGCTACGTCACGGCTTTCCCTTCGCTGCGCCGCAAGACCTCTCGCGCACCACATTGGTGTTGCCGGAGAGCCCCTCTGATGCGGAGCTAGAGCTGCTACTGGCCAGCGCCGAGCGGCTGGGTCGCCTGAGTCAAGCGGCGTCGGTCAAACTCAATGCCCAGACCCAAAACAGCCTTACCCCCCAAATCCAGGCCGCGCAACACCTAATCGCGCTGGGCAGCCGGGCCCGATTCCCCCTGCCCGAAGCCCTAAAGGCCAACGCTAGTAGCTTCGACCTGGGGAGCAGCCTGAGCCGGTTGCGCGGCGAGACCCGCCTGCAGACTCTGCCCGACCGCCAGGGCGTGATCGCCGAAGCCCTCTCCCCCTGGAACCGCGAGCGCGTACTGCTGACACTCACCGCCCAAAATGAGCAGGGACTGCGCCAGGTGCGCGAGTTCTTGCGGCGCGACAACCGCTTCTTCCAGGTTCAAGGCGACACGGTGCTAATCGATGTAGACGATCAGATTAAAATCCTAAATCGGCAAACGCCACGTCGCATTGAGCGCTTGAATTGGGCACAGCAATTCACCCGCTTCCTAGCCCAGAACTGGTATCTACTGCCATTCATCACGGTGCTGAGTGCGCTATTGCTGTTCGGCATCTCGCACGCCTTTGTCCAACGAGCCCTACCTGGGCGGGAGTCCCTGTAGTCATGGCCCGTAGACCCCGACGCAATCGCAATCAATCACCGTTTTCTGCCCCTGCAACCACCGCCACTCCTCAAGCCGATTCCCTGGCTATCGGCATTGAGCGGCTGTTTAGCACACCGCCCTTTAATCGACTGAGTCTGGCTCAGGTAGTGGGGTTAATGCTATTGCTGGTGCTGATCAACATCCCGTTGGTCGTGGCCTCGGTGCAGATTTGGCAGCAGGGGATCATCGCCCTAGTCGTGACCTTGCTCGGACTGTGGCTGAGTCGGTTTGAGCGCCTGCGCGGACTGCTGGTTTGGCTGAGCCTGCTGGTGACCTTCCGCTACCTGTACTACCGGACGGTCTACACGCTGAACCTGGATAGCGGTCCGGTGGATGCCGTCGCCAGCTTGCTGCTCTATCTCGCCGAGGTGTACGCGGTCGTCACCCTGTTGGTGAGCTACTTCCAAAACGCCTACTTGCTGGAACGCCAGTCGCCGCCCTTGCCGGACAACCCAGCAGACCTGCCCAAGGTCGATGTCTACATTCCTACTTACGACGAGGATGTGAACATCGTGCGCGAGACTGCCCTGGGCGCGATGGCGCTTGACTATCCGCGCAAGCAGGTCTACGTCCTAGACGACGGTCGCCCAGATCGCTACGCCAAAGGCGACGCACGACGCACCCTGGCGCAGCAGCGACGCGAGCAACTGCGCCAACTCTGTCAGGAACTCGGCTGCACCCTGATCACCCGCAACAACAACGAGCATGCCAAGGCTGGGAACATCAACCAGGCCATGGCCAAGACCGACGGTAACCTGATCTTGATCCTCGACTGCGACCATATCCCGGCGCGCAACCTCCTCAAAGACACTGTGGGCTTTTTCCAGGACCGGCTGGTGTTCATGGTGCAGACGCCCCACTGGTTCTACAACCCCGACCCCTTCGAGCGCAATCTGCTCGCCGCTGGTCAGGTACCGCCCGCCAACGAACTGTTTTACAAGGTGATCCAGAAAGGCAATGATTTCTGGAATTCCGCTTTCTTCTGCGGTTCGGCTGCCGTAGTACGACGCAGCCTACTGCAAGAGATTGGCGGCATCGCTGTGGAGACGGTCACCGAAGACTGTCACACCTCCCTGCGCCTGCACAAGCGTGGCTACCGCTCGGTCTACTACGGCAAGACCATGGTGGCTGGGCTAGCTCCCGACAGCTTCGCTTCCCTGGTCGGGCAGCAGGTGCGCTGGGCGCGAGGCATGGCTCAGATCCTGCGCCTCGAAAACCCGCTGTTTGCCAAGGGGCTCAGCCTGCCACAGCGCATCTGCTATTTCTCGGCTACCTTCCACTTTTTCTACGGCATCCCGCGCATTGTCTACGCGGTAGCTCCGGTGCTGTTCTTGCTGTTCGGTATCAATCCCATCCGCGGCCTGGGTTTGGAAACCGCTGCCTTCGCCGTGCCGCACCTGTTGCTGAGCACCGCTGCCAGCTTCTCAGCTTACAAGCGGGTTCGCTTCTCCTTCTGGAGCGAGGTCTACGAGTTCGCCCTCGCCTTCTACACTGCCTGGGTCACCAGCCTAGCGCTGTTCAACCCCAAGGCAGGCTCCTTCAACGTCACTGCCAAGGGCGGCTCGCTCAAGCAGCGGCTATTCGACTGGCAATCATCCCGTCCGTTGCTGCTGTTGACCGGCCTGTCGCTGCTGTCGCTGTTTGCCATCCCCTTCTGGCTAATCCTATCCCCAGACGCCTGGCAGGCCGTATTGCTCAACACGATCTGGAACGTCTATAACCTCAGCTTGCTCTCTGGCGCACTGCTGGTGAACCTGGAGCAACCGCAGGTCCGCCGCGCCCACCGCCTAGCCCGCGAGCTGAACACACTAATTCACGCCGAGGGCCGCTCCTGGGTGGGCAAAACCGTCAATATCAGTAAGCTGGGAGCCCTGGTCAAGTTAGAGGGTTGGCAGGTTCTGCCCCAGCAGGTAGAGCTGGAGATCTTTGGCGATTACAGCGCCCGGGTCAGCCTGAAGGCAAGCGTGGTGCGGGTCGAGCCCCGCCCCGATGACAACACTGACGTGTCGTTTAATTTCGCCCCCGATCTGAGCCAGTTACAACAGGACAACCTGGCGTTGGTGATCTACAGCGATGTGCGCCAGTGGTACTCCCAGGAGCCAAAGCGGCTTGACAACCCCCTACACTCTTTCTGGATGATCGCCAGCACCCTGATCCGCGCCATCCGCGATCCCCAGCCCGCCGACAGCCACCGCTTGCGCCTGAGCGTAGACGCTGTGGCCCATCTGCACTGGCCAGACGGGAACAGCACCCCCGCGCGCCTCACGGCTATCGACCTCAACGGCCTGCGCCTAGAGCTGCCTCCCGACATTGTCCGCCGACTGGAACTCCAATCTCGAACCCGCCCCATTTTGGAGCTGAGCATTCACAAGCGGGCCGAGGAGTCGGCCCTAGGCCGTTTCATCGTCAGCATCCCAGCCAGCCAGTTCCACCAGGTTCGCTCAACCGCTCGCCCCGAGTCCAGTAACCTGGTCACCCTGCGCCAGGCGATCGGCGTCGAGTTAGAGTTCCCGACGCGCCTCCAGCCCCGCCAGGGCAGCCACATCCAAACCGTCCTCTACCAGCTCGACCAAAACTACAGCCCCCAGGTCGTCGGTTAGAGAACCGCTACCCCGCCAGTCGGCTCAGCCGCTTGCAACTGCCTCAGCCGAGCCAGTACCTCGCGGCTGTGGCTTGACGGGTTAACCAACACGAAGGTCTCACGAATCACGCCCGCCGAGTCAATCAGAAAGCTATTGCGTAGGGACACGTCACCTAGCCAGGAACCATAGGCTGTGCTTACCCGACCCTCGGGATCAGACAGCAGCGCAAAGGTTAGCCCCTGCGAGGCGCAGAATTTGGTGTGAGATGAGACGCTATCGGCGCTGATGCCCAGGATCTGCGCGTTAAGCGCCTGGTACTGGGGGAGGTCCTGCTGGAAGCGTCGAGCCTCCAAGGTACAGCCCGAGGTGAAATTCTTCGGATAGAAATACACCACCACCCACTGCCCTCGATAGTCTGCCAGCGAGATCACCCCGCCTCCCGCGTTGCTCGGCAGGTTGAATTCAGGTGCAGACATTCCCACTTGTGGCAGTGCCGTGGTTCCCCACTGAGCAGCTGCGGGCAAGGCTGCGCTCAGCGTCAGCACCCAGAGCAAGCAAGCTGCTAAAACCACTTTGAGTAGACGTGGGAGATTGAAACACGAATCGTTCAGCACGCGATCAGGCTCCTGAGACCCACTACACAACTTCTACGTATGACTTTACATTTTCACTCTCCCAGGACTGGACAGAACTGCGCCTAAGCCGTGTTGCTTAACCTGCGGAAACGGGCAGACTGCAACATGAATACAATGACTCCTGAGTCCTGACTATTGATCTATGCATCCTGAACCTCTTGACGCCAAGCTGCAACACTCTGAACATCGCCTACTTGAACAACGGCTGAAGGAGGCCGAGATCGAAATCTGTCAGATTCGCTCCGAGCTACGCCACAGCAAAAACCTCAGCAGCTTGCAGCGAGCAGTGCTGCTGCTGGCCCTATGCAGCGCCCTACTGATACCACAGCGAGTTCCAAAGTGGGCTGAGAATGCTTTAGCCATCCTCGCATCAGGCGGTGCAGTGCTTTTGCTGGGAGGCGACCGAGGCATCCTGACCAAAATTCTGACTCAGAAGCTGTTCTGACTCAGGACATTGCGTGTACCTTGTGAGAAGTCGCGTTTTAATGAGTTTATGCCTCAACACTCTACCGACCCTATTCTAGGGCCCATTCTCCGTTGGAGCAGGATGCTCTTCACCGACAAGAAGATGACCTGCCCCCTGCGCATCCACGCGAGCGAGCGCAGCCCTCTGTGCCTGTTGCTACTGCTGGGGCGAGACACGCCGCGAGCCGTCCGCACTTGGCGCGGCAACTGCCTGTACGACGGTCGCCAGGGCATGCCCTTAACCTCAGACGTTCTGATCTGCTGCGATCACCTGTACACCTTACCGGGTGATCGCCCAGTTCGCAAAGCATACGCAGAAGCAACACACCGATTGACGGTGTTCGAAGTGCCCAGAATGCGAGCCGAAGCCAGAGTGCTCTGGAGTTGTGATTTGGACTTGGTCGGCCAGACCTTGACGGTCGGTCACCGCTACGCTCGTCGAGTGACCGATCAGATCGCTGCCAAACTGTTGGTGGATTTCTACGACCGAATCGACTGGGGCGAAACGGTAGACACTGCCCTGGTGAGCTGGCTGGGACCAACCTATGGCTTACTCTGCCAAACCCAGCCGCATTCTGCCCTGGGGTCTTCTTCGGCCTGAACGATAGTTAGTTTAGCTTATAGTCCATTATTCTGCTGTTCCAACGACTCAGGAAGCAGAATGTGGGCAGAGCATCGCTTTTGCGATAGTGTGTAGAGAGAGTGGTGAGCAAAGCCCTAATTTTATGAGCCAGAAAACGTCCCTGAGCACCCTGACCGACGCTGAGCGCAGGCTTTTGAAGGCGGAGCAGCAACGGCTCATCGATTACTTAGAGGAAGTCGCCTACGAAAAGCGCTGCAACTCTGGTCGCAGCCTGGCCCTGAAACTGCAGATTAAGCCGCCAAGCATGGTCGATTATCTGCGAGGGCAGGTCGCACCGCTGGAGATCAAAAGCGAGTACCAGCAGTTGTTAGCTGCTGCACGAGGTTGGAGCGTGGAGCGCTTCCAGGCGTACTTGCGTGGGGAAAGCCCCGACCCAGGCTTGAAGGCCGAACAGTATTTGACCGCGACCCGTTCAGTGCCGTTGGAGTTGCTAGCCGAGGCGATGGTGGTTGCCGCCCAGCGCTTCAGCGAGATGCTGAAGGCTCCTGCCCACTCTTCCCTGCCACAAGCTAACGTCATTCTCAGCCAGATGTTGCAGCAGCGGCAGCAGGAATTAGGAATGGATGACGAGCAATTTCTCGCCTATTGCGAGGCTTTACGCCTAGAAAGTAGGGATTTTCAGGGAATTTTTGCTGGAGATTATATCCAGAACGGATTGCTAGCTCCTTTGGCAAAAGTTTTGAATACAACTATCGACGAACTGGTCAATCTGCGCGACAGTGAAAATTTAGCAAAAGCCCCACATCCTAGGGAGATGGGGCTTCGCTCTAATTCGCTCAAGCATTCAACAGAGGTGTGAGCCAGGTGGGTAGTTAAGCGACCTCTGGTAGCAGTTCCCACTCTTTGCTGACCGACAGACGCACGGATGTTTCCAGAAAGTCCTCGATGAGGTAGTAGTCTTTGGTGTAGCGGCCCATGCGTCCATCGGGTCGGCGTAGATCGTAGGTAAAATCCATCACGTAGCCATCCCGTCTCAGCAGGTCTAGCAACTGCTCTCGCTGCTGCCAAGAGTCACGCCAAAGCAGTTTGAAATCGATGCCGATCCACTGCCAGGGGTAGATACTCGTCTGCTGAACATTCATCTGGGAGTTGACGTGCAGGCAGCGATCATCCAGCATGCCCGTAATCGTAATGCCGTTGTTGGCTAATCGGACAATTTCCAAGATATCTGCATAGCTAGCAGTTTCCAGGAAAGACTGATTGAGGAAAGAAGATGGAGTCATGGATTCGAACCTCGTCTTGATTTGACACTCGGGAGTTTTCAAAATCTTCTCGGTGGAGAAATCAGCGATGACTTCGTCACCACAAGACACCTTGATCCGGCTGATTGCCAGCCTGTCCGCATTGTATGCCAGCCAGCAGTGATTTTCGCCCCAAATTGTCAGTGCTTGCTGAGTAGTTTGGCAGTCGATTACCAGGCCATTGCTGACGAAGTAGACGCTACAGCTGGAAAGATCGACACTGGACTCGACACAGAAGTGGTGAAAAAGCTGAATGACTCGCTCAGTCGGTTTTACAGTCACAGATGCTTACCCCGATTATCAGCACTAACACTGGAGTCTACTGGCTGCTGACCAGCACATTCCTCCGTGGAAATATTGAAATCAGCATGTACTGACTTGTTTAACTCCAAAAGGCTGAAAGCCGCTGATCTTGGCTTTTGCCAACGGGTCTAACCCCTCAGGGATTAGACCCACTAAGTCGCTCTTGGCATCACTGGCTCTGGAGATTGCTGGGGTGGCTGTCTAAAGCTCAGCATTGCGACTGCCTATTGCCAGACTCATCAAAAGGTAGGGGATTCAAACCCTACCGTTTCCTGGTCAGAGGCTAGATTTCGCGCTTCAATGGTTGAGCCTGCTGCTCCTGTATTTCTGCAAATCATGTCTGACGCGACCAAAACAGCCCGTTCCTTGGCCGGGATTGCCGGAGTGGTTGCTGCGGCTACGCTGCTAAGCAAGTTGGCCGGACTGGTGCGCGAGCAGGTGATCGCAGCAGAGTTTGGCACTGGCCCCGCTAAGGATGCCTACGTCTATGCCTATGTCATCCCCGGCTTTTTGTTCGTGCTGCTGGGTGGGATCAATGGCCCTTTTCACAGCTCGATTATTAGCGTCCTTGCCAAACGTCCCCAGGAGGAAGCTGCTCCGTTGGTGGAGACGATTACCACACTAGTGGGTGGGGTTCTGCTGCTGGTGACGGTTGGGCTGCTGCTGTTTGCGGAGCCGTTGATTCGGCTGTCGGCCTACAGCGCACCGCCAGAAGTGCTGCGCATCGCGGTGGATCAGTTTCGGATTATGGCGCCGCTGGCGCTGCTCTCGGGGCTGATTGGCATCGGCTTTGGCACGCTCAACGCTGCTGATCTTTACTGGCTGCCCTCGGTGAGCCCGATTTTCTCGAGCGGGGCGCTGATCGCGGCGATCTGGCTGTTTGCCGATCGCTTCGGCCCGGCGGTTCTGGCTTGGGGCACGCTGGCGGGCGCGGTTCTGCAGTGGCTGGTTCAGATTCCGCCGCAGTGGAAAGCGGGGATGGGCACGCCAAAGCTGCGGTTCGACTTCTGGCGTCCAGGGATGGCTGAGCTGATCCGGCTGATGGGACCGGCGACGCTGTCGTCTGGCATGTTGTTAGTCAGCGTTTCGGTCAGTCTGTTTTTTGCGTCGCAGCTGCCTCAGGGAGCGGCGGCGGCCCTAAGTTACGCTCAGTTTTTGGTGCTGACCCCCTTGGGCATTTTGTCGAATGTGATTCTGGTGCCTTACTTGCCGATTTTCTCGCGGCTGACCGCGCCTGAATCTTGGCCTGAACTCAAGCAGCGGATTCGCCAAAGTCTGGTGCTCACGGCGCTGACCATGCTGCCGTTGGGGGCGCTGATGAGTGTGTTGGCGCTGCCGACGGTGCGCGTCATCTACGAGCGGGGAGCGTTTAGCCAGACAGATTCACAGTTGGTTTCGTCGGTCTTGGTGGCCTATGCGGTCGGCATGTTTGTCTATCTGGGCCGGGATGTCTTGGTGCGGGTTTTCTATGCGTTGGGCGATGGTGAGACCCCCTTCAAGGTCAGCCTGTGGAGCGTGGGCTTGAATGTCTTGTTCTGCGCCTTGTTTACCCGGACCGTGGGTGCGCCAGGTCTGGCCCTGGCAACGGCTGCGGTGAACCTGGTTTCGATGGCAATTATGCTGGGGATCTTGGATCGACGGCTCAATGGCTTGCCTTGGCGCTCGTTGGCTGTTCCCCTGGTCGGCTTGGCCTTGGGCTCGGGGCTCACGGGGCTGGCCAGCTGGGGCGTGTTTCAGGGCACCCAGAGTCTCTGGGGCAGTGAAGGCCTGTGGCTGCAACTGGGACAGATTGCCCTAGCCAGTGGGGCTGGACTCGCAGTGTTCGCGCTGTGCGCCAGTCAACTGCGCTTACCGGAAGTGGAGCTGTTTGTGAATCGGCTGCGCGCCAAGCTGAAGCGCTAGTGACCTGGCGCGGCTCTCGGGTAAGCCCAGGGCTCTTCACCCGCCTGCACGCGGCTGGCCTGAGTGTCCACTGGGGTAGTCGCTCAACTGCCGCCGGTTTCTTTTGTGCGTGAGCGGCTTGCCTATACCCTCACGCCCCATTCCAAATCGTTGCCGCTGCATCGCTACAAGCTCCTGCTCAAGCAATACAGGTTCCTGCTCGGTGGCGACAAGCTCCCGCTCAAGCACTGCAAGTGTAGGCTCAGCTCTGAGCGCTCCAGGCAAGGCTACCGCAACCGCAGCCGTTCTGACCCAGCCCGCCTGCAATCGGCCCAGGCGCTCACTGCTGCCCGGTGAATCTGAGACTGGGCAATGGCAGGTTGGGTTCGGCTGGTGGCGCTCAGAATTCGCTGGGCCGCTCTCTGTTGGCTACTGGACGCGCTTCCATTTCTTCTAGCTGTACAGGGGGTAGCAATCGCGGTAGTCTCTAGGGCAAGGCGCTGTCCCACAGGATGGCCCAAAGCCCGGTGTTTTCAAAAACTCTGTTTGCTTAAGGAGTTGGCCTATGTGGCTCGTTGGACTGCTGATCGCCTGGTTGGTCACTAGCGTGAGTTTGTTTATTATTTCTAAGCTGCCGCTCGGCGTCGAGATTGATGGCTTTAACAAAGCCCTGATCTCAGCGGCGGTATTCGGCTTGCTGAACGCTCTGATCGGCCCCGTTATTCGCTTCTTCGCCTTCCCGATTACCTTTTTGACCTTCGGCTTGTTCGCCTTGGTGGTCAATGCGATTATTTTCGGCTTGGCGGCCTGGCTGGTGACCGGTTTCCGGCTGCGCTGGGGCGTCTGGAGCGCTTTGCTCGGCGCGATCTTGCTGAGTCTAATCAATTCTTTGATCTACCAGCTGCTCGGCAGCCTGGGTCTGCTAGTGCGCTAGGCAGTCGGGATCTGATCTGTCCCGCTAGCTAGCGCCGCATGCGGGGGTCCAGAGCGTCGCGCAGCCCGTCGCCCAGCAGGTTGAAGCCCAGCACGGTGAGCATAATCGCACCGCCCGGAAAGATCAGTGTCCAGGGCGCTTGCTGAATGAACTGGCGCGAATCGGCTAGCATCTTGCCCCACTCCGGGGTAGGCGGCTGCGCGCCCAGCCCCAGGAAGCCCAGCGAGGCCGCTTCCAGAATCGAAGAGGCCACACTGAGACTGCCCTGGACCACGATCGGCGCGAGCGTGTTGGGCAGGATGTGCACAAACAAAATCGCCACATCGCCCCTGCCCATCGAGCGGGCCGCCTGGACGTAGCCCTCCTCGCGCACCTTTAGCACCTGGCCTCGCACCAGTCGCCCGAAGGTCGGCACGTTGATCACCGCAATCGCTGCCAGCGCGTTTTCCAGCGAAGGCCCCAAGGCCGAGACCACCGCAATCGCCAGCAGCACACTGGGAAAAGCCAGCAAGACGTCAAACGCCCGCGAGATCAGCAGATCGGACCAGCCGCCATAGTACGCCGCGATTGCGCCCAAAATCGTGCCGATCGAGGCCGAGCCCAGCACCGCAAACACGCCTACCTGCAGCGAGACTCGGGCTCCGTAGATCACACGGCTCAGCGTGTCTCGCCCCAGGTCATCGCTGCCGAACCAGTGCTTAGCACCCGGGGGTGCCAGCCGTCCCGCCAGGTCCGTGGTCTCGTAGCCGTAGGGAGCCAGCAGCGGCGCAAATAGCGCAATCACCGTCAGGGATAGGATAATCCCGACGCCGACCAGCGCCAGGGGATTGCGCAGCAGGGCCTTGAGCGCTCGTCGGCTGGGGGCCAGTTGACCGACCGGAACGGCGACGCTCTGTTGAGCACCTGACACAGTGGTGCTGGAGCTATCAGTTGGAGTCATGGGCTTAGCGGTAGCGGATGCGAGGGTCGATGTAGGCGTAAAACAGGTCAACGATTAAGTTGACGACGACGAAAATCACCGCCAGCAGCAACACCCCAGACTGGATCACCGGGAAGTCACGAAAGCCAATGGCGTCGTAGATGTAGCGTCCCACGCCGGGCCAGCCGAATACCGTCTCGGTCAGCACCGCACCGCCCAGCAGGAAGCCAAACTGCAAGCCGATTACCGTCCACACCGGGATGAAGGCGTTTTTGAGGGCATGTTGGTAGACCACTTTGAAGGGCGCGAGACCCTTGGCCCGGGCGGTGCGCACGTAGTCCAGGTTCATGACCTCCAACATGCTGGCGCGGGTCATGCGGGCAATGATCGCCAGCGGAATCGTGCCCAGGGCAATTCCCGGCAGCAGCAAGTGGGAAAACACATCGCCGAACTGCCAGAACTGCCCCTGAATCAAGGTGTCGATCAGGTAGAAACCGGTGATCGAATCGACCGGATAGCGCGGATTGTTACGGCCTGAGGAAGGCAGCCAGCCCAACTGCTGCGCAAACAGCCACTGCTCCAGCAGCCCCAACCAGAACACCGGCATCGACACGCCGATCAGCGAGCCCACTGTGCTGCCCAGGTCAAGCGCCGAGTTCTGCTTCCAGGCGGCGACGATGCCGAGGTTGACGCCCACAATAACGGCAAACAGCATCGCTGCCAGGGTGAGTTCAGCCGTCGCGCTCAGGTAAGGCACGATCTCGGTGGTGATCGGCGTGCGGGTGCGTAGGGACGTCCCCAGATCTCCCTGCAGCAATTGCCCCACGTAGCGAAAGTACTGGAGCGGCAGCGGTTCGTTCAGGCCGTACTGCTCACGGAAATTCTCCACCGCCGCCTGGGAGGCTTGTTGACCCAAGATCACCAGCGCTGGATCACCGGGAATCAGGTGTACCAGAAGAAAGACAACGATGGAGAGTCCAATCAACACCGGAATGAGCTGGACGAAGCGCTGGAGCGTGTAGTTCAGCATTGCTGGTGGGCTAGGGGGTCTGGGCAGCCATCGTGACGTCCGCCATCGATTCGGTGCCTGCCACCGGGCTGGGCTTAAAGTTCTCCACCCCTTTGCGGATCGCCATCAGGGGCGTCGAGTGAACCAGGGGCGCAACCGGCAGGTCGTTGTGAATGATCACCTGAGCCTGTTTGTAGAGTTCGTTGCGCTGGGCTTCATCCGTGACGGTCTGCGCTTCGCCCAACAGTTTGTTGACTTCGGGGTTGTTATAACGGCTGTAATTATTACCGGGGATATTGGCTCCGTTGAGCAGCACGTTCAGAAAGTTAGAGGCATCACCGTAGTCGCCCGTCCAACCGATCAGCCCCACTGGGTACTCACCCTTCTTCATCTTGTCCAGGTAGACGGCCCACTCATAACTAATAATGTTGGTCTGAACCCCGATTTTGGCGAAATCTGCTTGCAGGGCTTCCGCGATCTTGCGGCCATCCGGCATGTAGGGACGCGGGACCGGCATCGCCAGAAAGTCGGTCTTGAAGCCGTTGGGGTAGCCAGCGTCTGCTAGTAGCTTTTTGGCTGCATCCAGGTCGTAGGCGTAATCCTGAATCTCTTGGTCGTAGCTGGGCAGAGACGGAGCCAGTAGGTTGACCGCCGGGATGGCGTTGCCCCCGTAGAAGGCATCGATCAGGGCCTGCTTGTTAACGGCGTGGGCCAGTGCTTGTCGAACCTTGGGGTTGTCGAAGGGTTTCTTAGTGTTGTTGAACGCGATGTAGCCCACGTTAAAGCTGGGGCGCTTCAAGAGCTCTAGGTTGCCGTCGCTGCTGACCTGGCTGGCGGCATCGGGATCGAGATCGTCCATCAAATCGACCTCGCCACCCTTGAGCGCCGTCAGGCGGGTGGCGTTTTCGGGGATAGCCCGGAAGATCACCCGCGTCGCTTTGGGCTGTTCAGGATTCCAGTAATCGGGGTTTTTCTCTAGGGTGATGCTGTCGTTGCGCTTCCATTCCACCAGCTTGAAGGGACCGGTGCCGACCGGATTTTCGTTCAGCTTGTCGCCAAATTTTTCAATCGCAGCCGGTGAGTTGATCGCAAAGGGCGGCAGCACCAAGCTGGCAATAAAGGGCGCAAACGGCTCTGAGAACTTAAACTCAACGGTGCTAGGGTCGACCGCTGTCACCGACTGGATTACCTTTCCGTAGACATCGTTGTAATAGCTAAAGCTTTCCTGCTTGCCAGCCTTCCAGCGCTGGAAGTTAGCGACGACCGCATCGGCATTGAACTCAGTCCCATCCGTGAACTTGACGCCTTGCCGCAGCTTGAAGGTGTAGCCGGTGGCATCTGGGTTCGCCTGCCAAGACTCCGCCAGTTTGGGAACCACATTGGTGGTCCCATCCTCTAGGTCGACTAGGCCCTCGAGAATGTTGCGCGTGACCCGGAACGCCTCTCCATCGGTTGCGATCGCAGGATCTAGAGAGGGCGAGTCTCCGCCTCGACCAAAGACCAACACGACCTCGCCACTGGGGCTAGCCGCCTCTGCGCCTGGGGAGGGCGAGGTGCTCTGGGTTGGCGGCTGGCAAGCTGCCAAGCTCACCGTCAGCAGCACAGAGGCCAAGAACAACAGTAGGCACCGCCAGAGCTGGCGTCGAGTCACCGAGATCTCGATCTCCAGGGTGCGGAAAAAGTTGACGAAGTCGCGGGGCTTCAGGGAGTGCATCGCTCTGATCTTCGACGGGAATGGGACTGATACTTCGGATCCTAGGCCAGAGTGGCCCGGCATGTTGCAATTGACATTACGATCTGTGACCCAACTGGCCCAAAGACTTTGCCAATTCTGGCTGGGGGGATGGGGGTGAGCCGTCCAGACACAGGCGCTAGAATTTGGGGCAGGTCAGACGCCTTGGCGCGCACCCCTGATCTGCTGAGGTTCTAGCCTGCTGAAATTCTGTGTGGAGGCACGATGTACAAATTCAAGGATGACAAAGAGAAGTTTGACTTTCTCTTGGCTCTGGCAGTCTTTATTCTGCTGGTCATCGCCCTAGTTTGAGGAAGAGCGCGGGAAGTCTTTGCCGTCTGGGGGGGTAGCCTCTTTCAGACGGGGCATGTCCGATTGGGGCTGGCTGGCTATTGTGGGAGTTGCGTCCCCAGCTAGTGCGCCCCTAAATTTCTATGTTTAGTCTAAGTCCACTGCCCGGCTCCGGTAGCCGTCAGGCAGAGATTATCGAGGTGGTTGTTCGCAACGGTTGGGACTATTTTCGCAGCAAGCTTTCGCTGGACTCCAGGCCCAAAAACCCGTCTCTGCCGCTGCCCAGCGTGTTGCGGCAGATTTTGATTGAACTTGGGCCAACCTTTGTCAAGCTGGGCCAATTGCTGAGCACTCGCCCCGATCTGCTGCCGCCGGAATATATCCAGACGCTGGAAACGCTGCAAAGCGATGTGCCGATTCTGCCCTGGTCTGAGGTCGCGCCGATCCTGGTCGACGCCTTCCAGAAACCGGTCGAGCAGGTGTTTGCCGATATCCAGCCGCAGGCGGTGGCGGCGGGTTCGCTGGCGCAGGTCCACCGCGCTCGGTTGCCCGAGGGTCAGGTGGTAGCGGTCAAGATCCAGCGTCCCGGCATTCGCGAGGTTATAGAAGGCGACCTGACGGTGCTGCAGGGACTGGCCGAATGGTTCAGCAGCGACAAGCCAGGACCGTACGATTTGATCGGTCTGGTGGAGGAGTTTCGCACCAGTATTTTGGGCGAGTTAGATTTCCGCCGCGAGGCGCGCAACGCGGAGCAGTTGCGAGGCAATCTGGCCAATAGCTCGCTCTGGCGTGAGGGTCAGGTGATTGTGCCGCGCATCCACCGGGCCTATACCGAGGAGCGCGTGCTGACGATGGATTGGGTCGAGGGCATCAAGCTCAACCAGGTTCAGCTGCCCGAAGCTCGCAAAAAGTCGCTCGCCGCCCTGGCCTGTCAGGTGGTGATGCAGCAGATGTTTTTGGACGGTTTTTTTCACGCCGATCCTCACCCCGGTAATTTTCTCTATGTCGGCGAGGGTGAGGAAGACCGTTTGGCGCTGTTGGACTGCGGCATGGTGGCGATTCTGGATCCGCGCACTCAGAGCATCTTGAGCGATCTCTTGATGGGGATTGTCTATGAGCAGCCGCGTCAAGTGGCGCAGGCGATTCGGGAGCTGGGGTTCACGCAATTGGAGGTGGATATCCGCGCGATTGAGTCGTCGTTTGACCGGTTACTGCGACGGTTTTACACGCGCCCCCTAGAAGACATCAATCTGACTGAATTGCTCAACGAGGCCTTGCGCATCCCGCGCGAAAATCAGATTCAGATGCCGGGAACGATTGGCTTATTTGTCAAAGCGATGGCCAATGTTGAGGGCATCGCCCGCAGCCTGGATCCGCTGTTTCCGTTTGTGGAGGTAGCGCGGCCTGTGGTGGAACGCTCGCTGCAAAAGCGCCTGTTTGGGCCGTTCATTTTGCAAGGAACGGCCCAGTCTACGCTCTATCTGTCGCGCCTGTTGGTGCAGTTTCCCCAACGCCTAGAGATTCTGATCGACCGTCTGGAGCGCTCAGAATTGGGGCTCAATCTGCGCTGGCGTGATAGCGGCGAATTCCAGCAGTCGATCAGCACGGGCATGCGCCGCTTGAGTCTGGCGGTGATTTCGGTGGGGTCGATGATTTCGGGCTCCATGCTGCTGGCCTCTGGCTCTCAGGCGGCCTCGGACTTGCCGCTGCAGTTCACCTTGGTGTGGAGCCAGGGGCTTCTGGCGGCTGGCATTTTGTTGGGGTTCTGGCTGGCGATTGAGTTTATCCTGCGCCCTTAGGCTCGCAGCTTGCGGATTTAGCTATCGCGGCACCCATTCGAGTCTTGCGACCTCAGCGACGAGGTTCGGAACCTCTCGAACGAGGCTCGGAGACTCACGCCCGAGGTTCTGAACCTCTCAAGCGAGGCTCGGAATCTGGACCGCGAGCTTCAGAACCTCGGCGACGAGGCTCAGAGACTCTCGCCTGAGAGTCAAAACCTGGCCCGCGAGGCTCTGAACCTCAGGCGAGAGGCTCAGAATCTCGCGAACGAGACTCGGGAACTCGTCGGCGAAGCTCAGAGCTTCGCGGCCCAGGTTCAGAACCTCTCGCGTCAGGCTTTGGACCTCTCGCGGGTCCTCTTAGGGCTCCAACTCATCGGGGTTTAGGCCCAACGCGCGCAATCTTGCCGCCAATCGCTCAGCCCTGGCCTCGGCTTGTTCAGCGCGAAGCCGTTCGTGCTCGGCGCGAAGCCGCTCCTGCTCGGCGCGAAGCCGCTCCTGCTCGGCAGCCTCTTCAGGCGTTGGCACCCACTCGCCTGCTGGGGTGAAGTAGCGCAGCTGGTTAGCCCACAACCCCAGGTACAGGCCCAACTGCTCGCTCCAGCGCCGCCCCTGCAAGTCAGCGGCCATGGCCTGGTACTGCCCGGCCCGCAGCACGAAGCCCTCAAACTCCAGACTCACCGGGTCAAACCAGAAGTATTCCGGCGTCTGGAAAGTGTCCTGATAGAGCTGCTTTTTGTCACTTCGGTCGGCTTTGGGGTCGGCTTTGGCGGTCTTTTGGGAGAGGATCTCCACAATCAGGTTGGGATAGCGGTGGTTCTCTGCCCAGACCACCCAACTCTTGCGCGGCTTGGCCTGCGTGTCGAGCACCACAAAGAAATCTGGACCCCGAAAGCGTTTGCCCTGAAGCTGCTGCGGGTCGTAGTAGATGCTGAGGTTGCCCGCTGCGAAGAAGTCGGTTCGCTGCTGCCAAAGCCACTTGAGACTCTTCAGCAGCAGGATAATCTGTTCGAGGTGCAGGGAGCTTTCCAACTCAGGCTCGTCACTGGCAATCTCAAGGGGTAGACCCGGCTGCTGTGCTAGGACCATAGGACTAGACCGCTCAGAGGCTGGTCTCATTGTATCGGCCAAGGCTCAGCTCACTTGGTTTGAGCCTTAGGGATAAACAGCACAGAGCCAACGGTGAACAGCACACTGGCGAACAAGTGGCAAACAGCATGTAGCGAAATTCCCTCAGAAATCTCCAGCAAGGAATCGAACGTAAACACCAGGGAACCAATCAAAAATAGCCAGCTCACCACCCGATAGCGCCTCGAATTTTCCTGGTCTGGATCAGTTGAGGTCACTGGTTTTTTGTCCTTAAGTCAACAGCAACGCAAACAGACCACACAGCGCAATCCCCTCAAAGACCCCGGCCCCGCCAATGCTGAGGACCCCCGGCGTGGTGCGCTCGATCTGCTTTAGGTGCAGCAGGTCAGCGCCGATCAGCGTCCCCAGCACCCCTCCGGCAAAGGCCACCGGAGGTAATAGGGAAACCGGTAGGTAGATCATGGCAGCCCCGCGTAGCAGCTTCTGACTGGAATTTTCACTGGAATTTTCGACGCCTAGCACAATGCGTCAATATCCTACTTTAGAAGTTGAATATCGACGCATCGCCTAAAAATCCCTCCTAATCACCACTCTAGAGACTAGGCGTCTGACCGCTCCGTTGCCAAGTGCTTGAACACCAGACGCTCATTGGCCACATCGACGGCAACCGTATCCCCGTCATTGAACTCGCCGCGCAGAATGTACTTAGCGATTTGGGTTTCCAGTTCCCGCTGGATCGCTCGCTTGAGCGGACGGGCCCCATACACTGGGTCATAGCCCACCTCCGCCAACCAGTCGAGCGCCGCTTCCGATAGCTGCAGCGCCATCTTGCGGTCGGCTAGGCGTTGATCTAGGCGCTGCACCTGGAGCCGGACAATCTCCCGCAACTGCTCCTTGCGCAAACTGCGGAAGATAATCACCTCATCAATGCGGTTGAGAAATTCGGGCCGGAAATTATTGCGCATTGCCTCCATCACACGCTCGCGCATCAATTCATACTTGGTGTCATCGCCTGCCACGTCCAAAATGAACTGCGAGCCGATGTTGCTGGTCATGATGATCACGGCATTTTTGAAATCCACCGTGCGGCCCTGCGCATCGGTCACCCGACCATCATCCAGGATTTGCAGCATGATGTTGAACACGTCGGGATGCGCCTTTTCGATTTCATCGAACAGAATCACCGCATAGGGACGACGGCGCAGCGCTTCCGTGAGCTGCCCCCCTTCCTCGTAACCGACATAGCCAGGGGGTGCGCCGATCAGCCGTGAGACCGCGTGCTTCTCCATGTACTCAGACATGTCAATGCGCACCATCGCCTCTTCGGTGTCAAACAAATAGGCAGCCAGCGCTTTTGCGAGTTCCGTTTTGCCTACTCCCGTGGGTCCCAAGAAGATAAAGCTGGCGATCGGGCGATTGGGATCGGCCAGACCCGCTCGAGAGCGCTGAATTGCATCGGCTACTGCGGTCACGGCTTCGTTTTGGCCGACTACGCGTTGGTGCAACACATCTTCGAGGTGCAGCAGCTTTTCTTTCTCAGATTCCATGAGCTTGCTGAGCGGAATACCTGTCCACTTCGAGATGATCTCGGCGATGTCTTCTTCAGTCACCTCTTCGCGCAGCAGGGTGCGACCTGTAGTTTGGGTTTCGGCAATTTTGGCTTCTGCCTCTTGCAACTGTCGTTGCAGGTCTGTGAGTTTGCCATATTTGAGTTCCGCTGCTCGGTTGAGATCGTAATCGCGTTCTGCCTGTTGAATCTCAACGTTGACGCGGTCAATCTCAGTTTTGACCCTGCGCAGCTGGTCGATAACCTGCTTTTCTGATTGCCATTGGGCATTGAGAGCCGACTGGCCCTCTTTGAGATCGGCCAACTCTTTATCCAGTTTTTCCAGGCGCTCACGTGAGGCAGGATCGCTCTCTTTCTTCAGCGACAGCCGCTCCATCTCGAGTTGCAGAATCTTGCGGTCAATCTCATCTAGCTCTTCAGGCTTGGAGGTGATCTCCATCTTGAGCCGAGCTGCCGCTTCGTCCATCAGGTCAATTGCTTTATCCGGCAGAAAGCGATCGCTGATATAGCGCGTCGAAAGGGTGGCTGCTGCAACCAGAGCGCTGTCCGAAATCTTGACTCCGTGGTGCACTTCGTAGCGCTCTTTGAGGCCGCGCAAAATTGAGATGGTGTCCTCAACGCTGGGCTGACCCACATAGACCTGCTGGAAACGACGCTCCAGAGCCGCATCTTTCTCAAGGTACTTGCGATATTCATCGAGCGTCGTCGCGCCGATGCAGCGTAATTCGCCACGCGCCAGCATGGGTTTGAGCAAGTTGCCCGCGTCCATTGCGCCTTGGGTGGCCCCAGCACCAACCACCGTGTGAATCTCGTCGATGAATAGAATGATTTGTCCTTGGGAATCGATGACTTCCTTGAGCACAGCTTTGAGCCGCTCTTCGAACTCGCCGCGATATTTGGCCCCGGCGATCAGCGCACCCATGTCCAGGGCAATCAACTTGCGGTTACTCAGTGATTCGGGCACGTCACCGCTGACAATCCGTTGTGCCAGGCCCTCAGCAATCGCAGTCTTACCAACACCCGGCTCACCGATCAACACCGGGTTATTCTTGGTGCGACGCGAGAGAATCTGAACCGTGCGTCGGATCTCATCGTCACGACCGATCACCGGGTCCAGCTTTCCTTCGCGCGCCAGTTGAGTGAGGTCACGCCCGTACTTCTCTAGAGATTCGTACTTGCCTTCCGGGTTCTGATCGGTCACTTTCTGGCTGCCGCGAATGTGTTCAATGATAGCCTTGAGCTTGTCTTCATCAAGACCAAACTCTTGCAAGAGCGCTCGACCCAAACGCTCATCTTTGGCATAGGCTAAGACTAAATGCTCAATCGAAATATAGTCATCTTCAAATTGTTTGCGATAGCCTTCCGCGCGATCTAACAGGGTGTCAAGACTGCGCCCCAAATAGACCGAACTGCCAGTAGTGCCGGAGATCTTCGGCTGGCGATCAATAAATTCTTCGGTGCGGTCACGCAGCTTTTGGCTGTTGAGTCCTGCCTTGCTAAAAATCGAACTCGCCAGTCCTTCCTGCTCTAGGAGCGAGCGCAGCAGGTGCTCACTTTCAATCTGCTGTTGGCGAGCCTGTTTGGCGATTTCTGGGGTACGAACAATGGCTTCCCAGGCTTTTTCTGTAAATTGATTGGGATTGGTCGGTTGCATAATATATGAACGCTCCTCGCGCTCAGCCCAAATTCGCTTGCCCTAAGCCATAGACTATCAAAAGCCAGGAAGGCGGAGCGTTCGGTTGCTCGACGGAGACTACCGCAATTCCCGTACTCAGGTAAGGCAGCTTGTTCAAGTTGTAAGCGGGTGGTGGGAATCGAACCCACAACTACAGTTTGGAAGACTGTGGTTTTACCACTAAACTACACCCGCACGGGTAGCCGCGCTCCCAAACATAGCACATCAGGCCGCAGGCCGTGCAAGTTGGGCGGCGGCGCGGGCAGTGCTCAGCTTGCCAATGCAACTAGCTCTGCTTCTGAGCGCAGCAAATCCATCACTTCCTCTTTGTACTCCTGGAAACGGGCCGAGCGTTTGATCTGATAGGTTCGCTCCGTCGGTAAGTCCAGGGCAAATTCAGCTTTCACGCTGCCGGGCCGGGAAGTCAGCACGTAAATGCGCTGGGACAGAAACACCGCTTCTTCCACATCATGGGTGATCATCAAGATTGTGGTGCCGGTGCGCTGCCAGACCCGCAGTAGGAACTGCTGCATCGTCTCTTTGGTTTGCACGTCCAAGGCACCGAAGGGCTCGTCCATCAGCAACACCTTGGGCTGAGAGGCCAGGGCTCGGGCAATCGCCACCCGCTGCTGCATGCCACCCGACAGTTCCTTGGGCAAGGCCCGGGCAAACGGTGAGAGGCCCACCACTTCCAAGTAATAGGCCACCTGCTGTCGTTGTTCCGCAGAGGAGACACCCTGCAACTTCAGCCCAAAGCCCATGTTCTGTGCCACGTTCATCCAGGGATAGAGCGTGTAACGCTGAAAAACCATACCCCGATCCGGTCCTGGCCCAGTCACCCGGACACCATCCACCTGAACCTCGCCTGCTGTGGGGCTATCCAGTCCAGCGATCAGACGTAGCAAGGTCGATTTGCCCGAGCCGGAGGCACCAGCGACGCAGACAAACTCACCCCCTTCAACATGGAGATTGATATCTCTGAGGGCGACCAAGCAACCCTGATCGGTTTTGAATTGCTTGTACAGATGGTGAACTGCCAGGTGCATTGGCATGGAGAGCTTCATCGAGCCCAGCGACAGGACAAACGTAGCAGCAACCGGAATAGCAAATCTATACCAATGCCAATCAGGCCGATCACGATCAAGCCGACGAAAATCTCATCGGTCTTGAGAAATCTCTGGGCCAAGCTAATTCGGCGGCCCAAGCCCTCAGTCGCCGCGACTAGCTCCGCGACGATTACCAAATTCCAGGAGGCGGCCATGTTGACGCGAAAGGCATCAATGATATTCGGCAGGACGTACGGGCAGATCACTTGCAGCAGAACCTGGCGGCGCTGGCCACCCAGCGTGTAGGCGGTTTCAATGAGTTCCTTGGGCACAAACTTCACCGCGTCCATGATCATCAGGGTATTGAAAAACAACGTGCCGATGAAAATCAGGAGGATCTTGGGAACTTCGCCCAAGCCGAAGTACAGGATCAACAGGGGAATGAAAGCGGGGGCCGGCATATAGCGGACAATGCCAATGATTGGCTCGGTCAAGGCACGAATGCTGGCGAAGGTGCCCATGAGAATGCCCAGCGGCACCGAGAGCAGCGCAGCCAGCAAAAAGCCACTGAGTACTCGAAATAGGCTGAACTGGGTATCCACCAGCAAAGTGCCATCTGCCGCCAATCCCAAAAACGCTTGCCAAACTTGAGCGGGCGTCGGCAGGAACAGAGGCGATACTCTGCCGGAGTTGGCAAGCAGCCACCACAGTGCCAAGGGAACCACAATCGACAGCACCATCAAAGCCCACATCAAGCGCTCGGGGATGTCCTCCAGAATCCGCCAGAGAACGGTTGGTGGCAGCATTCTCTGGGGGCGGCTGGATTCTAATCTTCTAAAGCCATCAGCGTGTGGAGCCATGTCTAATTCGCTTTGACTTTTTCGGCGTAGGCCTTCACGAATTGATCATCGAACAGTTTGCTCAAGTCTGGCTGACTGGTTGCCAAACCGCTCTCAACCAGAAATTTGCTGATCTCTTCTGCCGCGTGGGGTAAGGAGGCCATGTCGCTACCGGGGGCAAAAGCTTTCAAGTTCTCTTCAATGGTGAAAAGCTTGGTGCCAGAATCGTAGGCCTGGTACTCTTCGACAGAAACGCCTGCGCGTTTGGCTAGTGTTCCGTAAGCTTTGTCGCGATTGTCACCGATGAACTTGAGCGTATCAAACCAGGTGTCGATCAAGCCCTGAACATCCTGAGGCCGTTCATCAATGAGTTTACGAGTGACCACCAGATGATCAGGAATTGCACCTGGATAATTCTTAGAGCTAAATAGCTCCTTGCTGCCCGCCCGTTGCAGAGCCTGAGTGGTAAAAGGGGCAAAGACAGCTACTGCATCCAATTGACCCGCCGCGAAGGCAGCGGCAGCAGCGCCAGTTTCCAGGGGTTGAAATTCAATGTCTGCCTGGGTCATACCGGCATCTTTCAACCCCAGCAGCAGCAGGAAGTGGTCGACGGTTCCCTCTTCGGCAGCGATTTTCTTGCCCTTCAGTTCGGCAACGCTGTTGATGCCTTCACGCACAATTACCTTGTCGTTGCCGGTGGAGTTATCGTTCACCAAAACAATCACCTGATCGGAGCCCGCAGCAGCGGAGCTGATCGTATCGTTCAAGGTTTGAGTATTGGCATCCAGCTGACTGGCAGTGAGCGCCTTGATCGACTCCAGATAACCATCGAACCACTTCAGGTCCACCTTGACGCCGTTGCGCTCAAATAGACCTTCGTCTTGCGCCACCTGCCAGGGAATCCAACCAGGCCAAGCGCTAAACCCCATCCGAATCGGCACAGTTTCGGCGGGCACCGAACCACTAGAAGAGGTCGAAGAGGGAGAAGGGGTGCAACTGACCGCAATCAAAAGGCTAATCAGTGCCAGAGCAAACAGAGAAAATAGCGTACGCGCTCTCATGAGATCCCCCTAGAAAACTTTTTAGATGGCAGACGAAGCTGAGCTACGCGTTGAGGTCTGAGCTTGAGCACTGACCTGCGAGCGCACCCAATCGAACCAGGCTTCCAACCCCCAGTCAGTTTTTGCAGAGACCGGAATAATCTGAACCTGAGGATTGATCTGACGCACGTTGGATTCAAGGCGAGCTAGATCGATCTCTAAATAGGGGGCTAAATCCATCTTGGTGATCAGCAGACAGTCGGCTTCTTGAAACATAATTGGATATTTCAGAGGTTTATCCTCGCCTTCAGTGATGCTGAGCAGGGCGATTTTGGCGTGTTCTCCGACCTCAAACTCCGCAGGACAGACCAGGTTACCAACGTTTTCTACCAGCAACAAATCGAATGCTGAAGGGGAGCAATGATCTTCGAGCTGATGCAAACCACCCGCAACCATCTTGGCGTCCAGATGGCAGGAGCGCCCCGTGTTAATTGCGATCACAGGGACCCCGTACTGGCGCAAACGTTCTGCATCCAATTCCGTGGTCATATCGCCTTCAATGACGGCGATTTTGAGTTGAGTACTCAGGGCGGCTAGGGTCTTTTCCAGCAGCGCCGTTTTGCCTGCGCCGGGGCCGCTCATCAAGTTGAGGCAAGTCACGCCCCACTGGTCAAGGTGGGCACGATTGTGATTGGCTCCCTGCTGATTAGCGTGAAGCAGATTGATGCCTAGGGCTGCGTCAAAGGTCTGATGCATAAGCAGGTGCAGAATCAGAGCAGTACTCGATACGGTCAATTTTCAATTCACGTCCCGAGCGGATCTCCTCCATCGGAGCTTGGCAGCTCGGACAGGCGTAGCGCAAGCCAATTTCAGGCGCATACTCCTGTTGACAGAGCTGACAAAACGCAATCAGAGGGGGTTCCTGAATCACCAGCTCGGTCTGCGCCAGGAAGGTGTCACGCCTCTGAACCTCGAAGCTGAATTGCAAGCTGACTGGCTCCACACAGGTGAACTTGCCCACCACCAGATGAATGCGTTCGACGCGGGGGCGTTCAGGCTGAGCTTCCCACCAGTCCTGGACTGTCTGGATCAGGGCCTTGGTCATGTCAGTTTCATGCACCGCTCACCTCCAGGGATCGGCCAGGACCTGGGCTTCGGGGTGAATGTAATCAGCCTTTTGGGCGCGTGGCAACTGACCCGATAACACTAGGTGAGCCATGGCGTCGCAGATCACGCGGGTGGCCATCAGCGAGGTGATGTCACTGATGTCGTAGGGCGGCGAAACCTCCACCACCTCTAGGCCGCAAACGGGCGCTCTCTGAATGATTTTGCCCAGTAGATACAGTGCTTCGCGGGGCATGAGACCCCCCGGTTCCGGCCAGCCAGTTCCCGGCACGAACCCCGCGTCAATGCAGTCGATGTCGAAGCTAATGTACACACAGTCGGTGCCGTCCAAGGCACGTTCCAGGGCAAAATTGACTGCGGCGTCCAGGCCCATTTCAGTGATATCGGTGACGGTCAGAATATTGGTTGCGCGCTCCCGACAGACCTTCACACCTTGACGCGGCACCTGCCAGCCACCGATGCCCAACTGCACCAAATTTTTGGCCGGAGCATTTTTGATATTAGTAGCGTGAAACCAGGGGCAGGTGTGCATCCGTTCATCGAGATCGGTCTCCTGAGTATCCACATGGCGGTCGAAGTGAATGATGCCCACTTTTTTGTCGCCCAGGTGGCGACAGACCCCACGCACGGTTGGGAAACCAATCGAGTGATCGCCGCCCAGAATAATCGGGAAGGCCCCGGAGCTAAAGATGTGGGCAATGCCCTTGGAGATCTGATCAAAGGACTTTTCGTTGTTGGCTGGGATCGTAAAAATGTCCCCCACATCGCAAAGCGTGATCTGCTCTCTGAGGTCGATGCCAAATTCAAAGTTGTAGGGCGTGTAGAGAGCAGAAATGCGTCGAATTCCCTGCGGTCCAAAGCGCGTACCGGGCCGATAGGTGGTGCCGCTATCGTGAGGAACCCCGACGACCGCCACATCGTACTCGCCCACTTTGCGCACGTCTTCAAGATACGGCGCTTTGAGAAAGGTGTTGATGCCTGCATAGTGGGGCAATTCGCCGCGCGAGAAGGTGGGAATTGAGCGGTCGCGGATGCTCTCAGCGGCCTCTAGCCCGAACTCTAGGCCTCGCGTGACCTCCTGCTGCCAGCCGGTCAGCGGCAGCTGCGCCTCTAGTTCTAGGGCGCGACTGGCCTGAGTTGGCGTGAGATGCGAATCATTGGCATCGGGCTGTTGAAAGAGGGGCTGTTCAGTCATGCTTGCTGCTCCTGATAGATGCTGCCTCGTAACGCAATGCAAAAGCCCAGGAGATTGCCAACAGCCAAAGGTGCTGTAGGGCTCTCCCGGGCTTTTCTCCCGCCGTGTGACCGCCTCGAATTTCGAGATCGGTTGCTTCTCTCGGACCAGACATTCAGCCCCTAATCGAGCGAATCGGAACCCTAGAAGCAAATTGCTGATTAGTAAACGCTACTCGGAACTACGGCAACAAAAGCTTGATTTTTCAAGGCAATTACTTTTGAGCATGCAGTACTCTTAACAGGAGAGCAAGGCGCAAAAAGTATCTGGAGCTACAAAGCTAGCTCTTTTGCGGCAGCTGTTCGCTTCGCCCCCAACGCTGCATCCAGGATGGCATCCCTTGCCTGCACGGTGACTCGAGAGTCGCTGAGCCTGAACGAGCTAACGTCTAGGCTGGACGGAACTACGGTTAGCCTGACCGAGCCAGCGCTCACGCTAACCCAAGCGACGTTGAGCCTGACCAGACCTGCATCCACGCCGAGCGCAAAACGGCTCACGCTCAACAGACCTGCGTTTACGCTGACCGGTCTTGTATTCACGCTCTTCCGGACAAACCGGAAGAGCTGTCCTCAGAAAATTCACGCAAACTCAGAGCAGGCCCAGGACAGTAGCCCTAAAATTTTCCGAAATCTTTCGGATCTGAACACTGAACACAGTGCTCAAAATGATTCTAAAAGTCAGCATTTTGAGAGATTGAGAGTATGTCTCGCCACAAACGTAGTTCCAAGGTATCGGACAAAGCCGAGCTTCGGGCAGCTGGGCTTCGGGCGATCAGTCTGACTTTGGACCTAGGGAATTCGCTGACTCTGAACTTGTTCATCGCCGCCATTGAGGAAGTGTGGGCCAAGATCGAGGCTTACAACACCGCCCTTTCGATCATCAATTCAGCCAAAACCGAGGTACAGCAGCTTGAGAAATCGCTGGGAGATTTGACCGAGAAAATGCTGATCGGCGTCGCTTTCAAATATGGCAAAGACAGTCGGGAATATGCGATGGCCGGTGGAGTACTCAAAAGCGAATGCATCCGGCGGCGCGCCAAAAGTAGAGTTCAATCTGGACCAGAGCAAAACGAATCTCTATCTTCAGCTAGATACTCAAGGACAAGTATCTAGAGATACAGGTGTAGGGGGCCGATGCTTTTTTGTCTCCGGAGAAAACAAAGGACTGAATCTGAATACCTGAACAAAGCCAGGCTTAGTGAAGACAGGGGCATTGAGCAAGTCCCGAAACACGATTGGTAGGGTTTTCCACGAGGATTCCCGAATCACTGAGCGGGGGAGAGATTACCAGCATTCTGCCCCCTGACCATGTCGATTCACGACGGGCACATACTCTACCTGGTTGCATGAAAGATGAAGGTTTCAATTCTTGCTCCAGATTTATCTGGAGGCGGTTCTACTCGGGCTTATTTGCTCAGTCAAGCCCTGCATAAATTAGGGCACGAGGTTGAGGTCCTCGGTTTTCTCTCGGGTGAAAAACCCTATCCAATGCCGCCAGAGGAATTGGCAGTCGATTGGGTGCCAGTTCGCGGATCTTTTCCCATTTTGAGTTCAGCCAAAGATCTACTCCAGAAAATCAGCGGCGATGTGATCTACGCAATCAAGCCCAAGCCCACCAGTTTCGGCATGGCTCTGCTTCAAAAGCTGCGGACCAGCCGCCCGGTGGTTCTGGACATCGACGATTGGGAGCTGAGCTGGTTGGGCGGTGACGAATGGCGCTATCGCCCTAGCTTCAAGCAGCTGCTGCGCGATATTTTCAAAACAGGCGGCGCGCTCAGGCACTCGGATCATCCCCTGTATCTACGCTGGATGGAAAAACTGGTCAGCCACGCCAACGCCGTTACGGTGGATACCTCCTTTCTCAAACATCGGTTCGGCGGCATCTACTTGCCCAACGGCAAAGATACGGCTCTCTTTGACCCGCAAAAATTTGACCCCGAGGTCAGCCGAGCACGGCATGGACTGTCCGACTATCGCGTGCTGATGTTCCCCGGCACGGCTCGACCGCACAAGGGCCTTGAGGATCTGTTGAGGGCGCTCGATCTGCTCAACGAGCCAGACCTCCGACTGGTCATCGTCGGCGGCAGAAAGCCCGATAACTATGAGGATCAGCTGCTCGCACGCTGGCAGCGCTGGGTAATTAAGCTGCCCCGCCTCCCATTAGAGGCAATGCCGGAGGTGGTGTCCGCCGCCCACGTGATTGTAGTGCCACAGCGCGACCTGCCGATCGCTCGTGCCCAGCTGCCGCTCAAGTTGACTGAAGGCATGGCGATGGCGAAGCCGGTGTTATCGACCCGAGTCGGCGACATTCCGGCCGTGCTGGGCGATACCGGCTATCTGGTCGATCCCAGCTCGCCGGAGCAACTCGCAGACCAAATCCAGTGGATTTTTCAGCATCTCGATCAGGCCAATGCCCAGGGCCTGCGCGCCCGTGAACGCTGCGTACGCCACTTCAACACCGACGCCATGGCCGACATTTTGTCCAACACGCTCTCCCGCTTGTGAATTAGAGCGGCTCGAGTGGGCGTGTCGCCCGCAGCAAGGTCACCGGATTGAGCGGCGCAAAGCGGGTGAGCGCTGCCACCGGCACCGAGCGCGCTAGGTTGACCTGCAGCAGCTGAACCGTCCAGGCGCGCTCAACCAGCCACTGCTGAGCGGTGTGCAGATGTTCCAGAGTCGCCAGGTTGGCGACTAGAACGCCGTCAGGCAGCAGCCGTTGCGCCAGCAACGCCAAAATTGGCTCTAGCTCGCCGCCGCTGCCGCCCAGACAAACCCGGTCGGGTGCAGGCAAATCGGTCAGCGCTGCCGGTGCGGCTCCAGCCACTAGCTGCACATTGGTCACGCCGAAGCGCTGGCAATTGCGCTCGATCAAGCTGATTCCTGCCGCCGTCTTCTCGACCGCATAGACTTGACTGCTCGGCAGCAGACGGGCAATCTCAATCGAGACCGAGCCTGTCCCCGCGCCGATGTCCCAAACCACTTGCCTCGGCTGCAAGGCCAATTCGCTCAGGGTCAACACCCGCACTTCACGCTTGGTGATCAGCCCCGGTCGGTCCTCAAAGCTTAGGAACCGGTGATCGGGGATGCCCAGCAAGGGCAGGTGCTCGGGCTCAGGACGCTGATCCTGACGCACCAGCAGCACTAGATTGAGCGGCGCTGCCGTCCAGGTCATGGCCTTCGCCAGCGATAGACACTGGATCTGCTCCTGCGGTCCCCCCAAGTTTTCGCAGACCCAGAAGCGATAGGCGGTCGGCAGATCCAGCGCCTGAATTAGCCGCGCGATCGCTTGGGGTGAGTGCTCAGGCGAGGTCAGCACCGCCAACCGCTCTGCACCCGCCTGGAGCGCCCGAATCAGACGGTCTAGCGAGCGTCCGTGGGCGCTGATCAGCTCAGCGTCTTGCCAGGGCTGTTTGATGCGGGCAAAGGCCAGCTGCACCGAACTCACTGCTGGATAAAAGGTCAGACAGTCTGCCCCAAATCGGTCCAGCAGCAACCGTCCCAAACCAAAGAACAGCGGATCGCCTGAGGTCAGCACCACTACTGCTTTCTCGAGCCAAGGCTGGAGCTGATCCAGCGTCGCGGTAAAGTCACCCAGGACTAGGCGCTGCGCTGGATGTTCGGGAAAGTAGCTCAGGTGACGCGGGCTGCCTACCAGAACCTCAGCCTGCTGCACGACCTTCTGAACTGTGAGGTTCAGGCCCTGTGCTCCATCCAATCCAATGCCAACGACTGAGATCATCGACCTAACAGAGCACCTGCCCAACACAAAAGGCTCAGGCATATGGGGTAAAAAGCCTGAGCCCCTAGGTGCTAATGGATCGGGGCGGCGGGATTTGAACCCACGACCCCTACTACCCCAAAGTAGTGCGCTACCAAGCTGCGCTACGCCCCGATGCCTGAATCCGAACCATTTCTGGCTTAGCTTAGACAGTCTAACGCACGAAGGCTGGCTTGGGGAAGGTAAAGTTCATTCACGTTGAACAGCCGTGCGCCCCAACAAGGCTTGCAGGGATAATGTGAAGAGGAAGTTGAATATTTGCGTACTGGAGGCCCGCCGCTTGGACTTGCCCCCGCCACGGATACGCTTTCCTGCTTCCTATCTGCACCAACTCGCCCAGTTGATGCAGATGCTGAGCGATGAAACCCGTCTCAACCTAGTGCTGTGGCTGGCCCAGGGTGAAGCCAACGTCAGTGAGCTGTGCGCCGAGTTCAAGCTGCCCCAGAACACCATCAGTCATCATCTGGGGCTGCTGCGCGTGGCTGGGTTGGTCCAGAGCCGCCGCCAGGGCCGACAGGTCTACTACAGCATCAACAAAGTACTCTGGCGGCGGCTGGCCGCTAGCTTCTTCGATCATCTGCCCGAGGCCGAAACTCGCTCGCTGAGCCTGGACCGCTTTGTGATTCAGGAACGACTCTAAGCGGTGGCCGGAGAGTTCGGGCGCGCAGAAGCTTCAGCTAACCCTCCCGCTCCAGGCGTGCCAGGCGACGCTCCCGCGCCTCAGCAGTTTAGGCCAGGTTGGCAGTGATACGTTCTAAGCGCTGTCAATTGGCTCGCGCCCGTTGCCACTGGTCATCTTCTGTCCTGCCGGTTGTCCACTGTTTTACCCCCCATGCATCGGATCATCGGAAAGTCCACCAGCTATGCCTCGAAAATCACCGGGCTAGCCTTCGGCAGAAGGCTAGACATTGAGGCAAGTCTCGCACGTGGCTAGGTGATGCAGAGCAACCGTGAGGATAAACCTAGAGCTCCCCCTCAACTGAGCGGATTGCACCTCCAATCGAGTTAGGACTTCCCCGAATCGAGTTAGGAGTTCTCCGGATCTGCGGCAAGGCTTGCCGCAGATCCGGAGAACTCCCGCCAAACCCGAAGCGAACAGCGACAGGGTTAAATAGGTGAAGCGACCCCCGAAATCTGACGCTGGAGAGCGCCCCCCTTGCTAGACCTGAAGCTGCTGCGAGACAGACCCGACGAGGTCCAGACGCGCCTAGACACACGCGGCTCTTACGACCTGAGCAGCTTGCTCGACCTCGACCGGCAAGTGCGCGACCTAGAGCAAAAGCGCTCCGCCCTGCAAGCCGAGAGCAACAGCATCGGCAAACAGGTCGGCGAGCAGATGAAAACAGCCGCCAACAGCCCCGAAGTCCAGGCCCTGCGCGACCGAGGCAGCCAGCTCAAAGCCGAAACCGCCAGCCTAGAGCAGCAGGAGCGCGAACTGCGCGCCAGCCTCGACGCCCAACTGCTGAGCCTGCCCAACCTGCCCGACGCCTCCACGCCTGTGGGCCGCAGCGAAGCCGACAACCTCGAACTTCGCCGCTGGGGCGACCAATACCTACTCCAGGGCCAAGACCTGCGACCCCACTGGGAAATCGGCGAAGCCCTCGGCATCCTCAACTTTGAGCGCGCCACCAAAATTGCCCAGAGCCGGTTCGTGGCCTTGCAGGGGCTCGGCGCAGCCCTAGAGCGAGCGCTGATCAGCTTCATGCTCGACACCCAGATCGGCGCGGGCTACCTAGAAGTGATGCCACCGCTGCTGGTCAACACCGCCTCGCTCACCGGCAGTGGCCAGCTGCCCAAATTCGCCGAAGAGAGCTTCCAATGCAGCCTCGACGACCTGTGGCTGCTGCCCACCTCTGAAGTGCCCCTGGTCAACCTCTACCGCGACGAAACCCTCAGCAGCGATGACCTGCCCCTGCGCCTATGCGCCTACACCCCCTGCTTCCGCCGCGAAGCCGGTAGCTACGGACGCGACACGCGTGGCCTGATCCGCCTGCACCAATTCAACAAAGTGGAGCTAGTCAAACTTACCCACCCCGAGACCTCAATGCAGGAACTCGAAAGCCTCACCGCCAACGCCGAGGCAATCCTGCAAGCGCTCAAACTGCCCTACCGCGTGCTCGCCCTGTGCAGCGGCGACCTGGGCTTTGCCTCTGCCAGAACCTATGACCTAGAGGTGTGGCTGCCCAGCCAGGGCAAATATCGCGAGATCTCCAGCTGCTCCAATTGCCTCGACTTTCAAGCGCGGCGGGCCAACATTCGCTTCAAGGAATCTGGCAAAAAAGGCACCCAGTTCGTGCACACGCTCAACGGCTCCGGCCTGGCCGTCGGGCGCACCATGGCCGCCGTCCTGGAAAACTACCAGCAGCCCGACGGCAGCGTCAAGGTGCCCGAAGTGCTGCAACCCTATCTGGGCGGACGGGACCTCATCGCATGACCAGCCTCAGTGCCCAAGCTCAGGGGCTCGCGCCTACCCTGACCCTGTTTCTGAGCCTGGTGGTCGAAGCGATGCCGTTTCTGCTGCTGGGCGTGCTGCTCTCCAGCGCTATGCTGCTGTTTATAGATGAGCGCAAACTGGTCGCCGCCCTGCCACGTCAGCCGCTGCTGGGGGCACTGGCTGGGGGCGTGATGGGCTTTCTGTTTCCGGTATGCGAGTGCGGCAATGTGCCCGTGGCGCGACGGTTGCTGCTGCAGGGCGCACCCAGCGCCGTGGCCATTGGCTTTCTGTTGGCCGCGCCGGTGGTCAATCCGGTGGTCTTCTGGGCTACTTGGACGGCGTTCCGTGACCAGCCAGAAATTGCCTTCCTGCGCATCGGCGGCTCGCTGCTGGTCGCCGCGCTGGTCGGCTGGATCTTCAGCGCCCAGGCCGATCTGACCCCGTTGCTGCAGCCTCAGGTAGCCCGCGGCCTGAAAGTGCGCCCGGTGCTTAACGCTGCCGAGGCTGACCTGCTCCAAGGCGGCACCTTTTTTTTGCAAGGCGAAACAGCCGCGCTCAGCCGCAAGCCCGCCAAAGCCTGGCTGCCCTTGCTCGTCGCCAACACGGTGCAGGAATTCCGTGAGCTGGGCAGTGTGTTGCTGCTCGGTGCGGCAGTTGCCACGGCAGTGCAAGTGCTGGTGCCGCGCGAGTGGGTGCTGAGCCTGGGCCAGGGACCAATAAGTTCAGTTGCCGCGATGATGATCCTAGCGGCGGTGGTGTCAATCTGCTCGACGGTGGACGCCTTCTTCGCGCTCTCCTTTGCCTCGGTGTTCACCAGTGGCTCCCTGCTGGCTTTCCTGGTATTTGGGCCGATGATCGACCTCAAGAGTATTGCGCTGCTGCTGACCGTGTTTCGCGGGCGGGTCGTGTTCTACCTGTTTCTGCTAGCGGCACAGCTGGTGTTCTTGCTGTCGCTGGTCGTGAACCTACACATCAGCTAGGGCTCCGGCCTCAACCCGGCGGGCGCACCCACTCAAACTCCGCAGCTCCCGGCCCAGCCGCAGGCAGCGGCGCGACCGGAAAATCACGCGCGGGCGGTGGCAGCGGACCCGGCGGACGCGGGCCAGTGAGCACCGGCAGCACCCGGGCGGGCGACTCGCGCACCGGCGTATCTGGCGAGGCCGGACCCGCAGGCCAGGGAACTGCTGCTGGTGGCTGAACTGTGACTGGCAGCGGGGCCGCTGCCTGCACAGGCGGCGGCGAGATCGCAGGCGCAGCCGGGGCAGGCGATGGGCGCGTCTGCGAGCCGGTGGCCTGCCTGATCAGGTCGCGGTCGCGGCGGGCTTGCTCCAACAGTTCGGGCGACAGGGGCGGGCTGAGCTTGGCAGGCGTCCAGACCACGACCACCGACAGGTTATCCAGAAAGCGGTCCTGGCGGTTCTTGGCCTGGAGCACTTGGGCGTCTTCCTCTGAGATCACCAGGTCTTCGCCCTGGGTGCCTAGGGCTCGCACTACCAGCGGTCGCGCGCCCACTCGGTCGAGGCCACGGGCCTGATCTAGGTTGTAGGCGTAGCTGGCGGTGCCTTGGGTGGAAATTGAGTCAGCGTCGAGGTTGCGGCGGGCGGCGGCGCTGAGATAGATCTGATTGCCCTGGGCGTCTAGCAGGCGCATGCCCATGCTGGGCTGAAAGCTCAACCCCTGTGCGTCCACGATCACGCCGGTGACCTCGGGCTGGGCTGGGGTCTGAGCCACAATCGGCGGCGCAGCCGACTCGGGCAGCACCTGAGCACTGCCCAGATCCGCTGGAACCAACCATAGCCCGCCAACGCCAACCACCAGATAGCAGAGTCGGTTGACGGCTCTATAGGGCTGAGACAAACAGCGCATGTTTTGTAAGGTCTCCTCGAAAAATGCCTGAATCGCCAAATCTAGTGCCTAAGCCTAGATTCGAGTCACCCGTTGCACCTTATACAGTGTGACTCAGGTTTTTTCAAGAAGTTTCCTAAAATGGCGCGAGATCCTAGCGCAATTCAGAACCAGTCGCGACCTCGACGATCAGGGCGACGACAATTGAGAAGGCGGTAATGCCCAGGGCGGTGAGGGGATTTTGACCTTGGCTGACGGCGAAAGAGGTCACAATGCCAGCTCCCATGCCAGCCGTCACCACGGCGGACAAAGGATCTTGAAAAGGCTTATTGTGCATCGGTCTCAAACTATCTGGAAATAAAGGTTTCCAGACAGTACCATCCCCCGCTGAACCGTCTGAGAATGTCTCAATAATTCTTGAGCAACTGCCTCGGCTGGCTTCAAACTTCTGCACAATGAGCTGGCCCAATTGATCAAGTGGGAATCAGCTCACCGGGCCGCAGGCGAGCCCATTTGCCGGTCTCGGCTTTGAAGCTGTGACAGCCGACCACGTCCCATTCCATTTCGGTGCCGTGGTTACGAATATTGACGTTGATCGTCGGTTCGACCGGCTCAAAATCGGGCGATTCGGTGAGGTGGGGCTGCAGGTGCTGACCTTCTACGGCGTGGTAGGTGATGCAGCGATCCACGTACTGGCAGTTCACGCAAATACACATGGGACTTCACCTCGGACTGGGTGTCAGCCTGGTCGAGGCTGAGCTGTGTTGACACTCTAGCGCAGGTTGCTCGGGCTGGCTTGCCGCTGGGGTATTAGGCTGCTGCAAACTTCTTGCGGGCTCTCCGGGAATTGAGGCGGGTTGTGCGAAAAGTCTGGGCGTATCTCGTATAACGGTCCTGTGGGCAGGCGCTTTGTCTAGTTTGTTGATGGTGGCTATGTCGTCTGCTGTGTCTGAGGGCTCCAATCTGACGTTGCCGCTGGTTTCGGTGATTATTCCGGTGTTCAACGGCGCTGAGGATCTGCCGGAGTTGCTGGCGGCGCTGGAGCGGCAGTCTTACCCGGTCGAGCGCCTGGAGGTGCTGGTGGTGGATAACCAATCAACCGATGACAGCCGCGAGCAGGTCGTGGCTCACAGCCGTCTGCACTCTCAGTTCCGGCTGCTGCGGGAGACGGCGATCCAGAGTTCTTATGCGGCGCGCAATACGGGCATTCGCGCCGCACAGGGTGAGATCTTGGCGTTTACAGATGCCGACTGTCGGCCTGAGCCGGGCTGGTTGGCGGCGCTGATCGCGCCGTTTCAGGACCCGGCGGTGGGTCTGGTGGCGGGGGAGATTGTGGCGCTGCCCAGTGATGGGCTGCTGGAGCGCTATGCAGAACAACAGCAGGTGCTGTCGCAGAAACACACGTTGGCCCACACTAACGGTCCCTATGGGCAGACGGCGAATCTGGCGGTGCGGCGGACGGTGCTGGCTGAGGGGGGGCTGTTCCGGCCTTATTTGACCACGGGGGGCGATGCCGATCTCTGCTGGCGGTTGCAGAGCGGGGGGCGTTGGTCGCTGCGGTTTGCGCCTGAGGCGGTGGTGCGCCATCGCCATCGCGCTACGTTGGCGGAGTTTCGCAGTCAGTGGCGGCGCTATGGGCGCTCGAACCGCTACTTGCACGAGTTGCACGGGATTGCACTGCAGCGGGAACTCACTGCTGCGGAGTATCGCTACCGGTTGACGCGCTGGGCGCTGAAGGAGCTGCCCTTGAGCGGGCTCCGGCTGCTGCGGGGCAAAGGCTCGGGCGTGGTGGACCTGCTGGCGACGCCGCTGCAATTGGTGGGCTGGCAGGCTCGCACTCACGGTCAGCGCACCGCCCAGCTGCCCGAGCAGGCCCGCGAGATCGCCTGGCTGACGCCACAAGAACTCGCAGCCCCTGGCGCTGAGCCCGAAGCCTAAGGTGGGTCGCGCGCCAGCGACAGCCGCAGACTCAGGCGCTTGCAAGTCTGGCCGCTGGGGCTGGGAGCTTTGCAGGCAAGAGTGGGACGAATGGTGCAGCCCGGTGGGACCAATATTCCGACCGGTGGGACGAATGGTGCAGACCTGTAGGCCCCATTTTCTGAGCAGTGGGACGAATGGTGCAGACCGGTGGGACCGATTTTCTGAGCGGTGAGACGAGTTTTCTGAGCGGTGGGACGGTTGCCGACAGATGGCGCGGTTCATCCCATCTGCGTGCAGTGCTTGTCCCAGGTATTAGAAAATGTGTCCCACCCCAGTGCACCGTTCGTCCCATCTCTGGCGGGGAGTGTTTAGCCGCGGATGGGGACCTGTCGGTGGGCAAGAGGACTGCTAGGACAGAAGGCTCATCTGCTTTCCAGCCGTTTCATCCGTCGATCGGTCGCAGTAGCATAGCACCAGACGCTCAGAGGCTATGCCATGTCCCTGACCATTGCCGATCTGGAGAAGGTCCAAGCCGAGCATCCCGACTGGAAACTAGAACTAGTAGATGGACAGATCATCCTCATGAGTCCATCCGACGCAGAATCCAGCGAGATTGGCGTTGAGTTTTCAGCGCAATTG
The DNA here is from genome assembly GCA_031399305.1 of Leptolyngbya sp. SOY_34_metabat_272. GTDB lineage: Bacteria > Cyanobacteriota > Cyanobacteriia > FACHB-261 > FACHB-261 > FACHB-261. The sequence goes on from JANNOU010000018.1 coordinate 65,020, forward strand.
CGCAACTGGGTTAAACCGCGTCGGCTAGGGCGCGTGTTTGACGCCAGCGGCGGCTTCATCCTGCCCAACTCCGATTTGCGAGCCCCCGATGTCTCCTTCGTCGTGGCCCAACGCCTCAAACAGTCCCTGCGCTCCTTCGCCGCCCTGGTCCCAGACCTGATCGTGGCAGTCAAATCCAAATCCGATCGCATTCGGCCCCTGCGCGAGAAACTAGAACAGTTCCTGGCACTGGGAGCCCAGATTGGCATCCTAATCGACCCCGACTCGCGAACGGTCACGGTCTATCGCCCCAGCAGTGAACCCATGACCTTCAGAGATGGCGATACGCTGACTCTGCCCGACCTACTGCCCGGCTGGGAGCTGCCCATTGCCGACCTGTGGCCGCCCGTGTTCGAGTGACTGCGCCTAGACCTTGCCCAACGCCGCCAAAATCTGTGCAAACACAACCTCCGGCGGCGGCTCCCCCGACACCTCCAGCAGACGATTGCGATAGCGGTAATAGTCCAACAGCGGCAAGGTGCGCTCATAAAACAGTTGAATGCGCCGCTGGATCACCTCCGGCTGGTCATCCGTCAGGCCCCGTTGCAGACAGCGCTCGATCAACTTCGCCTCAGCCGCCTCCAGCAGGATCGCCCGATCCAGCCGCTGCGCCAGCGCATCCAGCAGAAAATCCAGCTCCTCCGCCTGAAACGCAGTGCGCGGATAGCCCTCCAGCACCCAGCCATGCGCAGCATCCGCCTGACGCAGCCGAGTCTGGATGAACTCGATCATCACCTCATCCGGCACCAGCTCCCCCTGCTCCACGTACTGGCGTGCCTGATCGCCCAGCTCAGAGTCTTGAGTCAGGGCCGCCCGCAGCAGATTGCCCGTCGAGACATAGGGGATCGCGAAGTGATCCGACAGGCGTTGGGCCTGAGTTCCTTTGCCCGAGCCCGAGGCTCCTAGCAGAATTAGATGCACCCTGATTTCCTCTCATAGGTTTGGAGCCTAGATCTCCTTCAGCCGCTGGAACGCCGCCTGCACCAGCGGCGGCAGCGAACGCATGATTTTGCCCTTCTGCCGGTCAACCGTCACCAGCGTCACGCGAGCACTGACCAGCAGTTCAGGCGTTTGCGGCTCTGGCTGCAGCGCACAGATCTGGTAGTCCCAGTGCAGGCGCGGACTGGTGAGTTCGCGCAGATGGCTGCGCACCAACAGCTGCATCCCCAACCGCGCCGGACGATGGTAGCGCAGCGACAGCTCCACCACCGGCAGATCGCAGCCCGCCGCCACCAGCTCTTCAAACCCAACGCCCACCGACCGCAAGCACTCGACCCGCGCTTCTTCCATCCAGGCGATATAGCTGCCGTGCCAGGCCGCACCGGAATAGTCCGTATGGTGAGGCTGAACGCGCACGGGATAGTCAAACCAGGTCCCTTGCACCGTGAGTTCTGCCTGGGGCAGCGCCGCAGCTGAAGGTTCAGGAGTGAGAGACTGCATAAGCCACCGGATAATCCAAGCCTTGGGTTCAAGTTCACTTTCAATCTTGACGCTTTTTGCCCAGGGGCTCAACGCCGCTCACCCGTATCCAGGATCACCCCCAAGGCAACCGCGATGCGCCGGTCCAGCCTGCGCTCAGGATCAGCGCTCAGGTCGAGGACATAGCGGTCCAGAAGCGTGAAGTTGCGGTTGAATGTGCCGATCAGCCGTTGGCTTGTGCCCTCACAGATCACAAAATTGGTGCGCAGAACGCCAAAAAACACACCAATCAGTCGGCGTAGCAGCGCCAGGATCAGCGAGTCCTCTTTGGCGACACAGAGCAGATTGCCCTCTGGTGTCAAGCACTGCCAGCGCTTGCGAACCAAATCGAATAAATAGTTCTTGCGCAGTCTGGCGAGCAACTGACCACTGGCATCAATGACCGTATAAGTTGTCGTGATCCATTCAACTTTTTTGTCTTGCAGGATCTCCAGCAGCCGTTCCTGCTTGCTATTGTCCCGATAAAACGTGACATGGCGCTTTTGATAGAGCGCCATCGTCACGATAAAGTTCACAGCGATCCAGCCGAACGTCGCCAGGATGATCAAAAAGACCGAAATCGTTCGATTGGATAGAACGCTAGCGATCAGAATCAGCAATATGAACGTGACCAACCCGGCAACCAGTCCAGCCAAGCCAGCGCCGAGATTGCGCAAGAAATGGGCGGGACGCTCGATATACAAAATTGTGTTGCCCTCGGCATCCCAGACATCATACTTTTCGGAGATTGCCAGGAATTTTTGGCGCAGCAGAAACTGATCGCGGTCAAAGGCGGGGTCGAGTGAGGCTGGCGCGATAGGCATCGGTTCAAGATCTCCTGAGTTGAGACAGGCAGCTCACTGAATGACTCGGTCTACAGGTTGTCTCTAACGGTAAAAGCGCTGCGGATAATTCACAGCTTGCAGCCAGGAACTTTGTCCTTGTCGGCTATGCTAACTTGCGCCAATGCTGATGTCAGATCTTGGGAGCGCATGGCGTAACTATGGCGTAACTGTGGATACGAAGCGGTGTAACAGCAACCGCTAGATGTTAGGATTTGCCACTCTTGTCAAAGAGCAGCAAGCGCCCGTATGCTAAGTCGAATGGTGTAGGAGAGATCGGTGTGACAAGTACGCAAGATAACCTTCGGGCTGGCTTGATGACCCCAAGCCGGGTTGCTGCTGCCGTGGCGAAATCGCAGAATTATCTACTGTCCCTGCAAAACCCGAAAGGCTACTGGTGGGCAGAGTTGGAATCGAATGTCACGATCACGGCTGAGGTCGTGCTTTTGCACAAAATTTGGGGCACTGAGCAGGGTCGTCCGCTGCACAAGGTCCGGACCTATCTACTCAATCAGCAACGCGCCCACGGCGGCTGGGAACTGTTCTACGGTGATGGCGGCGACTTGAGCACCTCGGTCGAAGCCTATTTGGCGCTTAAGCTGCTGGGTCTGTCCGAGCTGGATCAGCCTCTGATCCGCGCTCGCGAGTTTATTGTGGCGCGGGGGGGGATCTCCAAAACGCGCATTTTCACCAAATTGCACTTGGCGTTGCTGGGCTGCTACGACTGGCGCGGTGTGCCCTCGCTGCCGCCCTGGGTGATGCTGCTGCCCCATGAGTTTCCGGTCAATATCTACGAGCTGTCGAGCTGGGCGCGGGGCAGCACGGTGCCACTGCTGATCGTGTTTGACCGCAAGCCGGTGTTTGAGATTGAGCCGCAGGTCTGTGTGGATGAGCTGTACGCGGAGGGGCGGCAGAACGCCCGCTTTGAGCTGCCGCGCAATGGCGACTGGAGCGACCTGTTTGTGGGGCTCGATCAGCTGTTCAAGTTAGGGGAAGATCTGGGTCTCGTGCCGTTGCGCGATGAGGGCATCCGCGCCGCCGAGCGGTGGGTGCTGGAGCGGCAGGAGGCGACTGGCGATTGGGGCGGCATTATCCCGGCGATGCTCAATTCGCTGCTGGGGTTGCGCTGTTTGGGTTACGCGGCGTCAGATCCGGTGATTGAGCGGGGTCTGCGAGCGGTGGATAATTTCGCGATTGAAACCGAAGCGGAGTACCGCATTCAGCCGTGCATTTCGCCGGTCTGGGATACGGCGCTGACGGTGCGTGGCTTGGTCGATAGCGGTCTGGCTGCGGACCACCCGGCGCTGGTGCGGGCGGGTGAGTGGCTGCTGGAGAAGCAGATTCTGGACTACGGCGACTGGGCGGTGAAGAACAAAACTGGCCAGCCGGGAGCCTGGGCTTTCGAGTTTGACAATCGCTTCTACCCGGATGTGGATGACACGGCGGTGGTGGTGATGGCGTTGCAGGGGGTGCAGCTGCCGGATGAGCGCCTCAAGCAGGCGGCGATCGCCCGAGCGGCGGCCTGGGTGGTGAGTATGCAGTGCCGTCCGGGCGGCTGGGCGGCGTTTGATCTCAACAATGATCAAGCGTGGCTGAATGCGATTCCCTACGGCGATCTCAAGGCGATGATTGACCCCAATACGGCGGATGTCACGGCCCGGGTGCTGGAGATGTTTGGGCACTGCGACCTGCCGCTGGCGGAGCGGGCGAGGGCCAGAGCCTTGAACTATCTGATGCGGGAGCAGGAGGCGGAAGGGTGCTGGTTTGGCCGCTGGGGTGTGAACTACATCTACGGCACCAGTGGGGTGCTGGCGGCACTGGCCAGTCTTGAGGTTCAGCCCAGGGCAGTGCAGCAAGGGGCTGACTGGTTGAGCCGTTGTCAGAATGCCGATGGGGGCTGGGGTGAGACTTGCCGCAGCTATAACGATCCTAAGCTCAAGGGGCAGGGGGTCAGCACGGCGTCTCAAACTGCCTGGGCGTTGATTGGTCTGCTGGCGGCTGGGCAGGATCAGAGTCTGGCGGTGGAGCGGGGGATTGGCTATCTACTGGACACGCAGCGCGCTGATGGCACTTGGGATGAGTCTGAGTTTACGGGCACTGGTTTCCCGGGTCACTTCTATCTGAAGTATCACCTCTATCAGCAGCACTTTCCGCTCACGGCGCTGGGGCGTTACCAGGCGGCGCAAGCTCTGTGAGGCTGCGCTTCCCAAGCTCTAAGCCCGGAGCATCGGGTTCCCAGCCCCGCAGGTCGAGCCATCCGCTCCAGACTCCGAGTCCGGCACTCGCTCTGCCGAGCACCCAGCCTCGAAAGTCGAGAAAATAGCTCGAACTTCCCAGCCTTCAGCGCGCACAGCCGAGTTCCAGACTGGAGACTTCGAGTGCTCAGCCGAATGCTCCGAGTTCCAAGCTCAGCAAGCCGAGTGGCTAGGTGCAAACGAGGCGAAACGACAGCGAGCCGACCCGGTTGGCAACGGATAAAGAACGCATGGGGACTTGAGGGTTGACCAATCGCCCATCCGTTCTTTACCCGTTTCTTTATCCGTTTCTTTATCCGCTGCCACTTCCCTTCAGTTGACACACCGAATGACACTGACCTTAAGCCGTGTCACCCGCCCCTTGCGCAGGGGGCCTGGGGGAGGCGCTTCGTCCCCCAGTGGGGGGGTGGGGGGCAAACGCCCCCCATTCCGGGTTCTCTAGCACCACCCAATCAACATCACATAGTCATATCCTTCTAAACCTTGGCTAATATCGGTTTCCAAGGATAGGTGGGATTTCCAGCCACCATAAAGTGAGGATTTAGCAGGTCTGGCTTGTTATAAACCAGTGGATAGCCTGTAAGGTCCGTGAGCGTTCCGCCTGCTTCACTCACCACACAATGTGCCGCTGCCACATCCCATTCCATAGTGGGTCCTAGCCTGGGATAGAGGTGAGCGACTCCCTCTGCGACTAAACAGAGTTTCAGTGAGCTACCCATGCTCACACACTCGTAGCTACCAACTTTCTCCAGAAATTGAGTCAATTGCTCTCCAGCATGAGAACGGCTGGCTACGATTTTGAGAGGACCCTCTCGGTAATCGCTAACCTCGATCGGTTCCACGGTAGCACCCTGGTTCTGTTTGAATGCACCCATTCCCTTCGCAGCCCAGTAGGTCACGCCCAGAGCCGGAGCATAGACCGCGCCCAATACTGGTGCACTGTTATCAATCAGGGCAATATTAACTGTAAACTCACCATTCCGCTTGATAAATTCCTTGGTGCCATCTAAAGGATCAACCAGCCAGAAAGTCCCCCAATGTTGCCGAGTTGTGTAAGGTTCAGACTTGGATTCTTCCGACAGAATCGGTAAGCCTGGAGTCAGTTCCCGCAGACGCTCTACAATCAGGCCATGAGCAGCAATATCGGCCCGAGTGAGGGGCGAATTGTCTTCTTTGTAGGAAGTTTCAAGGTTCTCTCCGGCGTAAATCTCCATAACTGCGGCTCCTGCCTCAGTTGCCAGCGCAACAATCTGAGGCAAAAGCAACTTCAGCGAGTATGAATTGTTCATCAAGCCTTCGCTCCGTCAGTTGTTTTAGCAAGTTCTCTTGTTTAAAGAGCTCGACTAGCCATTTGATTTGAGGAAAGATAGCCTGAGTGTTCCATTTGGGTTATCACCTTGGCAGCACTCTCAGCAATACTTTCTTTGGCAGTATAGCAGACCACTTCAGGCTTCAGGGGCTCCTCGTAGGGATCGTCAATGCCCGTCAAGTTCTTGAGTTCGCCTGCCCGAGTTCTGGCATACATACCTTTCACATCACGAGTCTCACAAATTTCCAGGGGAGCGTTCACATACACTTCCAGGAAATTCTCGCTCATCTCGCGAATCTCATCGCGAATAGAGCGATAGGGACTGATCGCCGCTGTGATTGCCACCACGCCATTGCGGCTGAGGAGATTAGCAACAAAACCAATACGCCGAATATTGGTGTCACGATCCTCTTTGCTAAAGGTTAACCCCTTAGAGAGGTTGGTGCGGATGACGTCGCCGTCAAGGATTTCGACTCTACAACTGCAAGCTTTCAGCTCTCGCTCAACAGCCCTGGCAATTGTGGTTTTACCAGAACCACTTAACCCTGTAAACCACAGGATTAGGCCTTTGTCTGTCATGGTTTGGTTCCTCTAACTTAAGGTGATCAAGCAGTCTTGTTGCTGATTTTTTGCTGCATTGAGGCGACTAGAATCTCGGCAATCTCAGGACGGGTAAACTCTGGGGGCGGCATCTGCCCTTTACCGAGCATCTCTCGCACCTTGGTTCCGGATAGGTGAATTCGTTCTTCAGGGCTGCCAGGACTAGTTTTGGCAGTTGCCATGGTTTGTGTCCGGGTGCAGTAGAATGCATGCTCAAATTTCATAGGGATAATCCCTAACTCATCTGGGCCGAACTCGTTGAAGATTTGCTGAGCATCGTAGGTCCCATAGTATGAGCCGACTCCTGCGTGATCCCTGCCAATGATAAAATGGGTACAGCCATAGTTCTGACGGGCAATGGCATGCATAATTGCCTCCCGTGGACCCGCATAACGCATCGCTGCTGGGAATACTCCTAGCAGAGTACGGTCTCCAGGATAGTACTTGTCAATCAGAATTTTGTAGCATTGCATGCGCACATCGGCCGGGACGTCGTCAGACTTGGTCGCTCCAACCAAGGGATTGATGAACAGGCCATCGACGAGTTCTAGGGCAATCTTAGTAATATACTCGTGGGCGCGATGGATGGGATTGCGAGTCTGAAAAGCAACTATGGTATTCCATTGGCGCTTGGCAAACTCGGCTCGGGTAGCGTTTGGGGTTAGATGGTAGCTCTCGAAGTCATCATAGGCAACGGAGTTAATCAGACGAATGGGACCGCCGAGATAGACCTCACCCTCCGCTTTCATGGCGCAAACACCGGGATGAGCCTCGTCTGTGATGCGGTAGACCTTCTGTGCTTCATGATTCTGGTCCGGCTTGAACTTGCTGGTCACCAGCATGACTGCAAAGAGGTCGCCATTAGGAAGAGCTAAGGCAATTTCAGTATCTAGTCTGAATTTTCACTGACTGAATCTGGAACTCGTAAAGTGACTGGGATACTCCAGACAAGACCGTTACCCAGGTGCAGATCGTTGACGATGCTGCGGTAGTCTTGCTCACTCACAAAGCCGTTGAGTGGACTATAGATTCCCGTGGCAAGACACACTCCGGTCGGCAAGATTGCGCACCGAGAGAGTCAAGCGGGGCAGGGCATGGGCATTCTCAAAAGCCGCTTGGCGTTCACTGCCCTGGAGGCGACAATCGACTAACTGGCCTCCATGAGGTTGAATTAAGGTTTTAGACATCATCTCTCCTTTTGTTGTGTCGAGGGATCTTTAGAAGCGTCAGAACTAGTTACAAAACATGTGCAAGATTGTAGTCAACAGCCCGGAAAACTCGTCGTCAATCGGTAGAACTTCTCAAATGCTTCACAGCAGCATTAATACAACCATGATAACAATCACTGTGATATCAACACTCAGACACGCTAGAGCTAAGGAGTGCCTTACTAGCTCATATGCTTATACCTCCATACTTGATTAATTCTTTACAGTTGATCAACGCCCAGCACATCAAGATATTGTCTGGTAGACGCTTCAAATGTGAACTGGTTCAGCCAATTCGGATCAACTGTTCTCAGCTCGCCGGATAAAACATTTAAAATTCCTTCTGCCAGAGCATTACTATCCCCCACTGGCTTCAGTAAACCATACTTGCCGTTATCCAGAATTTCTGATGGGCCACTCTTACAGTCTGTGGATACAACTGGGACGCCTACCGCCATCGCTTCGATCAGGACCGTCGGTAAGCCTTCCCAAGCTGAAGACAGCACAAAAACGGCAGCACGGGCCATGTAAGCGTAGGGGTTGTCTATATAGCCAAGCAAGGCAACATCACTCTCTAAGCCTAACTTCTGGATTAGAGCTTCGAGTTGGGGGCGCTCCGGTCCCCAGCCGAGAATCACCAGACGGCTAGGTCGAACCTGCCGCACTCGGGCAAAGGCACGAATTAGGGTGGGAAAGTCCTTTTGGGCTTCTAATTTCCCCACGCCCAGAATCACTGGAGGTTCTCCAGGCAAGAACCACGGATGTTCTAGGGGTATTTTTGCCTTCTCTAGAAGTTCAGAACTTACTACCGGGTTGTAAATCGACTGGATGCGCTCTGAGGGTAAGCCTGCAACCTGAGCTAGATCTTTCGCAACTCCCTGTGAAACAGCGATAATATTGTCTGCCCAGGGATAAAAGTGCTTCACAAACAAAGGCAGTAAACGTTTTTTAACCTTGTTTGTATGTTGGGCGGCCTGAGAGAAAGTATTGTGCTCAGAGACTACGACTCTCGTAGATACCCCAGCGAGGTGTTTAGCCCATATGGCAATCTCGTTAGCGTAGTGCATTGCCGAAAGCAGTGCTACAGGCTGCTCCCGCTTTAAGTAGCGTACCAAAGCTGGCAGGCTTGCTAATGGTCGAGAGGCTCCCAAGTCCACAATTTGAATTTCGGGCGGCACCTTACACAGGTGGGGCCCCCAGGCCTTGCTGAGCACCAAATCTACCTTTAAACTCTTCTCAACAAGACCGCAGGCTAAATTGAGCATTACTCGCTCAGCACCACCGCCGCCCAGATAGCTCAAAAAAAGGGCAACTCGGGGTGGAGCTTTAACTATGTTAGGCATTTTCTGCTTCTGCCTTGCAAGATCTGTACATCTTCTCTATCAGAGGTTGTGGCTCAAAAGGGGCTAAATGAACCTTCCTATTACCCAAAACATACAACATGGTCTCTGCTACCAGTAATCAGGTTACAGTTGCTATTTAGCGCCTTGAAGCAAGAAGCGTGCAGCCCCTTCCAATCTACCCCAGTATTTAGACAGATAAATCTTCGATTCTAGAGGTGCAGAACGGGGTTGCAAAATGCCACTAGAAGTGGCTCTGAGCCACTCTCTGCTTAACTGCCTAATACTTTCCCCAAAAATGTATGTACGAACAGCAAGAGTCGGCTGCAAACGATTACCTAACACATAAAGAGTTGGCCAACTCTGCCCAATCCCCCGAAGCAGGCGGCAGAGATAACCAGAAGAGATGCGATGCTTGGGGATGTAGTGTTGTAGCTGCATGGCCGGGTTGTACCAGAGTTCGTAGCCAGCGTTACGAATACGCAAGACCATTTCACTATCATCGCCAGAAGTGAGAGCTTTACCTTTTCTACCTACTAATGCCATCGTGTCCATCCACCCAGATTCTATTAGTGCTGCCCGTTTTAGTACTAACCCAGCGCCAACCAGATATGTCTCGCCGGTGGATGGCATTTGACGGGTTAAATCACCATACTCCTGTCTAGCCAGATAATCCTCAAATCCTAAAATTTCTGCCGCAGGCGAGACTTCCCAAAGCAACTGAACTCTTCCGCCCATAGCACCAGCCATAGGATGTTCTCGGCAGAACGCGACGGCTTGCTGCACCCAGTCTGGTGACAGTAGACAGTCATCATCTACAAAAGCGATTAACTCTGATGAAGTCTCTCGCACAGCACGACGACGAGCATGACCTAGTCCCTGCTGCCGCTCATGCACTAGACGCAAATCAGGAATATGATTAAGTTGTATGTGATTCTGAACAACCGTAGATGTCTCGTCTGTACTATTGTTGTCTACAACCAATACCGACCATTCTACACATGGGTCTACCTCCTGTAGTGCAAGCTTGGATAGTGTAAGATCAACTAACTTGGCATTGTTATAAGTGCAAATGGCGACATTGATCGATGGGAATTCCATGTTCACCTCAGGAGTCTAGGGATAAGCTCTCTATCTGATTCAGACCCGCTCAGGGTTTTACTGGCTAGCTCGATTCACCCTTGATCTCAACTTTTTGGCTAGGAATGAAATTTTTTAGGGTATCAGAGATAATGCCTAAAACGATTCTAGCCATCTGCTTGGAACTGAACAACGAAGGGTTATAGGCAAAGCCTTTTAGAACAAACTGAAAAGCCTTTTTGTTTTGCTTCTGTTTCGCTAGAGCGAGCGCTTGTTTGCAAAGACAATAGCTGTAGGCAACTCCCTGTAACTGCCGTATCTGAGCCGAAGTTTCAGGGAAATTAAAAATGCGCTCAAGCACGCTAATTCTTTCGGCATAGCTATTTGCTAGGTGCTTGACGCTTTTACAATCCTCCCATTGACACCAAACAGCTAGAGGCTGTTTAATCTTACGAGCTTGGATGGATGGGTAAATCTGGCTGATTCGAATCCAATACTCCCAGTCAAGAGTGTAATTCAGAGCTTCGCTGAGGTCGCCTACCTTCTTGACTAGATCAGAACGTAGGAAGATTGCTGGTTGTCCTGGGCATTCTCCTCCTCTCAAAAAATATTTCAGATTAAAGTCTCTGGGAAGCTTGACATCAAATTCTACGCCGTGGTAATTCGTCATGGAGCAAATTCCAGAAACGGCCTGCACCTTGTCATCCACAGAAAACTCTTTAGCTACTTCAGAAATTGCTCTTGGTAGTAAGATGTCATCTGAATTAAGCCAGTGAAGAATATTTCCTTGTGATATTCCCCATCCTTTATTGATTGCATGAGCTTGCCCCCGATCTTTCTCACTTACCCAATGTGCCAGCCAAGCCTCATACTTGCGAATAATTTCTACGGTATTATCTGTACTGCCACCATCCATGATGATGTATTCTAGATTTGGATAGCCTTGTAAAAGAACAGAGCGGATAGTTTTTTCAATAAACTCTCCTTGGTTGAATGAAGGCGTGACAATGCTTATTTTTGGCCAAGGTGAGCCATCAGACATAGTACTGGGCAGCTGAAGACTTTCTTCAGTCCAAGGCCATCCATTTTTATCTGACGGAGGTTGGGGCAACTCGCTCAAGGTCGGACAGCGCATCGTGATCTCTCCACTTCCACTTGTCTAAGGAGCAACTCTATTAGATCTAAACGTTGGGAATCAGGAATATCTGGTTCTCTATAGTTTATGTTTGAGTCTTACTGATCCATCTCAGTCAACACTGCCGCCTAATCCATAAGAAGTTGAAGAGGTGTTCAGAAGAGCTTCTGAAACTGCTGGGTAGGCTCTGAATTCTTGTATGCTCTGGCTCGTATTCTTACTTGGCACGATAAAATCGTGGCTGCCGTAACTCTTGAATTCACCAAAATCTTATTGAGAAGAACGGTAGGTAAAGTTTAGATAAAGTTTTGGCTAGTGATCTGGTTGCCCAGTAGAACTCTTGAAATCTTACACAGCAAGCTTTGGGTTTCAGACACAAAACTCTCATCCAGTGAAGTCTCAATGAGCACTTCTGTCCAATACCTGAACTGGCTGGCTGGGAAAGAAAATAGAGTTGTCAACAGGCTCACGACCATCTGGGGATAAGGCCAAATGTCTCGCAACTTCAATATATTGGGAACTGAGACGGGAAGTACCAAGAAACTCGAAGAGACTCAAACTAGGCTCTCAAAACTTAATCTTCATAGAATCTATAATCAGCCTGCTATACAAGTTTCATCTTTGGTTGCTGCGTTCATCCTCAAATTTCGTGAGGCAGGATGATGACGATGTTTGCCTCAAATATTAGAAGACCTGGCAACGATCGCAGGATTATGTTGTTTGATCTTTCGATTAAAGGGCATCATCCGACTTACATTCAGCACTTGATTGAATACTGGAATCAGAGAAGTTTGCCAGGTCACCTGGATATCGTCGTATCGCCAAGATTTCTCACAGAACACGCCGATGTGGTGGCTCTGGCCTCACACTCCAGTCAAGACAAAGTCCAGTTCTCAGCTATCACCTTAGAGGAAGAAACCAGACTCGGCTCCAGGAAAGCTAGCTTTGACCGGTTTTTTCGCGCGTTTAGAGAATGGCAACTGCTCTGCAAGTATGCCAAATCGCTGAAAGCTAGCCAATGCCTGATCATGTACTTCGATACTTATCAAGCACCTCTAGCCTGGGGGGTGACAGCCCCTTGCTCAGTCTCTGGCATTTACTTCAGGCCCACATTTCATTACAGCGAGTTCACTCACTATTTGCCTTCCTGGCAGGATCGTCTACAGCAGCGGCGAGAGACGCTCTTTCTATCCAGGCTTTGGCAGCATCCCCAGTTCAAGATTTTGTTTTGCTTAGATCCTTTTGCGGTGAAACACCTCAACCAATTCCATGGGTCTGTCAGGGCAGTTCATCTACCAGATCCGGTACAAGTTTCTAACTTCTCGAAAGCCGAGCCAAAAGACATCAGGGAAGACTTGGGAATCGAGACTGGCAGACTGGTGTTTCTCTTATTTGGCGCTTTAACCGAACGCAAGGGAATCCATCAACTCTTGGAAGCAATTCTCGCTTTATCGCCGACTTTATGTCAGAAAATATGTCTGCTCTTTGTAGGAGAGTCAAATATTGAAGCCGCGCTCGAAGTTAAAATCAAGGAAATTTGCCAAATCCAGCCTATACAAATCGTCAGGCGCTATGAATTTGTTCCAGAACAAGATGTCCAGGCATATTTTCAAGGGGCAGACGTTATCCTGGCCCCCTATCAACGACATGTTGGGATGAGCGGTATTCTGCTGCTGGCAGCAGCGGCTCGGAAGCCAGTCCTCAGCTCAGACTACGGTCTGATGGGAGAAATGGTTCAACGCTACAAGCTTGGCCTAACGGTTGATTCAACGATAGCCGATGAAATCATGAAAGGTTTGTCTCGCTTCCTCTTGGAACCCCCCACCCAGCTCTGTGATCAGTGCACAATGAAAACCTTTGCAGAACAGAATTCTGTTGAACGCTTTGCGGATACCATTTTTGAGAATTTGTAAACAATACATTCCCTGAGCACAGCTATGTTTGTTCTTTTTCCTTTAATCTCATTCGCTCTTTTGTTCCTCATTTTCCACAGACAGGGTAATTGTTGGCGTAGCTCGATCTTATTGGCTGCAATCAGTTGGGGGCTGTTGGTTACCTTGATCACAGAGATCTTGAGCATCCCGAAACTCCTGACGTTTGGTGGGTCACTCGTGCTGTGGACATTGATCAACGTCGCTTTGATCGCCACCCATTTTAGGATGAGCGGCAAGGCTCAGCACCCCGTGCCCAATTTGGAAGATCAATCAGTCGCTCATCCAGGATTGATGGCTCAAGAGTACCTAAACTCTAATCAGGCTGCTAAGTTTGAGTCTGCATCTCAAGATAAACCCGGCAGAATACCACTTTTCTTGACGCTGCTGCTGGGCGGTGTACTTTTTATCATCGCCACGATCGGCTTGATTGCTGTGATCGCTCCCCCCAGTAATTGGGATTCAATGACCTACCACATCGGTCGAGTAGTACATTGGATTCAAAACCGTAGCGTCGAGCACTATCCAACCACTATTCTCAGGCAGCTGTTCTCAGGTCCCTGGGCAGGATTTACGATCACACAGTTGCACATCCTGAGCGGTGGTGACCGCCTCGATAACCTGGTGCAGTGGTTCAGTATGGTTGGTAGTATCCTTGGCGTATCACTCATTGCAAAGCAGCTCAGTGCAGACCTGCGTGGTCAGATTTTTTCTGCTATTGCCTGTGCAACCATTCCCATGGGAATTCTCCAGGCTTCGAGCACTCAAACTGATTACGTTGTTTCTTTCTGGGTGGTTTGTTTTGTCTACTGCGTCTTGCTGACCATACAAGACAAAATGAGCGAAACCCACGCCCCCAAAGTCGGTGCTAGTCTAGGGCTTGCCATCTTGGCCAAAGGGACTGCTTACGTTTACGCATTTCCATTCTTCATCTGGTTGCTGTTTTCAGGATTTAAGCGCCTGGGTTGGAGGCTTTGGAGACCTCTGCTGACTATTGGTGCGATTGCCCTGACGATTAATGCTGGTCAATATCTACGCAACTTCCAGCTCTTTGGCTCTGTTCTTGGTCCCTCTGAAGGGCAAGGAAATGACGGCTTCAGTATCCAATTTTTAATATCTAATATTATTCGGAACTTGGCTCTACAGGCTAGTACGCCTGTTCGCTCCATTAATCTTGTGATCATTCAGGTTGTCGAGCTATTGCATAAAGTCTTAGGTGTAGACATGAGCGATCCTCGCACAACCTCTCCCCCTGGACAGAAATTTGATCTCCAGAGCCTGATCACTCATGAGGATCTGGCAAGTGATCCCCTACATCTCTTGCTCATCGTATCATCAATTGCTTGCTTTTTTATAGTCAGTAGAAACCTGAGAAAGAGACAGCAATATTTTATTGCGACTTACCTGATCGCTATTGTGGTCGCATTTGTCTTGTTCTGTTTGCTGATTGTCTGGTCTCCCTGGCGTAGCCGTGTCCACCTACCACTTTTTGTGCTCTCTTCTGCATTTGTGGGCGTTGTATGGTCAAAGCTTCCGAAACCAAGACTGGCTAACGGAATGGCAGTTACCCTCATTTTCTCATCTTTTATTTGGGTTTTCTGCAACGAATCTCGTCCATTGCTTTTGAACAGCCAAATCGTAGAAACAGGTAAAATCGTGAATATTTTCAATCACACCAGAGGAGAACAATATTTCATCAATAGACCAGAACTTCAGAAGTCCTACGTAGCAGCAGCTAGTTTTGTGGAATCTCAGAAATGCTCCAAGGTTGGCTTGCTGCTCAGCGGCAATACTTGGGAGTATCCGCTGTGGATGCTTTTACAGGAAAAGTCTGATGCAAAAGTACACATACAGCACGTGAACGTAGAGAACGTTTCGGCCGTCAAATCTGGCGCTGAACTTGACCAAAGCTTCGCTCCCTGTGCCCTTATTGCTAGCGAGTCTAAAAAATTAAAAGATGAAAAAATTGTTGTTTCAAAGAATACTTACATTCAAAAATGGGCAGAGGAACCAGTCCATGTATTTTTAGGTAGTAAAGTCTCACAAGTTGGCGAATAGGGTGTTGCATCTTTTGTGTGGTCTCCAGAGAAATTGTCTCTAAGCCTATCTAGCCCCCGGTAACACCTCCCATGACTAAACTCATCATCCAAATCCCTTGCTACAACGAGGAAGCGACACTTGGCATCACCCTCTCCGAACTACCTCGAGACCTGCCTGGGGTGGACTGCGTAGAGTGGCTTATCGTTAATGATGGCAGTACTGATCGAACGGTCGAAGTCGCTCTGGCACATGGGGTTGATCATATTGTTAACTTCAATCATAACCAGGGCCTTGCCAAAGCCTTCATGGCTGGACTTGAAGCCTGTCTTAAAGCCGGAGCAGATATCATTGTCAACACAGATGCAGATAATCAGTACTGTGCCGACGATATTCCAAAGCTCATTAAGCCCATTCTCAAGGGAAGAGCTGAAATTGTTGTTGGCGAACGGCCCATTAGTAAAATCAAACATTTTTCACCTGTCAAGAAGCTCCTACAGAAACTAGGGAGCTGGGCTGTGCGTGTGGCTAGTAACACAGAGATCCCTGACGCCCCCAGTGGCTTCCGGGCAATCAGCCGCGATGCAGCCATGCATCTCAATGTATTCAATGAGTACACTTATACGCTGGAGACCATCATCCAGGCCGGGCAAAAGGGCATGGCGATTACGTCCGTGCCCATCAGAACCAATGGCTTTCTACGGCCTTCTCGCTTGGTAAAAAGCATTCCGACCTATGTTCAACGATCGCTTTTCACCATCCTGCGCATTTTCATAGCCTATAAGCCACTCCGCTTCTTTACCCTTTTTGGAAGCATACCTTTCGCCTTAGGATTGATATTGAGCATTCGCTGGCTCTTGCTCTTTTTGGACGGAACTCCGAAAGCTCACGTTCCTAGCCTGATCTTGGCAGCAGTTTTGATGCTGATTGGTTTTCAGCTATGGCTATTCGGTTTGATTGCAGATTTAATGGCTGTAAATCGCAAAATGCTTGAGGACGTCCAGCTACGCTTGCGCCGGGCAGAGCTCGACGATCAAAGAGAGGGACGACTGGTTGGTAGATGAACAATGACTGACGTTTGACCGACTTAGCTTTCACTACGCGGAAAAATACGAGAACTTTTATCCATGCACAGAGATCTGTTTGCCCACGAAGCAATCGCTCAAATTCCCAAATTACTGACTCTGCTGGATCGCAACCCCCACAGTCCAAGCTATGGCTGCTTTGATCGCAACTTCTGGCACTACAAGATCATTGATTTTCCCAGTGGTATGGCCCAGGAATTTGTTTGGCCCCTGGCTCTGGCTTACGACACTGAGCTACCAAACAACCCCTTCTATCATCAGCCTGTCTTGCGAGATTGGATCGAGGCTGGCATCCTCTACGCTGCCCGTAGTGCTCATCCAGACGGTTCCTGCGATGATTACTTTCCCTATGAGCGTGCTGGCGGAGCTGCGGCCTTTTCCTTGCTAGCCTGCGTGGAAAGTTACACGCTCATGAAGCTGGAAAATTCTGCAGCCCTGCGCTTCTTTGAGCAACGGGCAGACTGGCTAGCCCATCATCACGAAAGTGGGCGGTTGACCAACCACCAAGCCTTGATTGTGCTCTGCCTGGAATTGGTCTCGCGGCTTTTGCAGACTTCGAAGTGGGATCAAGCGAAGGAAGAACGCCTAGAGCGGGTCTTTGCCTGGCAAAATCCCGAAGGCTGGTTTCAGGAGTATGAAGGCTGCGACCCTGGCTATCACACGCTCACCATCTCCTGTCTAGCTCGGCTCTATCAACTTAAACCAAGCGTGAGATTGAAGGATGCTATCGGGAAGGCTGTTGCCCTAGCCACCCACTTTGTTCATCCAGATGGTTCCTATGGCGGTGAATATACCAGTCGCAACACTTACAACTTCTTCCCCCACGGCTTTGAGCTAGTAGGAACCTGGCTGCCCGAAGCGCTAAGCATTAACGATCGTTTTCTCAGCGGACTGGCGAATGGCCTCGGTTCTTGCTACGCCGATGATCATATCATCGGTCATCATACCTGGAATTATTTATTAGCCTGGCGAGACTTTGTTCTGGACCGATCTCAGACAACCCCACGCCCCACAGGTCGCCTCTGGTTAGAAGATGCTGGCATTCTAATTGATCGACGCCAGGATACAGAACTCTACCTAGCGCTGAATAAGGGTGGGGCCTTCAAATTTTTTCGTGGCAATCAGCTGGTCGCTGCTGACACACAGTTTTCACTTCAGGTTCGTCAGGGCCACACTGTTAAGAATGCTGTAGGCCATCTAGTTGGTCCCTACAAAATCAAGCTTGGGGAAGATGAGATTTCCATTCAGGGGCAACTCGGCTGGGCTAAACAAAAGCAGATGACGCCCCTGAATATGTTGATTCTCAGAGTTGTTATGCTCACCTTGGGGCGATTTTTCCCGAACTTAATCCGAAAGCTTCTGCAAAAAGTCTTGATTACAGGCAAAAAGAGCGCACCCTTCCAGTTCTCTCGTCAACTACGCTGGGAGCATGGATGGTGGCAGATCACGGATGAACTCCGCTCAAAATCTTGGCAAAGTGTCCTCGCTGCTGGTATTGGCAGTGACCAAACTTCAATCTATGTCGTGATGAGTCGCACCTTTCAAAAGGGGCAATTGCAGCCCTGGCTAAATCTCACAAGCAGAGTCAAGAAACTTGCACCAGGCCAGACCCTGAAGTTGGAACGAAGGCTTTGAAATGAAAAGACTGCTCTCCATTGTCGTTAGCTTGCTTATTCTGGTAGCTATCTACTGGAAAATCGATTTTCAGAGCCTGATTCAGGTATTTCAAAACTCTAGTCACTGGTGGATGGCGACCAGTTTGGGCATGGTGGTACCATTAACCATGTTTACTGCTTGGCGACTCCAGCAACTGATGCCTCTGCGCACAAAGCTGGGATTTGGAGAAGCCAATCGCTTGATCCTAGCTGCCAGTGTGTTGAATATGATCCTGCCCTCGAAGATGGGAGATATCGCAAAAGCTTACTTCATGAGGGAGCGTGGGCATCTAAGCGGTTCTCTATCGCTTTCACTAGTGGTATTCGAGAAAGCCTGCGACATGCTATCTCTTCTACTGTGGTGTGCATTTGGGCTGATGCTGTACCCCCACAAAGATTGGCTATTCTGGATCATGACGATCAGCGTCTCATTGGGCCTTGTCCTTGGCGTGCTGCTGTTGAGTTCTCGACTATTTGCACAAATATTTTTCACGACAGGCGAATCAATTGCTCCGAAAAAACTGAAATTAAAGTTGGTAAAACTGAGTTACGCCTGGCATGAGATGCATGATTATTTCTGGCACGACAAGGTTCAATTAATTAAGATCGTCAGCACTTCAATTTTTATCTGGTTTCTGCACCTTCTGCAAATTTGGCTCTTTATTCTCGCTCTCAAAGCCTGGGCTCCTCTTTTGGCCAATTTGGCCTTAGCACCTCTGGCAATTTTGGCGGGTTTGTTGCCACTAACCTTTGCAGGCGTGGGCACACGAGATGCTGCTTTGATCGCATTTTATCAACCTTATTTTGATGCTCCAACCGCAGCAGCCCTAGGATTGCTGTGCACATCCCGTTACCTGCTGCCTGCTATCGGTGGTTTACCTTTTCTGGGGAAATATCTAACGACTATTCGTAGCTTACGATGAAATTAGTAAAAAGAATGAGTGAAGTTCCCCCAATTCACTAACCTGTCTATGCGAGACGGGTTAGCATCTTAATCAGGGGAATTGCTTGAAGCAATTGAGCACAATTTGAACGGTTTTTTCTGAACCAATACTTTGATCGACGAAGAAAATGACTGCCGAAGCAATTCTAACCCTAGAAAGATTTCTGGCTGAAAATCACGGCGTTGATCTTCAGCAAGCTATCCCTGTTCATCCTATTACTAATCCTAGCCCTTCTGTTCAGGCAAATAGCTACTATTTTGGCAATGCTAAGTGGGCAAAAACTTATTTTGACGCCTGTCACCGTGATGAGGCCTTCAAAGCACGCTGGCACGCGGTGACCGGAAGCTGGGATGGAAAGGTGGTGGTTGATATCGGGTGCGGTCCTGGAAATTTGTATGCATCTCTAAGGGGCAAACCATCCGTGCTCATCGGCGTGGATGTTGCTTATGGTGCCCTGGAAATGGCGAAGCAGCTCGGCTATCTTCCTCTTGTGGCAGATGCTCAGAATCTCCCACTCATCTCCGGTTTCGCCGACATTGTTGCGGTCAATGCCACGCTGCACCACTGCGAGGACATGACCCAGGCTCTGGCTGAGGCAGCTCGCCTAGTCCGTCCAGGGGGCCTCTTAGTGGTGGATCATGACCCTCAGCTTCAGGCCTGGAACTATAAAGGCCTGGGCATGGTAATGTACAATGTTCGCCTGCTGTTATATCAATGGGTGCTTCGCGACTTACACGTTGAGACTCAGGAGCGGACTTATGCACTGGCCACCGAGACTCACCATAAGCCTGGAGATGGCGTGACGCCCGAATTTTTTCGACAAACTCTGGAGCCGCTCGACTTTACAGTTCAGCTTTATCCGCATAACCATACAGCAGGGGCTGAGGTGTTGCAGGGTGAGCGCGGTCGGCCTCCTCACTGGCGGTATCGACTCGGACAGCAACTATCAGGAATTAACCCCAACTCTCCAGAAGCAGCACTTTCTCTGATGTGTGTTGCAAAACGAGGGGTATAAATCTCAGGGTTTGTATTCCACCATCTGGCCGAGCACACGACCTGACTGAAACGCTGCAAGAAAGTTTTTAAAGTAACTTCATGAGTACCTTACGCATCGCCTGGCTCCTAACCTCAGCATTTTACTACTGGCACCCGATGCTGAGTCGATTCGCCAAGCGGTTCCCCCAAATGACCGCCTTCGCGGCAAACTGGCGCGGCTACGCTCCTGGCTTCGAGGACTCTTTCAAGGTTGAAGTCGTTGGCGAGCGGAAAATCATACCGGTCACCAAAGCGTCAACGGGCTATGGCTCCAGTTTCACCTACCTGCCCTTGAACATTGTCAACCGCTTGCTTCAGTTCAAGCCCCAAGTCATTTTCTCTAATTCTTTTGGCATGTGGACTACGCTGGCTTTGCTGCTTAAACCCCTAGGCAAGTGGCGAGTGGTCATTGCCTATGAAGGCAGTTCACCGAGTGTGGACTATCGAAATTCAGCCATGCGTATCTCGGTTCGACGAGCCCTGGTGCGTGCAGCAGACGCTTGCATCACCAACAGCCATGCAGGCAAAGCCTACCTCACGGAGGTGCTCAAGGCCGAAGAAAAACTTGTCTTCGTTCAACCCTATGAAGTGCCTGCGGCCAACTCACTGTCAGGACAATCGACCTTTGCTGAGCTAGACACCTCTTGGCAACAACCCATATTTATTTTTGTCGGCAGCATTGTTCCCAGAAAAGGGCTCAACTTTTTACTGGAAGCCTGCGCTCTTCTCAAAAAACAGGGCTGTCACAAATACACCTTGCTGATTGTGGGAGACGGCCCACAGCGCGAGGAACTTGAAACCTTCAGCCAGAAGCAGCAGTTGACCGACTGTGTGAAATGGGTGGGACGCGTAGATTATGGTCTCCTGGGTGCCTATTTCAATCAGGCCAACGTTTTTGTCCTGCCCACTCTGGAAGATACCTGGGGCATGGTCGTGCTTGAGGCAATGGTCTTGGGCAAGCCGATTCTCTGCTCCAAATGGGCTGGCGCAGCCGAATTAGTGCTTGAAGGAGTTAATGGTCACCACTTTGAGCCTCAGGACCCAGAGAAAGTGGCTGAATTGATGCGTCGTTTCATTGATGACCCGAATCTGGCTGTTTCCATGGGGCAGGAGTCGAAGCAAGTGATGTCCCAACACACACCAGAGGTCGCCGCCGATTTCCTGGCCGAGGTAACCTCCTTTGTTTTGCAGAGTTGATTCAGTGCTGTAGAGAATGAGTTCTGCAGGAGGAAAGTGCGTGAACACTTTAAAGGTGTTGGTTTCTGCATACGCTTGTAGACCGGGCAAGGGTTCTGAACCGGGGGTCGGTTGGAATATGGTTCGAGAACTGGCCAGGGAGCATAAAGTATGGGTGTTGACTCGGGAAAATAACCGTCCCAGCCTTGAAGCTGAGCTGGGCCAACGTCCGATTACAGATCTCCAGTTTATTTATTGCGATCTCCCCAAGCAAGCCCAGCAATTGAACCAAGGACAACGCTTAGTCCACATCCATTACTATCTCTGGCAGATCACAGCCTACTTTGTGGCTCGGGCACTCCATCGCGAACTCGACTTTGACCTGATTCATCATGTCACCTACGTGCGCTATTGGAGCCCTAGTTTTCTGGCGCTACTGCCCGTCCCGTTCATTTGGGGACCGGTAGGCGGCGGCGAATCTGCGCCAAAGCCATTCTGGCGAGACTTTGGCGTGCGGGGCAGGCTGTATGAAAGACTGAGGAACCTGGCTTGTGGCTTGGGGGAGATTGACCCTTTTGTGCGGCTCACAGCTCTGCGCAGTACCATCGCTCACGCGACCACTGAAGATACCGCTCAACGGTTGCGCAAATTGGGAGCCAAAAACGTACAAGTCTTCTCTCAGTTAGGCTTATCCCAAGACGAAATCACTCAACTGGCCCAACATGTTCTGCCCTTCAAATCTCAAGTGAGATTCATCAGTATTGGGCGGCTATTGCACTGGAAAGGCTTTCATCTAGGGCTGCGAGCTTTTGCGCGAGCTAACCTGGCCAAGGATGCTGAGTACTGGATAGTGGGAGATGGGCCAGAACGGGCGCGTCTGCAAACCCTTGCCCAAGAGCTAGGCCTCAGCGATCAAGTCAAGTTTTGGGGGGAATTACCCCGAGAGGAAACCTTACACAAACTGGGAGAATGCCTGGCCCTGGTCCATCCCAGCTTGCATGAGTCCGGTGGCTTAGTCTGCCTTGAAGCAATGGCCACGGGCTGTCCGGTGATCTGCTTGGATCTGGGAGGCCCGGCCATTCAGGTCACCGAGGAGACTGGCTTCAAGATCGCAGCCCACACGCCTGACCAATCTGTCTTGGCTATTGCCAAGGCCATGGCTCGTTTAGCGCAAGATCCAGAACTTCAATTGCAGATGAGCCAGGCCAGCCAAAAGCGAGCTGGTAACGTATACAACTGGGCGATCAAAGGTCAGGTCTTTAGCCAACTCTACGCAGAAGTCGTTGCACAGCAACCCCGAAAAGTGGTTGAACCGCAAGTGAGCTTAGGAAATCAATGAATATTATTATCTTTAGTAGCTTGTTGCTTCCTCCCTCGCAAACGTTTATCAAAGCTCAAGGGGAGGAATTGAAAAAGTTTACACCCTACTATGTGGGCTCCCGGTTGGTACCAGGCCTGTCCTTGCCGCCAGAGCGTACCCTGGTGCTCAACCAGGGAAATACTTGGGGCAAAGCGCAAGAAGGAATCTTTAAACTCTCAGGATTTGCCCCGAGGCTAGCTCGACGACTGAAGCAGTTAGATCCTGTCCTGATTCATGCACAGTTTGGGTTGAGTGGAGCACTAGTTCTACCGCTGGTTCGGTCACTTAAAGTGCCCCTACTCGTCCATTTTCGCGGTGCTGATGCTACCGTAAAAGAGGAATACGTCCGTTACTCTTCGCTAAATCATTGGCTCTATTTCCGCCGCCGCGAAGCGCTCAAGCAAGAAGCTCGGCTCTTTGTTACGGTCTCTAAATTTATCAAAGACAAACTTCTGGAGCAAGGCTTCCCTGCCAACAAGGTAATAGTTCATTATCACGGAGTCGATATCACCAAGTTTTCTCCAGACCCTGCGATTTCGCGTGAACCGATTGTGCTCTTTGTGGGTCGATTGACAGCAAAAAAGGGATGCAAGTCTCTCATCCAGGCCATGAGCCGCGTGCAGTCGCTGTTGCCTGAGGTCAAGCTTGTCTTGATTGGCGATGGGCCGCTGCGACCTGAACTAGAAGCCCTAGCCGCAAAGTCGCTCAAGCGCTATGAGTTCCTGGGCCTTCAACCACAGCTCACAGTTCAGGCCTGGATGAACCGTGCCCGGCTACTGATGGCTCCCAGTATCACCTCTGCTGAGGGAGATTCGGAAGGGCTCCCGAACGTAGTGCTGGAAGCTCAGGCAATGGGGCTGCCGGTGATCAGTACCATCCATGCGGGGATTCCAGAGGCGGTTCTGCAGGGAGAAACTGGCTTTCTAGCAGCCGAACAGGATAGTGAGGGGCTGGCTGAATTCAGTCTGCGGTTGTTGAATGACTCTGATCTCTGGCAAAGCTTCAGCTCGAAAGGCCGGGAGCACGTAGAGGCTAATTTCGACCGCCATCGACAAACCCGAGTGCTGGAAGGAATCTACGAAGCAGTGTTGCGGAGAGAGCTTTAGTGCTTCAGTTTTGAGCGATGAGTAAGCCCTAGACCAATTGTCTGGGGCTTACTCATCGCGTTGTGGGGTCACTGGTGGCCGACGAACAGCGGGGCCATCTTGCCATATTTGATCGGGTACATCGAAGCTGAGTCCAGATCTTTGGTGACCCCACCCCGAACTTCTCTCACAAAGGGTTTGAAGTCGCCATTGTAGCCAGCCCAGGTCAATGACTGCTCTGACTCGTTGTTCAAGAAGCCCACCGTGCCGCTGGGAATAGGGCGGTTGGCGTATAGGAAACCACCTAACAGCTCAGTTCGGCCACCGTTCTGAGTCGTGATAACGCTGACGTCTCGCTCGGTTTTGAGCCCCAAAATCCAGAGATCGCTGGCATCATTTTCAATATTAGTGAAGCGGCTTTCACTAGAAGCTTCGACATCAATTTGGCGAGCCCAGACCTTTTGGTTTTTGAAGTACCAGCGGTAACCGACAACGTCTTCCATAAACAGCTTGTTGCCACTAGAGGTGTTGCGGTAGCCACTCATACCCAGGTCTCGTAACACCAGGGTTCGAGGCGAAGCATGCTCAATGAAAAAGGCTGAGTCGAGATCGGTTTCTAGGCCCTCAATGATGACAACATTCTGAGTGCCATTGACTATCTTGAAGACAGGATTGCTGGAGTCTCGAAAGGCTCCACTGGTGGTAATCCTGGCTCCCCCAAGTCCAATAATCCGACCGACATTGCCTCGAACCTGAATCGTGCCGCTGACGGTATAGTTTCCGTTGGGGAAGTAGACAGTAGTTTTGCCGGAGTCAATGGCCGATTGGATGGCCGCGGTATCATCACTGGCTGAACCGTCCACCTTGGCCCAATTAGCTGGAGGATCAAGCGCCACGTCGATGTCTTCGATGGTGAGGTTCAAGGCTGTCTGGTTGCTGGGGAATAGGCTCAAGACACCATGCGAGACGAACTCGCTCACCGGGCTAGATTTTTGCGTGGTTGCGCCATTCACCGTGCTTTTGATTGCGTATTGGTAGCCACTGGTGCTGAGGCCACGGACATAGAGCCCACCTCCCTGGCTGTTGTCAATAGCGACCTGGCTGGAGGAACCACCGCTCAAGTTGCCATCGATCAGGGTGAGTAGACCGTGAGCTGGGCTGCCTTCACTATCGTTCTTGATCGCCGGGACACTATTATTGCTGCTCAAATTTCGGATATTGAGGACCTGCCTGCGGTTGTAAACCCCATACAACCGTTGGCCGCTCAAGCTGAGTCCATCAATGGTAGCGCTGTGCAGTGCCCCAGTGAAATAGACGCCGTAGTCAAAGCCAAGTACGGTCAGGTTCTTGACCAGCAGTGGACCGTTCAAGCCCACGCTCAGGTCCAGTCCGTATTTGCCGAGCCTACTGCTGTCGCTGGATTTGATCGTCACAGCTCTGACAGAGCCATAATTATTGGCTCTGAACCTCAGACCAATCGCGCCAGGATTGTTCTGTCCTATGTCGATTGTGAGGTTGCGAATCGTGTTTCTGAAGGCAGTGGCGTCCGACACGGCCCCTTCCCAGAAGGTAATGACGGGCTTAGGCGAACCGGTATTGCTAAACCCTGACGCTCCATTCTTGAGCTTGATGACTGTGCCCCCCTGGCTCTGGCCTTGTAGGAAAAACCGTTTCTGGCTGCCTCCAGTGTCCCGACAGTAAAGAGTGTTGCTGATCAGGTAGTTGCCGTTGGGAAAGTAAATCTGTTTAGTACGGTTGTTCTGGAGCGCGGATTGGATTGCCTTGGTATCGTCGGTAACACCGTCTCCCTTGGCATTGTAGGGGGCACTCTTTACATTGACGACTCCAGCATCTGCGGGAAAGGTAATGTCCTCAGCCAGTCCCGGCGACAGGAAGACGCAAAACATAGCCATCAAAGCGGCCAGCAGGATTAGCCAGGGAGATGGCCATCGGACGGATAACGCCAGATTACGGGTATTCACTTAGATCACAGGAGTGCAATGACACCTTTACGTCGAAAGCTTACCCTGCAAAAGCCTGCGGCATAACAGCGAGGGGCAGCTCTATGGCTCTCTGAATGGAATAGCTCTGCATCGGCTCAAGTCACCCTTTGCGCAGAGATGCGCCAACCTGGGCGAGCTAGCGGCCCAGATTGGTGCAAGCGAACCTGATCCTACTCGTAAATCCAGCTGCTCAGGCTGGGTTCCCAGCTGGTTAGTTCTTCGTCTTTGAACCAGAGGCTAATTTCGCGCACT
>JANNOU010000062.1:0-74636 GCA_031399305.1 Leptolyngbya sp. SOY_34_metabat_272
ACCCAAGGATTAGACTCAACTAAAGCATCCTCAATTCCCCACTCCCAGCAAGCCTTAAAAAGGCCTAGCCGCTCTCGAATGACAACCTTGGATAAATCTTGAGAGTCATACCAGTTGGTAAATTTTTCAGCCTCGGATACGCTGACTTCAGCAACCGAACGAGTCTTAAAGAATTCCTCCAAATAGTTCAGCAGTCCACGGTATTTATCCAGAGTGGCCGAAACGGCTGTCTTCGATTTGTGCTGGATGAATTTGTTGAATAGACCTGTGACACTTAGCTGACTGCGGCTAGGAAGCTGCAATTTATAGGCTCGAAGCGTGGGATCGAAATGCCCCGACATCATATCGAGTTCGATTTGAGACGCCTTGGCCTCAGCCACTCTCCGATTCGTGACGGTGTCAGGGAGCCCGATAAACAAAAAATAGCGTTTCCCTTTGTAACGCCAACCCAGACGCAACCGATCTCGGTCGCTGGTCACAGAGACGGTGCCCTTCTTAGCTCTGGCAGCATTGGCCATGGTGGAAGCCCTACGGAGATTGGATCGAATGGATCGAGGGAATCTTTCGATCCATTCTTCGATCCAAATTCTAACCAAAATGGCCAAAAGTGGCATAACAGCGTCTAGCCCCAGGAACTCAGCAAGGCTCCGAATCACTTTGTTGATGGGTGATACAACCCTTGACCTGTATGGGTTTGAGAGAATGGAGAGTAGCGGATTCGAACCGCTGACCTCTGCGGTGCGATCGCAGCGCTCTACCAGCTGAGCTAACTCCCCGGCCCTATCCAAACTATCACGACTGATCCTCTCAGCCAAGCCTGCTTGGGGAACAAGCGCTCGGCGGCGGTTGCCACTAAGATTTGTTAAGAAGTCGCTTGTGTAACCGCCGTGCCGACTCGTCGACCGAGCAATCCCGTGCCCACACCCCACAGTGGCTATCACTGGAATTACCGACCTGGGCGTTTTTTTGAGGGTTGGTACTATCGAGTGACGCTGCCTTCGACCACCGACCGGGTCGGGCCGAGCTTTGCCTTCATGTACTCGATTGAGGATCCGAGCGGCGACAGCCCCTACAGCGGCGGCGCAGCGCAGATCCTGGGGCCAGAAGATGTCTACCAGATTCGCAGCTTCTCCGTCTTGGACCGCTTCTGGGCGACCGAGCACAGCCTGGGGCTGGGCCACTGGGGCGGCGCAACGCCGGGCACGCCCCGCCTACTGCAGCCTGAGGAGTTTGAGCAGCGGCTGAGCGAGGGCTACCAGGCCACCGACACCTTACACCAGGGTTGCCTGCGCGATCCGGCTACCGGTCAGCTCAGCCGCTGGTGCTACGAGATTCGCCCCGTATACGGCTGGGGAGATGTGGGCGAACCCAGCCAGGCAACCATGGGCTGGCTGGCTGACTGGTCGGTGTTTGAACCGGGCTGGCAGATCCTGATGGCCCATGGCTGGGCCAGCGGCTGGATTGAGTGGCAGGGGCAGCGCTACGAGTTCAGCCAGGCTCCAGCCTATAGCGAGAAGAACTGGGGCGGCGCATTCCCGCGCAAGTGGTTCTGGCTCAACTGCAACAGCTTTGTGGACGAGCCGGATCTGGCACTGACCTCGGGCGGCGGCTTGCGCGGCTTCGGCATTGCGCCCGTTCAGGTGTTTGAATCGGTGGCGATGGTCGGCATCCACTACCGGGGCCGATTCTACCGCTTCATGCCCGGCGACCGCGTCTGCTGCGAGATCTCGCCCTGGGGCAGCTGGCAGGTCAGCGCCGAGACGGCGACTCACCGGGTGCAGCTGAGCGGCACTAGCGGACGCTTGGGCACAGCGCTGCGCGCGCCGACCGAGCAGGGGCTGATTTTTTGCTGTCGCGACACGATGTACGGCCAGATCGAGCTCTGTTTGCAGGCGCGAGTAGGCGAGCGCTGGCAGAACCTGGTGCAGGCGGTTAGCGAGCAGGGGGGCTTAGAAACCGGCGGCGGACCCTGGCCCGGACCCTGGCAGTTTCAGTGCTGAAAGCGCCTCACCTTAAAAATTAGTGTTTCGCAATCATTGGTTTCCTGGCCACGCCCTAGGATAGAGTGCAGCTTTTAGGGTGGGGTAGAGAACACCATGTTTGGCTCAGCAATTTTAGAAGTTGCGATCGGCATCTTTTTGGTCTTCCTGGTGGTGAGCCTATTCACCTCGCAGATTGCCGAAGCGATAGCCAGTACGTTTGAGTACCGGGCAAAAGACCTGCGCCGGGGCCTCAAACAGCTCCTGGGCGGCGAAGGCCCACAAGTGGAAGCGCTGGTGAACAGCCTCTACAAACATCCCCTGATCAAGGGACTGTTTTCACCGCGTGGTCCGATCACCAAAGCGCTGGCGAGTCTGAACCTGGTGGAAAAAGACGGCGATCTGCGCGATCTCCGCCTGCCTTCGTACATCCCCGCTAAGAATTTTGCCACGGCCTTGGTGGACCAACTCAAACTGCTCAACCAACACAAAGACAGCCTCTCTTACGAGGCGAGGACGATTGCCTCAGCGATCCAGGAGTTTTCCAAACAAAATAATCTCAGCGGCGATAACTCGCTCGCTCGGGTCCTCAACTCCCTGCTGGAGGAGGCCGATCGGCAGAATGCGGTGCCTGCCGATCCGGCTGGGGTGCTCGATGAGCCGACCGTGGCTGAGCAGCTACCTGAGACCCCCGAGGGTCTGCCTCAGGAGGCCAGTTCTGAACCATCCAGTTCGCTGGTCACCCTGCTGCGAGATAACGAATTCCTGCGCGAGGACTTCAAAAAGCTGCTGACCAACCAGTATCAAAATTCGCTGTTGGTGGACAACCTGCAGGCGGGTTTGGAGAGCTGGTACGACTCGTTCACCGAGCGTCTATCGGGGGCCTACAAGCGCAACATCCGCTGGTTGACCCTGTTTATCGGCCTAATTATCAGCGCGCTATTCAATATTGACAGTCTGGCAATAACCAAGCAACTCTGGCGCGATCCCACGGTTCGGGAGGCGATTGTGGCTGCTGCCGAGCAGCGGGTGAACCAGGTGAATGGCGCGCCCGACACTGCCGCTGAACTGGAGCAACAGACCACAGACCTGAGTGAGCTGGAGGCATTGCAACTGCCGATCGGCTGGCCCGATGACTGGGAGGCAGCCGCGCAGACTCAAGATCCCCGCATCGCCAGCACCACCAACGGCTGGCTGCTCAAATTGGTCGGCTGGCTGATCACCGGTTTCGCGGCCTCACAGGGGGCACCCTTCTGGTTTGATCTGCTCAACCGCGTGGTGAACGTGCGCAATTCAGGCCACAAACCGAATAGCGCAACTCCCGAAACCTAGGGGTTGCGGTCAGGTCCACACTCGGCACAATAGGGGCTATCCCAAGCTTGAGGTGTGCGAAGTGCCTGAGATGACTCTGCGGCAACTGCTGGCGACCGCCGGTCTGGCGACGCCCGAAACCCTGCCCCTAACCACGGCGATTACCGGTCTGCGCAATGACTCGCGCGCTTGCCAGCCGGGAGATCTGTTCATTGGCCTGCCTGGTACCCAGGCAGATGGCGGCAGCTTCTGGCCGCAGGCGCTGGCGCAGGGAGCGGTGGCTGCGGTGGTTTCTGAAGGGGTTGCGCAGGCAGGGGCGGCACCGGTGCTGCCAGTTGCCGATGTGGTCGCCGCCTGTGCCAAGCTGGCGGCGGCTTTCTATGGTCAGCCTGCGCGGCAGCTCAAGCTGGTGGGGGTCACGGGCACCAATGGCAAAACCACCACCACCCATCTGATTGAGGCCCTGCTGCAGGCGGCGGCACAGCCCACGGCGCTGCTGGGCACGCTCTACGCCCGCTGGCCTGGCGCGGCGGCCCAAATCGCCGCTCACACCACGCCCTTTGCGATTGAATTACAAGCCCAATTGAGCGCAGCCCTGGCGGCGGGCAGTCGCTACGCCGTGTTGGAGGTCAGCTCCCACGCCCTAGCCCAGGGGCGGGTGCGCGAATGTCCGTTTGAGGTGGCGGTGTTCACCAACCTCACCCAAGATCACCTGGACTACCACACCGACCTGGAAGCTTATTTCCGGGCCAAGGCGCTGCTATTCAGCGCCGAATACCTGCAGGGCCGCGCTGTGGTCAACCTCGACGACCCCCATAGCCCACAGCTGCTGGCCCAGGTCCCCCCCGCCCGCTGCTGGACCTACAGCACCCGCCAGCCTGCGGACCTCTGGACCCAGAACCTGACCTACGGCCCCGAGGGCGTGACCGGAACTTTGCACACGCCGATGGGGGTCGTGCCGCTGCGCTCGCCGCTGGTGGGTCAGTTCAATGTCGCCAATGTCTTGGCTGCGGTCGGTGCGGCCCTGCATCTGGGGGTCAGTCTGGAGACCATTGCCCAGGCGCTGCCTGCTTTCGGTGGCGTGCCGGGGCGGATGGAGCGGGTGGGCGTGCCGGGCCAGGAGGCGATCACTGTGATCGTGGACTACGCCCACACCCCCGATAGCCTAGAGAATTTGCTGCGGGCCACGCGCCCCTTCATTGCGGGCGACCTGATCTGCGTGTTCGGCTGTGGT
Source organism: Leptolyngbya sp. SOY_34_metabat_272 (assembly GCA_031399305.1). Classification (GTDB taxonomy): domain Bacteria; phylum Cyanobacteriota; class Cyanobacteriia; order FACHB-261; family FACHB-261; genus FACHB-261. The sequence continues at coordinate 4,525 of JANNOU010000062.1, forward strand.
GGCGACCGGGACCGTACCAAGCGCCCGCGCATGGGCGAGATCGCCGCGCGCCTGAGCGATCGGGTCTATGTCACCTCTGATAATCCGCGCACCGAAGAGCCGCCGCGCATTTTGCAGGAGATCCTGGCAGGCATCCCGGCCTCGGTGAAGCCTGTGGTGGAGGTTGATCGGCGGCGGGCGATCCAGCAGGCAATCCAGGCGGCTCGGCCCGGCGATGGCGTGGTGGTCGCCGGTAAGGGCCACGAGGATTACCAGATTCTGGGCACAACCAAAATTCACTTCGACGACCGTGAGGAAGCGCGAGCTGCCCTGCTCGCCCGGCCCAGCGCTTGAGCCGCCGAGCAATTTTCTGCAGCTGCAGAGCCCTGGGCTTGGCAGGTCGAGCCCAGGGCTCCGAGTTCCGAGTCCCGGGCTCTGGCTTCCAAGCATTTTGCTCGGCACTCCAAGTTCGGGGCTCCGGCTTCCGAGTATTTTGCTCCGAGGCCCGAGTTCTGAGCGCCGGGTTCCGAGTGCAGTGCTTGGCTCGACTTGCCGATCCAGTCCTTGCCTCGTTTTCCTACAAACTCTGTGATCAATCTAGATGCCAGCCTCACTGGGCGAGCGCCTGGCGTAGATCTGGTAGTAGCCGGTATTGCGCAATTCTGGCTCCTGTTCGACCCTGACCTGGAATCCCTGAGCGCTCAACAGAGAAACGATGCGCTCTAGCCGGTTGTGACCAGCTTGAACCTCTAGGACAATTTGTCGAATCTTGGGCCAATCAGCGGTCTGGATCCCCAGCAACACATCGAGTTCGCTGCCTTCAACGTCGATTTTCAGCAGGTCGATTTGACTCACGCGTTGCTCAGCAATCACCTGCGAAAGCGTTTGCAACGGACAGCTGACCGGCTGTCGGCCACCGAACAGGCGGTTGGCAATTTGATCAAAAATAGATCGATGCACTCCAGGCAGGATTTTAGCCAGGGTGGTTGTGAGCAGTCCCTGCTTGGAGTGCTTGGCATAGGCATATAAAGACTCTCGGACTTGCTGCTCGTCTGGGTACAGAGTGGACCAGCCGGAGCAGTTGGGATAATAGATCAGAGTTGCTGTTTTGGCCACTTGCGAAAGTCCACAATTCAATAACTGTGCCTTGGGAAAATGCGCGGCCTGATTCAGCTGCAAAACCTGAAAGATCTCAGGAATCGGTTCAAATGCGTAGAGATTGAGATCTTTGACCTGGTCAGTCACCAAGAGCGAAAAAAGACCGACATTGGCCCCGACATCAAACACACAGTGCCCTTGTTGAAGCGTGATACCGTGCTTGAAGTAGACTTTTCGCTCAAAAATTTCACGGTACAAGAAGCCTAGCTCGATCTGGTTCAGGCCAAAGATTTTCAGCCCGTTTGGTAGTTGAACTAACAAAGGCTTCATGCGAGTGCGCTCAGTTTGGTAGAGGGGAGAAAAACTAGATCAGGCTCAACAAAGAAGGTTTGGCAGTCATCAGGAGAGGCTGCTTCGCTAGCATAAGGAGACAGGCGTTGCTTTGAGGTCGCGATGAGTCGCCGCTCGCTGGATGTTGGCATGGTCTTGCTGTATGTCGGTCTGTTTTCGCTGGGGTTGACTACCCTGTTTTGGATTCTGCGGGGAGCGGGGCTGCTGGTGAGCCTGCCTGGCATGATCCTGCTCCTACTGCTGGTGGTCACCGTGGCCACCGGGGTCACCGGAGCCGTCTGGGTGCTGCGGCGGTACTGAACCAACTCAGATATGGGCTCAGACATGGGCGCAGAACGGGCATTGCAACGGCTGGTCGTTGCCCCTGAACAGATCCAGGACAACCGAGTCCAGCTGACATCAGCCCAGCAGCATTACCTGGGACGAGTGCTGCGGCTAGTGGCCGGTGAGCAATTCGTGGTCATGGACGGGCGCGGCCACTGGTGGCGAGCGCAGCTAGCCAACGGCCTAGACTCTGCCTGCCTGCTAGAAGTGATGCCACACCACAGCGAGCTGCCGGTGAGCGTGAGCGTGGCCGTCGCCTTGCCCAAAGGCAGCGGCTTCGATGAAGTCGTGCGTCAACTGACCGAACTGGGAGCCGCCCGCATCCTGCCCGTGCTTTCGGCGCGGACCCTGATGCAGCCCAGTTCTGGCCGCCTAGCGCGCTGGCGACGCATCGCCCAAGAAGCCACCGAACAGGCCGAGCGCAGCTTGGTCCCCGAGGTCGCCGAGCCTTTGCCTTTCCCAGACCTGCTACGCCTCAGCAGCCCAGAAACGCGCCAATATCTGTGCGTCGCCCGAGGTCAGCCGCCGGGGTTATTGACACTGGCAAGGCTGCGAGGGGCGGAGACAGCCATCCTGCTCGCGACTGGCCCAGAGGGCGGTTGGACCGAGGCCGAGCAGCAGAGTGCTCAGGCGGCTGGCTTTCAGCCGGTCTCGCTGGGGGCGCGGGTATTGCGGGCGGTCACGGCCCCGGTGGTGGCGATGGGGCTAGTGGCGGCAGCGCTGGAGGCAGATTAGCCAATCAGGTTACGAAGTATAAACTGGGGGGGAACTCCACGCTGCTTCCGATGGCTGAACAGACCCGGACCCGTTACGCACTGACCTGGGCCAACGACATCGCGCAAGCACCCCGCGACCACTGGAACGCCCTAGCCGAGCCGCTCAAGACCCCATTCCTGGAATGGGACTGGCTGTGGAATGTCGAGCACTCGGGCAGCGCCACCGCCCACACCGGCTGGCTGCCCAACCACTTGCTGGTCTGGCAAGACCAGCGCCTAGTCGCCGCCGCGCCGCTCTACGTCAAAGGCCACAGCTACGGTGAGTTTGTGTTCGACCATCAGTGGGCCGACCTGGCCTACCGTCTAGGGGTCAATTACTATCCCAAGCTGTTGGGCATGACCCCGTTTACCCCAGCGGTGGGCTATCGCTTTCTGATCGACCCCGACCAGGACGAAGCAGCGCTGACCGCGCTGATGTTGCGCGAAATCGACCACTTTTGCGAGCGCAATAGCCTCTCCGGCTGCCACTTCCTGTTTGTCGACCCAGACTGGCAGCCGCTGGTCGAAGCCCACGGCTATCTGGCCTGGAACCACCACAGCTACCAGTGGCAGAACCGCGACTATCAAAGCTTTGACGACTATCTGGGCGAGTTCAACGCTAACCAGCGGCGCAACATCAAGCGCGAGCGCAAAGCCGTGACCCAGGCTGGGCTAGAGATCCAGGTCTACAGCGGCGAAGCGATCCCGCCGCGCCTGTTTACGCTGATGTACGACTTTTACAGCGGCACCTGCGACAAGTTCATGTGGGGCAGCAAGTACCTGACCCAGCGCTTTTTTGAGCTGCTGCACCAGAATTACCAGCATCGGGTGGTGTTCGTGGCCGCATCGGAGCTGGAGCGACCGGGCTGCGATCCGGTTGCCATGTCCTTTTGCATCCGCAAGGGCGATCAGCTCTACGGGCGCTACTGGGGCTGCCACCAGGAAATCGATAGCCTGCACTTTGAAGCCTGCTACTACGCACCGATTGAACATGCCATTGCCCAGGGGGTTCGCGATTTTGACCCCGGAGCCGGAGGGCAGCACAAAAAGCGTCGTGGCTTCCCGGCGGTGACCAACACCAGCCTGCATCGCCTCTACAACGCCCGCCTCAACCAGATCCTCAAGCCCTACCTACTAGAAGCCAATCAGCTGGAGGCGCAGGAAGTGGCGGCGATCAACGCCGATCTGCCCTTTAAGCAAAAGTGAGCGCTTTACAATATTTCTGAACCATACATCTGTCACTGACTGAGGGGTTGCAGGCATGACTGTCAAAGTGGGCCAGCCAGCGCCGGATTTTACATTGCCCAGCGAGCAGGGGGAGATCACACTCAGCCGCTACCAGGGTAAGACCCATGTGTTGCTCGCCTTTTACCCCGGTGACTTTACGCCGGTGTGCACCAGCGAGATGGCATGTTTTCGCGAAGACTGGAGCAAGTTTCGCGAGACGGGCACCGAAATCTTGGGCATCAGCCCAGACCCGCTAGACAAGCATGGCGAGTTTGCCCGCAAACTCAAGCTGGAGTTTCCCTTGCTGAGCGACTCGCAGCAGACGGTCAGCAAGCTCTACGGCGTCTCCAGCTTGCTCGGTACGGCCCGCGCCTATTTCATCGTCGACCGCCAGGGTATTGTGCAGTATAAGCACGTCGAACTGCTGCCCCTGTTCAAGCGCGAGAACAGCGAACTGTTAGCCGTGCTCAAGCGGCTGCGTTAGGCTGCGTTAGGCTGCGTTAGACAGATAGCCGTGGTCGAATAGGTAGTGCAAAACGCGGTTGGCCGACTCGTCCACGGTCTCATCGCGAGTGTGCAGGGTGAGGGCCGGGTTAAGGGGTGGTTCGTAGGGGTCAGAGATGCCGGTGAAGTTGGCGATCTCGCCTGTAATGGCCTTTTGGTAGAGCCCTTTGACATCGCGGCGGATGCATTCTTCTAGGGGCGCATCGACGAAGATCTCGATGAAGTTGGGGATCTGGGTTTTGAGTTCCTCGCGCACTGCCCGGTAGGGCGAAATCGCGGCGGTCATGGCGAGGACCCCGTGGCGGGCCAGCAGTTCGCAGACAAAGCCAATGCGGCGAATGTTGGTGTCGCGATCTTCTTTGCTGAACCCCAGTCCCTTGCTGAGGTGGGTGCGTACCACGTCGCCATCAAGCAGCTCGACATGGGGGCAGCTCAGGGCTTGAAGCAGGTCGTAAAGCCGCTCTGATACCGTGGACTTGCCCGCTCCAGATAGGCCGGTGAACCAGAGCACGGCTCCCCGGTGCTGAATCACGCGCGGCTGGGCGATGGCTGGGCTAGCGGTCGAGAGATTGGGATTCTGCACAGGCTAGGGTTCTCAGAGGGTCCAATTTTTCACTCTATAACAAGCGGACCACCGGCAGTTGCCAGTGAGCATTGTTGGCGAAGCGCAAGGCCCGCGCCGCGCCGCTGTGGCCGACCTGCAACCGTCCGCCCGTGCCATAGAGTTTCCGGTCGCCCGGCATCGCCTGCGAAAACTGGGCCATCGCCCACTCCACAGCGGCCAGCCGACCCAGTGCGGCCAGGCAGCCTACCTCCGCCTCGCGCACTAGGCCGGTGAACAGCGGCTGATCCCCCGACAGATCCACCGCGTCCAAGGTCCAGAACAGCCGCCCCTGCGCGTCTTGGATCGCCAGGTCCTGCAGTAGGCCCGCGCCCTCCAACTGGCGGGGCAACTCGGGTGGATCCAACGGCGGCGGCTGGGCCGTCTGAATCTGAGTTGGACTGGCGTCCAGGCTCAGGCAGGTGAGCGACCAGGGATCTAGGGGGTCGAGCAAGTGCGCGTAAAACTGGCTGAGGTAGTTCAATCGCCGGTCATCGGGGACCGCAGGCGAGAGCAGCACGTAGCGCTGCTCTCGCCGCCCGGCCAGATGTTGATCCACGATTGAGCGCACTAGCCCCAGGGGTGTCCACAAATCGACCGCGTCACTGACAATCAGGCCCAGCCCCGGTGTGTCCTGGACCGTGTAGAGGCGATAACGCGCGCGGTCCAACCAAATTTCATGGCGACAGGCAAATTCTTCGGTCAGGGCCAAAGAGGCTTCGAGCGCTGCACAAATCGAACTCAACATCTTTTTAAAGTCTCACATTCTCAGATTAGGACACCTTAGGCCTGGCATTTTACTTCGGCTTTCGGCGCAAGAGAAGCGCCTTAAAAGCTGGTTCAGTTCTGGGTCTAAGAAGCTTGATTTAGCAGGCTTGAGTTGCGGTTGCAATACCCTAGTCGGGTACTTTTTGAGGATTAGCAAAAAGCCCCGAATTGCAGGGCAGATCGGCAGAGATTCTGTCCTGATCTGAGGGCAGTCCAGCGTATGAGGGAATATCTTTCTAGACTTTAGCGGGCAGCCAGGATTCGAGGCCATTGCAGACATCAAGGCTGTCTGGTGAAGATCAAGGGTTCACGATGCTCTACCCAGCTCTGGCGACTGAATGCTTTGCCCTTGCCGAATCATCATCGCCGGTCCAGCCAGCGCAATCGCTGAAACCGGTTGCGCTGGCTGCGTGCGCGATTGAAGAAGTTGCCTCGGTTGCGCCGGTTGCACGACCGGAATTGTTTGCGGCTGAAGCTTCGCCACACGTCTCCAGCGCCCGCACCGCTGAGCCAGGGTTCCGTGTGGCGCAGGTTTCGCCCGCGCCGCTGACCCAGCCGCCGACTGCCCCGAACGACCGCTTCCTCCAACCCAGTCCCCTGCCGACGCCTGCCGAGCCGCCCTCTACCGATCTGCCGACGCCCCAGCCCTCGCTTGCGCCCGAGCCCTCACCCAGCTCGGCCACCGTGCTGGTGCGCAAGCTTGAGGTCCGGGGCAGCACTGTCTTCGGTCCGGCACAGCTGAACCCGCTCACTCAGCCCTTTGAAGGTCGCGAACTCTCGGTTCAGGAGCTGCAAGCGGTTGCAGATGCGGTCACCCAGCTCTATCTCAACAATGGCTTTATTACCTCCCGTGCCCTGCTGCTCGACCAGCCGATCGCCGAGGGCACGGTGGTAATTCAGGTGGTTGAGGGTCGCTTGGAGCAGATCGAGGTCGAGGGCAGCCGTCGGCTCAATCCCAGCTACATTCGCTCTCGCATCCAGCGCGGGGCGACGGTGCCGCTCAGCAGCGCCAAGCTCGAAGACCAGCTGCGGCTGTTGCGCCTGGATCCGCTGTTCGAGAACATTGAGGCCAGTCTGCGGGCGGGTACACAGCTCGGCCAGAGCATTCTCACGGTTCGGGTCAGCGAGGCCAAGCCGCTGCAAGCGGGTCTCAGTTTTGACAATTACTCGCCGCCCAGCATTGGCTCTGAGCGCATTGGTCTTGATCTGCTCTACCGCAACCTCACTGGGCGCGGCGATGAGCTGGCGGCGTCGTACTTTTTCTCGGTGCCGGAGGGTTCGGACGCGTTCGACTTCAGCTATCGGCTGCCGGTGAATAGTCTCAACGGCACGGTGCAGCTGCGCCTGGCTCCCAACCGCTCCCAAATCGTACAGGAGCCGTTCCAGGCGTTCGGCTTTCGGGGTCGGGCGGACCTGTATGAGCTGAGCTACCGGCAGCCCTTGTTTCGCACCCCTCGTCAGGAGCTGGCGCTGTCGCTGGGATTCAGCCTGCAGAACGGGCAGACCTTGATCTCAGAGGACATCCCGCTGAGCGATCTCGACAGCCGCACGCGCGTGCTGCAGTTTGGGCAGGAGTATGTGCGGCGCGATGTACGCGGCGCGTGGGCCGTGCGCTCCCAGTTCAGCCTGGGCACCGGCTGGTTTGGCGCAACGGTGCGCTCGGGCGGGCAGCCGGATGGGCAGTTTTTCAGCTGGCTGGGGCAGGTGCAGCGAGTGCAGTTGCTGGGGCAGAACCAGGTGCTGATTGCCCAGGCGGATCTGCAGTGGACGCCGGATAGTTTGCTGCCCTCGCAGCAGTTCGCCATTGGCGGCGGCCAGTCAGTGCGGGGCTATCGGCAGAATCTGCGGGCGGGCGACAATGGCTTTCGTCTGTCGCTCGAAGACCGGATCACGGTGGTCAGAGACGCGGGTGGTCTGCCGGTCTTGCAAATTGCCCCCTTCGCGGAGGCCGGGGCGGTGTGGAACGACAGCGACAATCCCAATGCCTTGCCGTCGCAAACCTTCCTGGCCAGTGTGGGCTTGGGGCTGATTTGGCAGCCGATTCGGGGGGTGAGCCTGCGGCTGGACTATGGGGTGCCGCTGGTGAGCTTGAACGATCGCGGCCAGAATCTGCAAGACGCGGGCGTTTATTTCAGCCTCAGCTATCGGATTTAGGGATCTGGCTAATCAGACCAACTGCGGTTCTTGTTGGGAACCCGAGGCACGGAGGTCACGGGGCTGAGGATTTTGTTGAGGGCGCGCAGTTGGTCGGCGGTGCCCATGCAGATCAATAGGTCGCCGTTGGCGAGTTCGGTGTCGGCGGTGGGGCCGGTGAGCAAGGTGCCGTCAGTGCTGCGAATCGCCAGGACCAGCGCCCCGGTGCGCGAGCGTAACTGGGTTTGCTGCAAGGTCTGGCCGACCACCGGGCAGGTGGCGATGTCCAGACGAAACTCCTCAATGTAGAAGGCCCGGTTGCTGCTGGAGATCACGCCGTCGATGAAGTCCATGACCTGGGGGCGCAGCGCGGCGGCCGCCATGCGACGACCGCCGGTGATGTAGGGGGAGACCACGGCGTCAGCGCCGCCCTGCTTGAGTTTTTTGAGCGCTTCGGGGGAGTTGGCGCGGGCGATCGTGCGCATGGTCGGGTTGAGGTTCTTGGCTGACAAGAGCACGTAGAGGTTGTCGGCGTCGGAGGGCAGGGTGCAGACGATGCAAGCAGCCTGCTCAATGCGGGCGGCTTCTAAGGTCTGGTCGAGGGTGGCGTCGCCTTGCAGGGCGATGTAGCCCAACTGCTGGGCCCCGCGCACCAGCTCCGGCGAGGCTTCCACCACCAAAAATGGCACGCCTTCGGCCTCGAATTCCAGGCTGACTTGGCGACCGGTGCGGCCAAAGCCACAGACGATGTAGTGCCCGCTGAGTGCTTCCAACAAACGACGCTGCTCCCTCAAGCGGATGCCCTCTTGAAAGTAGCCCTGGATCACCGCTTCCGTAAACCGGTTCACGATGTAGCCGATGCTGACCAAACTCAGCAGGATTAGCACAATCGTGAATAGCCGCCCAGCGCTACTCAAGGGGTGAACTTCCATAAAGCCAACGCTGGCCATGGTGATCACAGTCATGTACAGCGCGTCGAGCACAGACCAGCGCTCAATCAGTTGATAGCCGACGGTGCCGATGACCATGACACCGCATAAGCCCACAACGCCCAAAAGCAACTCCTGCTGGATCCGCCGATATTTGGCTTCAAGCGGGGTGTAGTTGCGCAAGGCTCAGGCCGTCAGTCTCGTTACTATCAACCTCCCCAATCTTGCCACGGCAGATCGGTGGGGCTTGGCGCTCGGGGCTTCGACTCCTCAGCTTGGTCATGGTGTCGCCAAGCTCTAGGGTTGCTGCTCAGAGCACGGAGTTTCTGCCCTGGAACTCGGAGCTTCGCCCCCAGAACTTGGCGACTCGTCCCCGAAGCTCAACGCTTCTGCCTCTGAACTCGGGGCTTTGGGGCTGGAGCAGCGCGGTTGCGGCTTCGAGCGGCCAGAGCCGAGCAGTGAGCTGGAGCGGCTCTCGCAGCACTGGCGAGTTGACCCGTGCAATAGCGGTGCAATGTGAAGTTCTGTTACAGATTGGCGGATACAGCCCAACCGTGCGTGATATCACCCGGTTCCTGGGCGGATTTCATGAAGAAGCAGAGAAGAGTTCCGTACAAACCCGCAAGTCAGCCTAGCGGCCACTTCAGTTTACAGACGGGTGTCCAGACAACCGTTAGCCTGCCCAAGCAGCTGATCAAGGAGAGTGGAGTGGATGAATGATACCAGCGCAACTGGTCTCAACCCCAGCTGGGAGTTGAGAGATTGGGGGGGGCATGGCTTCAGATGACTCGCACAATGTTGGGAAAATTGCTGGACGGGCGCTATCAAGTCGCTCAGGTCCTAGGCCGAGGCGGGTTTAGCCAAACTTATCTGGCCCGCGATACCCGCCGACCGGGTCACCCGATTTGCGTGGTCAAACACCTCAAACCCTTGCGCAAAGACGCTAGATTTCTGCGAACGGCCAGGCGTCTGTTTACCAGCGAGGCCGAAACCCTAGAGAAACTGGGCAGCCACGACCAGATTCCTCAGCTTTTGGCCTACTTCGAGGAAAATCAAGAGTTCTATTTGGTGCAAGCGTTCATTCAAGGACAGACTCTACTCAAGGAATTACCCCCCGGCCAGCGCTGGTCCGAACGTCAGGTGCATCGACTGCTGCAGGAGGTGTTGAGCATTTTGGCGTTTGTCCATAGCCACGGTGTGATCCATCGCGATATCAAACCCAGCAACTTGATCCGGCGGCGGCAGGATGAGCAGTGGGTCCTGATTGATTTCGGCGCGGTCAAGCAAATCCAGACGCAACTGGGGGCCACTCGGGGGCCAGTCACCGACACGATTGCCATTGGCACCCAAGGCTACATGGCCACCGAGCAAAGCAAGGGCAGGCCGCGTCCCAATAGTGACCTGTATGCGCTGGGCGTGATCGGCATCCAGGCGCTGACCGGGCTCAATCCGCTCGACTTGCCAGAAGACCCTGAGACTGGCGAATTCCTGTGGCGCGATCAGGCTCGAGTCAGCGACCCGCTCGCCTCGGTGCTCGACCAGATGGTCCGCTACCACTTCAAAGACCGCTATCAGACGGCGACCGATCCTCTGCAAGCGCTTCAGGCGTTCGCGCCTGACCGCACCCCTGCCCGATCTGCGGCGTCGCCGCTCTATGCCGCTGCGCTGAGCCGCGTCAACCGGCCCTTGGCGCAGAACACGGCACAGAACACCCCGGCCGCCTTGACGCTCCAGCCCTCGGGCCGTCCCCGCTGGCCAGGCCAGGCTGCGATTTCTAGCGCTGCCAACCCGTCGTTGCTGCGGCTTGGCACAGGGGTCGGCATCGCAGCGGTTCTGGCCCTAACGGCTGGGACCTACTATTTTCTGCGGTCGGAGCGGGAAATTCCTTGGACCGTCAGCGACCCTGGCGTCGAGCAGAGCCTGCCTCAACCCGTGCTAGACAGCCCGCCGCCCCCAGTGGGCGCTTTGGGGAAAACCCTGGCCAGACATACAGATTCGGTCTGGTCCACGGATATCAGTCCGGATGGGCGCACGCTGGTGAGTGGCGGTGCGGATCATCAAATCAAGCTCTGGGATGTGAGCACTGGCCAGCCACGGCGCAGCTTGGTCGGGCTGTCGGACACCGTGCGCACGGTGATCATTCACCCAGATGGGCAGACGGTGATCGGCAGCGGCTATCGGAGCATTAACTGCTGGGATTTAAACACCGGCACCCTGTTGCGCACGCTCACCGGACATGCGGATTCGGTTTGGTCCCTGGCGGCCAGCCCCGACGGGCAAACCTTGGCCAGCGGCAGCACGGACCAAACGGTTAAACTTTGGCACTTGCCCAGTGGTCAGCTCAGGCACACGCTGACTGGGCATTCCGACTGGATTTTTACGGTCGCCATTAGCCCCGATGGCCAGACTTTGGCGAGTGGCAGCCGCGACCATACGATCAAGCTCTGGCGTCTGGGCACTGGGGAACTGCTGCACACCCTAACTGGGCACTCAGGCCCGGTGCGGTCGTTGGCGATCAGCCCCGATGGTCAGCGGCTGGTCAGCGGCAGCTGGGACAAGAGCATCAAGATCTGGGATTTGCGGACTGGAGCACGGCTGCGCACCCTGGCTGGTCACTCAGACCGCGTGGTTTCCGTGGCGATCAGCCCCGAGGGTCGAACCCTGGCCACTGGCAGTGTAGACGGCACGATCAAACTGTGGAATTTCAGCACTGGCGCATTGCAGCGCACGCTCTCAGGACATTCGGATTGGGTCTTGGCTGTCAAGTTCAGTCCCGACGGCCAGACCTTGATTAGCAGCAGTTGGGACAATACGATCAAGGTTTGGCCCACTAGGCTTGGATCTTGACCGGCCCAGAATTTATAAGAACACTCAGGGGATTTTATTCATAAATGGGAGCATGCTTATCAATTAGCAATCACTTGAAAGCCAAGTTTCAGAGTGTTGGCTAGATTTATTAACCCAGCCTATGAGTCGCAAATCTCACCGGAGAGCCGAGTATTTTTTACTGTCTGTTGCGGCTCTTGATACACACCCAGTAAGCTTTGGATTCATGCAGAAGTTCATGAAATTTTGATGAAGTCCTTGCCGAAACAAGTTATCTCCTACATAATGATAAGATAAGCGTCTGTTCGGATACTCGTCTTGTTTTTGATTCGAGTATCGGAAATTGACTTTGAGAGCTGCGGCAGCCAGAGTCTGCGAGTCGCGATTTTTACAAGCTAGGGTGCAACTGCTGATACGGATTCAGTAGTCATGTCAAAAGGGGAAACAAGAGAATGGACGCTACGCTCAACACCCCGGAGCAAGCCTCTGTTTCAGCCTCGATTAAGGTCGAATCACCTTCTCAGCGTTCAAGCGTAGTTGCTGTCCCTTTACAAGTTCTGCGGAGCGCTATTGATCGAAAAGCTTCCGGTCGCTTGATATTTCAAGAGATCGATCATTCTTCTGTTTCGTGGTGTGTCCATATTGGAGACGGTCAGATCCACTTTGCTAGCAGTCTAATTGGGCAGCGTGAACGGCTCGCCTATATGCTACGACGTGCTGCTCCTCAGCTCTCAGAACAACTGCCGGTTACTTTCACTCAACTGGATTACAAGTTTTTACACCAGCTCTGGCAAGCGAACATTCTAGAACTGGCCCAACTGCGCAGGCTAGTCTATTTACTAACCCAAGAAGCCTTGATTCACATCCTGACCTTGCATGAATCTAGCATCCTATTTAACAGAATTATCGGCTTAGACCCTATTTTGCTGTCTGTGCCCTTGAAGGATTCCCTGGTTTCACTCCGCCCTCAGGTGGAAATTTGGAAGCGGCTGAAACCTCAAATTACCTCTCCCTTTCAACGGGCTTGTTTGGTCGCTCGAGAAAAATTGGTTCGGCACTTTGAAAACCAACTCAATCAGCTTCAAGGACCCAATACTCAATACACACTACTGCAGGCTCTAGAAGATCAACCCTGTCTCTACGATCTAGCCCGACGGTTAGACACCAGCCTCATACAAGCGGCAACGGTGTTGGCCAAGCTAGTCCGCGTGGGGGTGATTGAGATGAAGCCCTTTGCCTTTGCACCTCCTAGCGATCCTTGCCTTCCCACAATTGCCTGCATTGACGATAGCCTGGCGCACCAAAACAAAATCCAGCTCATGCTGGAAACGATGGGCTATCGGGTGCTGAGCTTAACTGATCCAATCAAGGCTCCTCTGGCTTTAGTGCGCGAAAAACCAGCATTGGTGTTGATGGATATTTCCATGCCTCATCTCAACGGATATGAACTGTGCCGTACCTTGCGAAAGCACCCTTTATTCGCGCACATACCCATCATCATGGTGACCGGCAACAGCGGAATCATAGACAGGGCCAAAGCCAAACTTGTGGGTGCATCTGATTACTTGACAAAGCCTTTCACACAAGCGCAGCTGCTGAAGACAATATTTAAGTACATCGCTCTACCAACTCAGCACTAGCAGAAGTGAGCTGGGCGGTGATTTTTCTCAAGGAACTGACTCGTGAGCAAAATCCTAGTTGTCGAAGACAACCCATCTCATTTAGAACTGATGGGTGACTATCTACGAGAGAAGGGCTACACCGTTATCAACGCTTCAAATGCCAAGGAAGCTCTGTACAAAGCTGCCACGAAAAAGCCTGACGTTGTCATCACTGATGTGGTAATGCCGGGAATGAATGGCTTTGAGTTATGCCGTAATCTCAAGAGCAATCCGACCACCGAAAGATTACCCGTTATTATTTGTACGTCCAAAGATAAGCGCGTGGATCGTCTGTGGGGAATTAAGCAGGGGGCTGATATCTATATCACCAAACCTTTTACTCAAGAACAGCTAGTGCGGGCCGTCCAGTCCGTAATTTAGACTCATGCATAGTCTAGCAATTGTACCTCAGAATCGAGTTCTCGCACCTCAACAGGACCAGACCTCGCCGAGCTCAGACGACACCTACCTCAAATTTTATCTAGATCAACAAACACTTGCCATTCTGCCCATGAGACATACGCAAGAAGTTTTTGTTGTGCCACCCCAACTCATCGCCTTGATCCCTAACATGCCTGTATTTGTTCTAGGGCTGCTCAACCGACGTAGCCGGGTATTGTGGGCAGTTGATCTAGCTCAGATGCTGCAGCTACAGTCTCTTGATGCTAACACTCATCAGTATAACGTGGCAGTTATTAGCGTTGGTGAAGTCTTGTTGGGTTTGGTGGTTGGAAGCATTCAAGGGGTCATACGCCTGACCCCTGATTGTATCCAGCCTCCACCTCCGTCGCTGAGAGCAGGTCTTGCTTCCTATGTGCAGGGGTGTGTTTTTCAACAGGCCAACGCATTGCTCATGCTAGATCCTGAAATCATTATGCGTTCATCTGTTTTGCACGGCAGTTAGTGTTTCTAGTTTAGCTTCTGAGCTTTTGTAGGCCTACCAGTCTAAGGAATTTACTCCATGTCAATTCAGTTTGAGCAAGCACGGCGAGCCTACCAGCAGGGCCAGTATGAAGAAGCAATGCGCCAGTTCTCAGAGCTTGTATTTGAGAATCCCAAAATTGCGCAGATCCGAATTTGGCTGGGTATTGCCTGCCGTGAGGCAGGTCATGCTAATGAGGCCAAGGCTCAGTTCCAGCAAGCGCTCAAATTGACTGACGATCCGAAGCTGACTAACCTGGCTCGTACTTCACTGGCAAAATTAGAAAACATTGCACAGAATGAGACCAGTCAGAAGAATGCCTCAAAACCAGCCCCACTACAGGCATTAACAGATACCGATCTGCTATTGCAGATCGGAACTCATCCGCCGCGTCCAGAGCCAACATCCAAGTTGAGTTCTGCTTTCTTGCAACTGCCCTTCCAAGGCTGGAGAAAACTCAGTATCCAGTGGAAGCTGATTACTTTATTGATCACTGTAGCAGCTGTTCCTGTTGTCGTTGTGACTCAAACGATCGTTGCTGCTGACAAAGAATATTTACTGGACGCCTTACAAGGAACTCTGCAGCAGCAAGGATCAACTTTTACCGATGAATATGTACTTTGGACGCAAACAGATAGTCTGACCAAGGCAGAGAGCCTTGCTACGTTTGTGCAGGCAAGTCAGGTCAACCTGAGCGATCCGGTCCAAGTCTTACAACGTCGGACATTACTGCAAAACTTGGTCACCATCAAAAACGGTTCAGATGCTGAATCCAACAAAAATTTTCAAATTTTGACAGATGCTCAGGGTAGAACCATTGTCCAGGACATTCGAGTCCTTGCGCCAAACTTCTATACCAATCCTCCTCTGCCCGAAGATAACAAAGAATCCTCCGAGCAACAATACCAGCCGGTGTCTCTACCCATAGGAATTGAGCTGGGTGATATCCCAATTGTAGAAAACGCCCTAAAAACCGGACGCTCTTTGGATGGCGTAGAGCTGATTAAGGGAGATGTGTTGCAACGCTTGGGCCTGGAGAAGCAGGCTCAAATCGATTTGGAAGCCCAACCTGCTCAAGGCTCGCCTGGATCCAATCAACCGTCCCCTACCGAGACTTACAACCTTGATCAAGGGAGGGCAGGCCTGGTGGGTATGGCTGTTTATCCCATTAAAATCAACGATCAACTGGTAGGAACTGTGATTGTTGGCACAGTTCTCAACAAGAACTATGGGTTGGTCGACCAATTTGCACAGGATTATAATGTGCCAATTGTTAGTGTGTTTGCGCAGGATCGACGGATTAATACCAATATCCTCAATGCTGATGGAAAAACTCGAACCATTGGAACACAAGCTTCTCAAGAGATAGCGGCAGATGCTCTCAATCAAGGTCAAGAGTCTATGCGGCAGACCAACATCCTTGGAAAGCAGTACCTGACGTTTGCCAGACCTTTATACGATCATCAAAAGGAGCTAAATCCCAGCCAAGCCAAGCCGGTAGGAATTGCTTTCGTCGGTCAATCTCTAGCCGAGGTGGAAAGTTATCTGACCCGGCAACAATTGACTGGCTACATCATTGGGGGCGGCGTTCTACTGTTGGCCAGTCTGATCATTATTCCTGTAGCCAACTCTTTCTCGCGTCCTCTCAGGCGTTTGGCTAGCTTTGCTCAACGCATCGGTTCTGGAGAACCAGGGGTCAGACTAGGAATCACCAAGCGTCAAGATGAGATTGGAATTCTCTTTCGAGAATTAAATGAGATGGCTGCCAGTATTGAATCCAACCTTGGAAGACTCCAGCAGCAAGAGGCGAGCATTACGGCCCAGAACGATGATCTGCAGAATCAGTTGGTAGACCTACTCAGCGATATTGAGGGGGCATCGAGAGGCGATCTGACGGTCTATGCCAATGTCACAGAGGGTGAAATTGGCACAGTCGCTGACTTTTTCAACGCCGTTGTCGAAAGCCTGAGACGCATTGTAATTCAGGTGAAAAGGTCTGCCGCTCAGGTCAATGTTTCCCTGGGAGAAAATGAAGGTGCCGCTCGCCAGCTTGCAGATGAAGCGCTCGGACAAGCTGTAGAGATCACTCGTACGCTTGATTCAGTGGAGAAAATGGCGCTTTCAATTCAAGAGGTTGCAGAGAGTGCGCGTCAGGCTGCTGAAGTTGCTCGGGTTGCCTCGACCACTGCAGAAGTTGGAGGCAAAGCCATAGATCGCACCGTACAAAGTATTTTAAGCTTGCGGGAGACAGTTGCAGAAACCGCTAAAAAGGTGAAGCGATTGGGGGAATCATCGCAACAGATTTCTAAGATTATTTCCCTAATTAACCAAATTGCTCTACAAACCAACTTGTTGGCTATCAATGCTGGTATCGAGGCAGCTAGAGCCGGTGAAGAGGGGCGGGGATTTGCAGTGGTTGCTGAAGAAGTTGGGGCACTAGCCGCTCAATCAGCCGCAGCTACCAAAGAAATTGAAGAGATCGTTGAAAATATCCAGCTAGAGACTAGAGACGTCGTTGAGGCGATGGAAATTGGGACTGCTCAGGTGGTAGAAGGAACTCATCTCGTTGGAGATACCAAGGAAAATTTAGAGCAGATTTTAAAAGTGTCCCACCAGATTGATCAGTTGGTGCAATCGATTTCAAGTGCTACAGTGTCTCAAACGAAAACAGCTCAAATCGTTTCCTCTCTGATGAAAGAAATTGCCAAGGTCTCCGAACAAACTTCTGATTCCTCTCGCCAGATTTCTGTTTCCCTAAAACAAACTGTCGAGACAGCACAGCAGCTACAGTCATCTGTAGGTATGTTCAAGATTAGTGCTGATACAGAAGCGCGGATTCAATCAGGCTCCTGAGATTTGTCCGGATCAGGGTGTTCATGAAAGTTAGAAATAATCGGGTCATGATTCAAGTAGACGCAGCGGGGTGGCACCGATCAGAAATCTAATGCTCGTGCCTGAGACTTCTAGCCTAAACCAAACCTGGCGTGAGGCATAAAGCAATGCAACAAGATAAAGAACTTAAAGTCCGGCTTCAATTTTTAGAAGAAGCCCGAGAGCATTTGGATGACATCGAGTCACTGGTATTGAGATTGGCCACCATCCAGACTAATCCCAAACAGATGGATACCGTACTCCGGGCGACTCATTCCATCAAAGGTGGTGCCGGAATGATGGAGTTCCCTATTTTGAATCGTCTTGCCCACCGCTTGGAAGATTATTTCAAAGCTCTGAAAACGCGACACCGTTCTGTCGAGATCGATGTCGAACTAGAAAATTTATTCCTATCTGCAATTGATCACCTGCGTCAAGTGGTTTCTCTCTATCACCAAGGTTCAGTCGTCGATGAACTATGGCTAGAAACTCATATAGATCCGGTCTTTGAGCAACTATATCAACGTCTCGGAGAACCTCCCGATGAGGATACATTAGAGTCATTAGTGCAGGAAGAAGAACAAGATATAGTAGCCCTGCTATTTGAAACAGAAGTAGAGGAATGTTTGCAGCGCCTAGAAGCTATTCTGGCGCTTCCTCAAAAACCTCGTTTGTCTGAAGAGCTCTCGACTTTGGCTCAGGAGCTATGTGATCTAGGTACAATGTTACAGCTCGACTCCTTCGAAAGCTTCTGTGAATCAGTTTGCAGCCATTTGCAATCTGAACCTGAACGAGTCGAAGAGATTGCTCGTCTGGCTTTACAAGAGTGGTGGCGATCGAGAGCTTTAGTATTGACAGGTCAGATTGATGCACTCCCCAAATATTTAGAGCTGACTGGTTCAATCAGACCTTCCACGCTGCCGCCCCATTTAGATCGAATTGAGCCAGATCAGTTCTTAATAACTACCGAGGATAATTCTGACCCTGTTATTATTCTTGAACAAACAAAATTTTTGAACACTGATACCCAGTCTTTAGACTTGGCGATCAACCTGGAATCAAAACCACTTCTCCATGCCGAAAAAAAACAGGAAGGCATGGCAGAGAGTACGATCCGGATCCCTATTAAACAGCTTGATCAATTAAGCAATTTATTTGGCGAGCTGATTATTAACCGCAGTGGCCTAGACTTGTATCTAGGACGCTCACGTAACTTAACCAAAGCTCTGAAAAATCGGCTGCGCATGTTGGAAAAATCGAGTGCCCGCTTGCGGAGCACTTATGACAAAGCTGCTGCCCAGACTAACATTTCACAAGCTGAAGCACTACTACAGAAGCTAGCTTCACTGAGCAAAACCTCTTTGGAGTGGAGCAGCGGGGACAGATTTAAGGGAAACACTGGCAGATTCGATAGCCTGGAGATGGATCGCTATGGTGATTTACACCTTCTATCTCAGGAAATCGTAGAAGCTATTGTCCAGCTTCAAGAAATCGCTAGTGATATTGAGCTTAGCCTTGAAGAAGCCAACAAAACCTCTCGTGATCTCAACCAGACTACCAAGCAGCTATACACCAGCCTAACTCAAGCACGGATGCGCCCGCTATCGGATCTAGTAGGTCAGTTTCCTAGAATCCTAAGGGATATTTCTCTTCAGTATGGTAAGGATGTCAAACTAAACATCTCTGGCAGCAAGACTCTGATTGATCGTACTATCCTAGAGGTCTTGAGAGATCCCCTCATCCATCTGCTGCGCAACGCTCTTGATCACGGAATTGAAACGCCTAAGATTCGTCAAGCTCAAGGCAAACCAGAACAGGGCGTGATAGAAATTAAAGCCGCTTATCAGGGTACTCAGATCCTGATCAATGTCAGTGATGACGGCAGTGGCATTGATCTAAATAAAATTCGGGCGCGAGCTAAAAAACTGGGACTTGATGCGGCTTTACTGGCTGCAGCTAGCGAGAAGGAGCTGCTAGAACTTATTTTTGAACCAGGTTTTAGTACTGCGGATAAGGTTACTGATCTATCCGGTCGAGGTGTGGGAATGGACGTTGTCCGTACCAACCTCAAGCAGGTACGTGGAGACATCAGAGTTGACACAGAACTAGGGCAAGGAACAATATTTACGATTAGTGTTCCCTTTATCCTGTCGGTTGTGCGAGTTCTCCTAGTAGAGAGTAATGGCATCCTGTTAGCATTCCCCTCCGATACAATTGAGGAAGTCGTTTTACGGCAGTTAGGACAGATTTCAACAACTCTTGATCAGGAAGTTCTCAACTGGTCAGGAAAGATAGTACCTCTTATTCACCTTAGTCGCTGCCTAAGGTCGCAGCGTCCTTATAAGCCGTTAGAGACTGAAGCTATACCCATGATTAATGCTCCAGCAATATTAATTGTTAGTCAAGGCAAACAGCTCCTCGGCATTGAGGTAGACTGCTGTTTGGAAGAGCAGGAAGTTTCTGTTCGCCCAGTCGAAGGACCGATGGTCATGCCTCTAGGACTCAGTGGTTGTACGATTTTGGGAGATGGTCGAGTTGTTCCTCTAGTCGATGCTCCAGGGCTGCTGCACTGGGTAGCTAGTCGCGAGCAAGTGCCCAGTTCCGAAAACCTGGCACACAATTTATTGGCTCCAGCTCGGATGGAGCTATCAGATAAATCGCTTCCTTCGACTCCTCAATTCCATAAAGGCGTTGCTTTGGTCGTAGACGACTCTATTAACGTTCGCCGCTTTCTAGCCCTGACCCTCGAGAAAGCTGGCTATCAAGTAGAACAAGCAAAAGACGGTCAAGACGCCCTCGAAAAACTTTTAGAGGGCTCGCGGGCGCAAATTGTCATTTGTGACATCGAAATGCCTCGACTCAACGGTTATGGCTTATTGACTCGGCTCAAAGAGCATCCTGACTTCAAACAGCTGCCGGTCGTTATGCTCACCTCCCGCAGTGGAGATAAGCACCGTCGATTCGCAATGACCTTGGGAGCAGAAGCCTATTTCTCTAAACCTTATAATGAACAAGAGTTGCTGCTAACCATTAAGAAATTGCTCCAGCCTCAGTTGCTAAGCCTAACTCCCTGAAGTTTGTCTGCCTCCCTTGTTCGCTGTCTAATCTTGGACTGGCTTGTAAAGTTCTGATGAAGTGATCGGGTTTGGCTCTTAAAAATTGTAGATCCCTGATGATCGATCAAGTGAACGGCAAGCAAAATCCTGATCAACAAGGCTTTCAATCCATGCCAAAACCCCCTTCGACAGATTCTATGGTTACTGATTTTGAAGGTTTACAAGGGACACTTGGTGTTGGCGAAATACGTCTACCTGGCCCCAACTCAAACCACTATCTGAACCGTCAAGCTCAGCGTGAATCTAACGCTCGAACCTATCCGCGCCGCATTCCTATTGCGATTAGCCAAGCTAAGGGAATTTATGTCAAAGATGCCGATGGCTATCTTTACTTCGATTGTCTGGCCGGGGCTGGCACCCTAGCTTTAGGACATAACCATCCAGTTGTGCATGATGCGATCCAATCAGCCCTGAAGGAGAACCATCCTCTACACACTCTTGATTTGACAACGCCGATTAAGGATCAATTTGTCGAAGAATTGTTTGCCAGCTTGCCGTCCCAATTCGCCAGCAACGCACGAATTCAATTCTGCGGCCCTTCTGGTGCAGATGCAGTAGAAGCTGCGGTGAAACTGGTTAAAACAGCCACGGGACGTCGCAGCATCCTGTCTTTTCAGGGCGGCTACCACGGCATGACCCATGGAGCCTTAAGCTTAACGGGCAGCGTTGGACCCAAAGCAGCCGTGGCGGGTTTAATGCCAGATGTTCATTTCCTACCTTATCCTTATTCTTACCGTTGTCCTTTCGGACTAGGTGGTGAGGCGGGATATCGTGTGGGCAGTCACTATATTGAGAGTATATTGGCTAACCCTGAAAGTGGGATGGCCCCAGCTGCGGGGATGATCTTGGAGATCATCCAGGGAGAAGGCGGGGTGATTCCTGCACCAGAAGCTTGGCTGCAAGAGATCCGACGGGTAACCCGTGAGCACAATATCCCCTTAATAGTCGATGAAATTCAGACGGGCTGGGGACGTACAGGAACACTGTACGCCTTTGAGCGCTCAGGAATTATGCCAGACGTGCTCCTTTTGTCTAAGGCGATTGGCGGTAGCCTACCCCTGTCAGTCGTTCTATATCACCAAAGCTTAGATCAATGGGCACCGGGAGCTCATGCTGGCACCTTCCGGGGCAATCAGCTGGCAATGGCCGCGGGGACTGCAACCCTACGCTACATTCTGGAGAATCAATTGACTGTTCACGCACAAGTCATGGGGGAACGCTTGGCCACCTATCTCCGGCAAATCCAAGCGCAGTCTGGTTGTATCGGAGAGGTCCGCGGGCGAGGACTGATGCTTGGGGTAGAAATCGTCAATGCCGAGGCTGAGCCGAATCGACAGGGTTTTTATCCTCAGCACCCGTTGCTCGCTGGTCAAATCCAGGCAGAGTGTTTGCGTCGAGGTCTGATTCTTGAACTGGGCGGACAATTTAGTAGTGTCGTACGTTTCTTGCCACCGTTGATCGTCACCCCAGAGCAAGTTGACAGCATTTGTGAAATCTTTCAAGCCGCAGTCCAAGCTGCGGAGCAAACGGTTCGAGTCCCGAATTACTCAGAGATTCACTAATGCTAAACATCACATCTCAAAACCCCCAGCTCAGAGCATTACTCGGGGTAAATTCGGCACGGTTTGAGGCCTGTTTCCTGACTGACTCAGAGCCAAGCTTGACTGCTTATCGCGCAGGAATCGCCACAGCTTTGGACACCCTAGTCGAGCATTTTGTGACTCAAGCTCGGCCCTACAGTGGCAAGAGCCCGACCGAATTGGCAACCCACTTCAATAGCACGGATATCTGTCCAGACGTCGGTCAGGATTTAACAAAGGTTCTCAAGCAGGTTGGGGAAACGATCCTGAAACATTCTGTGGTGGTTTCTCATCCCGCCTGCGTTGCTCACCTGCACTGTCCGCCTCTAACGGCGGCTCTCGCTGCAGAGCTGTTGATCAGCGCAACCAATCAATCAATGGACTCTTGGGATCAGAGCCCAGCAGCCACGCTATTAGAGCAGCAGATGGTCAACTGGTTGTGTCATCTATTTGGCTACGAGGCTCTGGCTGACGGTGTGTTTACCAGCGGCGGCACACAGTCCAATTTCATGGGCCTATTGTTGGCTCGGGATCATTATGCCTATCACCGCTTGGGCTGGCACACCCAAAAGCAAGGGCTGCCGCCCGAAGCAAGCCGTTTCCGGATCCTGTGTTCGGACGTGTCTCATTTCTCTGTCCGTCAAGCTGCTAGTCTTCTGGGCTTGGGGGAAGATGCGATTGTCACAGTAGAAACAGACCCTCACTATCGCCTCAGCCCCAGCGATTTAGACCGCCAGTTAAAAACTCTGCATCGACAAGATCTTCTACCCATTGCCCTAGTGGCTATGGCTGGCACCACAGATTTTGGCAGTATAGACCCACTGCCGGAACTGGCTGCCTGCGCTCAGGCCCATCGGCTGTGGCTGCACGTCGATGCTGCCTATGGTGGGGCGCTCATGCTCAGTGACCGGCATCGCCACCAACTCGCAGGCATTGAAGCTGCCGACTCGATCACGGTAGACTTCCATAAACTGTTTTATCAACCGATTAGCTGTGGCGCTTTCCTCTTGAAAGATCGTCGCCACTTCAATCTCTTCAAGCTTCACGTTGACTATCTCAATCCGGCAAAACACGAATCATTGGGCATGCCGGATCTGGTCACTAAATCAGTGCAAACTACACGCCGGTTTGACGCCCTCAAGTTATTTGTTTCTCTCCAGACCTTGGGTCGGCAGTTGCTGGCCAGTATGCTCGATGCCACGATTGACCTAGCGGCTGACGTGGCGCTTCTAATCGATGCAGATTCTATGCTAGAGCTAGCCTGTCGGCCGACGATCAACGCTGTGGTTTTTCGCTACTGCTCCAACTCAATCCTGGCAGAGCGCGATTCGGCAATTCGTCTCAATCAGATCAATGCTGAAATTCGGATGACTCTGTTGATGGGCGGTCTAACCGTCCTGGGTGAGACCACTATTGCAGGCCAGATCTACCTGAAATTCACTTTGCTTAACCCTCAGACCTCTCTGATTCAGATCAAGGCGATTCTGGGTGATATTAAACGCCTGGGTCGTGAATTTGAAATTAATCAAGCGAACCAGCAATCGCAGTAGTATTCGAGTTTATCCGAGGAAACCCTATGTATTTTCTGATGACCTTTGGTGCAGCGATTTCATTTGCTGTTGGCGGCATTTTCATGAAGATCTCGGAAGGAGGAACCAGAGTCATACCCAGCTTAATTGTGTATGGCTGCTTTCTGGCAGGCGCTAGTTTACAGACCTCTGCGACCCAAGCCACTGGTCTGAGTGTGACGTATATGTTCGTGCTTGGCCTTGAAGCCATCTTGTCATTTTCATTTGGTGTTTTCGTGTTTGGAGAGGGACATTCACACGCGAAGATTCTAGGGCTGGCTGCGGTGGTTGCTGGCATTGTTCTTTTGCATGCAGGCGAGGCTTGACCGGTGTTAGAGGAGGCTTGTCTTCGAGCAGCAAGGCCGCCCCACTCAGCGTCACCGCCTGTCGGTTCACGGGTGAACGGGGGGCCCCGCGTTGACTGTGAGCGGGCTAGCGTTCATCGTCCCTAAGGCAGCGTTCACGGGGACCCGAGAAGCGTTCACCGTGAACGCGGTCTGGGTCAAACCCCAAACAGGGCTTGGACCTCGGTCAAAGGGCGCTCCCACAGCAATTCCGGCTGCCAGGTATCTGGATCGAACCGGGAATTGCAGCCTCGCTGATAGGCCTGCCCCAGGCGCTGCCAGCCCTGGGCTGACTGACCAGCGTAGGGTGCGGCGGCTGACTGCTGATGGCTCAGACGCAGCAGACCCAGCAGCAAAGCGAGGTTTACCCAGTGAAATTTGGCTCCCAGCATGAAGGCCTGAACCTCGGCTTCGGCCAGCGCGTCGGTACCGAAGCCGGTCAGAACGTGAACCCCATCGTGGAGCTGTTTGCGACGTGCACCGGTGGTCAGAGGCTTGAGCTGATGCTGTTCGAGAAAATCAGCCCACCCTCGGCCAAAGCTGCCAGGCGGTGAGGATTTGAGCTTCTCTAGGTCTACGATCTGGGGAACATTCAAACCTAAGCGTTCAGTCCGGCGGTCTACTCTGTCCAAGAACCGCTGAATGCGTAAGCTATCAGAAGAAAGGGAGTCGATCATGGGTGGATTTTTCAACCCTATACGGCTGTGCTAAGGTGTTTGGCGCGACTGAATGGTTTGGACATTCTGACGCAGTTGCTGCTGTTGCTCTGGGGTCAGAATGGTTGCCATTTGCTGCTGAACAGATTGAAACACGTCCCGCAGTTGTCGCTTCTGGCCAAGGGAGAGGCTGATCTCAGCAATCGCGTCCCGCAGAGTGTTGCCCTGATCTATCGCCGTTTTGAGCTGATCCCGCTGCGGCGGGGTGAGGATACTTTCCACTTGCGAACGAGTACTCTGCCTGAGTTGATTGATCTGGTTTTGCTGCTGCGAGGTTAGGTTGATACCGGCCAGAGCAGGAAAGGTTTGGGTCAGCGAGTTAGCCTGTGCGTCAGCCACCATGGGAACTGAGGTGATGATCAGGGTCATTGCTCCAGCCAGGAGCAGAGCAAGTTTCAGGTTCATTGGCAATGCTCAGGTAAGGGATTGAGAGTTAAAAATGGCAGCCCTAAAGTGGTCATGGCAGGTTAATGGGACGCGTGATGGATGTGCAACCTACTTCCGACCAGCGTCAGGACTGCCAGCAAGGGACGTCACTGATTAGCTGTGTTTGGCGCGGTCAAGTCTAAGGACTATAGGTGCGATTGGTGGTTTGAGCCTGCCCATTGGGACCGGTGCGCGTGGTGGTCTGCTGACCGTTACCGGAGGTGCGATTAGTGGTTTGAGTTTGTCCATTAGGGCCGGTGCGCGTGGTGGTCTGTTGGCCGTTACCGGAGGTGCGGTTGGTGGTTTGAGTCTGCCCATTAGGGCCGGTGCGCGTGGTGGTCTGCTGACCAGCAAATGCCGCTTGGCTTGATATTGCGCTGCTTAGAATCAATGCTAGCGCTCCAAAACATAGAGGAACCAACTTCAGTTTCATGGGGACTCCTTGAGATATTCTTGGCGTGAACTGATTTTTGTTCACGCCTCAATCGTAAGAATTGACTCAGCCAAAGTCGTGAAGCGGACGTCATGAACCGCAGCATGACTCAAGCCCTCACTCGTCCATGACTTTTGTCATGCCATACTTTCAGATCAGTGAGGGATGAGATTCTGGTACCCGGATAGCGTTGGGAGGTCAGCAATGTACGTCTTAATCGGCGGCGCAGGAATGGTTGGGTTAAATTTGGCCCAGCGCTTGGTAGATTTGGCCCACACGGTTGCGCTCATTGACTGCGATCCGATCGCCTGTCGCTATGCGCGCGATCAGGTGGGGGCGATGGCCTTTGAAGGCAGTGCCGTGAGCACGGAGGTGCTGCTAGAGGCGGGAATCCGCAAGGCCGATGCGGTGGTTGCGGCGCTGCGCAATGATGCGCTGAATCTGGCGTTGGTGACTTTGGCCAGGCACTACGGCGTCTCGTTCATCATGACCCGCATGCGCCATCGCGATTTTGCTGAGCCCTACCGCATCGCAGGCGCTCATCGCGTGGTCAGCACCATCGACTTGGCGGTGAACACGATGGTGAACGCCATCGAATATCCCCAGGTGGAATCGATCATGCATTTCGAGCACAATCAGATTGAGGTCTTGAAGCTGCCGGTGCCCTCAGATTGCTATATTGCTGGGCACACGGTGGCTGAGATCGCCCAGGATCCGCGCTTCCCCCAAGGCGCTCTGATTATCGGCTATCAGAGCCATCCTCACCAGGATCTGGTAATTCCCAACGGCAAAACGGTTCTGGAGGCAGGCTCAATGATTCTGGTGGTGGCTAAGCCTTCGCTGTTGCACTCGATGATCGACTTTGTGGGCTTGTCTTCTAATCATCTTGCAGTCGAAGAAGCTGCTCGTTGAGCGTTTTCACACGCTCTTCGACTACGGTTTCTGAGAGGATGCCTTTGCGCAGCGCCTCGTTGAGCGCCCCTTTTTCGGCGACCAGCAGGCGGCGGCGGATGGCATCGAGCTTGGTGCGGTCGCCGCCGATCGTGGGCGATTGCTCGGGGCGCTGGTTATAGAGATCGCGCAAACTTTTCTCAGAAGCTGCCACCCGCACCTGATACGCTGCCCGCATCTCTTCGTAGACCGACTTGGGCAGCACTCCCGCTTTCAATAGGTTGTCGAGTTCATCCTGGGCGGCTTTGGCAGTCATCAGTTGCGCTTGCAATTCTTCGGCCTGTTGCCGCGACTGCGAAAGCTGTGAAAGCTGCAGGCGGCGCACCAGCCAGGGCAAGCTCAAGCCCTGCCCAACCAGTGAGATCAACACGATGCCAAACACAATGGCAATCAGCATGTCGTGTCCGGGTAGATCGGGAGGCAAGCTCAGCGCTAGTGCCGTGGTCAGAGAGCCCTTGATGTTGCCCAGAAACATCACGTGTCGCCACTTCATGGGAATCGGGCGATCAAAAAAACGTACCAGGGCAAGCAGCGGATAGACGGTGACTGCCCGTCCGACCTGATAGGCGATCAGCGCTAAGATCACGCCCAAAAAATTCTGCCCGAGGTTGACCAGATTGATCTCTAAGCCAATCAATAAAAAAATAAACGTGTTCACTCCAAAGGCTGCATACTGCCAGAAGCTCAGCAGCGTTACCTGCGCCGAAGCTGAGGTGGTTTGTGCGAGGCCGAGGTTACCCACAATCAAGCCAGCTACCACGACCGCCACGACCCCAGAGACCTCTAGAAACTGTCCCATCTGAAACGCGCCCAACGCGATGGCCACGGTGAGCAAAATGCCGCTCAGCGAATCATCGTTTTGACTGAATAAGCTAATGCTGAGGTAGCCCAGCGCTAGCCCCACCAAAACGCCACCGATGATCACGACCAAAAAGCCTCGAAATGCATCGAGTGGAGTCAAGCCACCGGTGGAATACACGGTCAAAATTAGGCCAAATAAAACCAGGGCAATGTCGTCATTGAGCAGGCTTTCGCCCTCGACTAAAGTTACCAGCCGTGCGGGTACTGGCACTTCTTTGAACACGGCGATTACCAGAGCGGTATCGGTGATCGACAACATCACGCCGACCAGCGAGGCTGGAATCCAATCGAGGCCTAATGCTAGCCGTAGTAAGACGGAGGTGATGCCAGCACATAGGATCATGCCTGGGCCTGCTAGGAGCGCAATTGGTTTGATCGTGCTGCGCAGACGTCTGATGTCGGTGTTGATCGTCGCTTCGAACAACAAGATCGGCAAGAAAAGATTGAAGATCAGCGAAGAATCTAAGCTAATGCGACTCGGTACTAGTTCTCCCACTACGAGACCGGCTAACACTAAGCCTGTAATGTAGGGGATCCGAAAGCGTCGCGAGAGTAGCGCCACTCCCGTGGCAATCAGCAGCAAAATGATCAGGGCGGTGACTAATTCAGAGACACTGCCTGGACCCTCACTGCCGGTGGTACTGGGGAGGGCTAGCAGTGTTTGGCCAAGGGGTTGCATCACGGGTGCCAAGTCGCTGAACTCCAGCGTGGGGATTCGGTTCTAGGGTAGCGCTCGTTCTGCGGTGGGGCGGTTGGGGATTTGGGGCGAATGGTCTTTGGGGGGGAGTGGGAGGTGTTAGAGAGAACCCGGAATGGGGGG
The DNA here is from genome assembly GCA_031399305.1 of Leptolyngbya sp. SOY_34_metabat_272. Lineage (GTDB taxonomy): Bacteria > Cyanobacteriota > Cyanobacteriia > FACHB-261 > FACHB-261 > FACHB-261. The sequence goes on from JANNOU010000062.1 coordinate 32,289, forward strand.
CGTTTGCCCCCCAAACCCCCCACTGGGGGACGAAGCGCCTCCCCCAGACCCCCTGCGCAAAGGGGGCTAGCTGGAGTTTGGGGGTTGAGTCGGGCTAGTGACTAGACCTCTGAACTCCAGCGCTCACCGCTGGAACTTGCGGCTCGCGGCTCGCTACTCGGACCTTGCTGCCAAAAGCTCGGCCTGCTCGGCTCAAAGCTCCAGAGGTCGAGAAGAAAGCTCGGCCCGCCCAGTCCAGACCTCCGACCTTGCGGCCCCAAGCTTGAAGGGTGGAGTTGAGAGGTCGGCGGCCCGAGCCAAAAGCCCAGGCCTTGGAGCTACCAGCTCGGTGCCAACCTACAGGGCCAGTCCAGCCACCCCTTGCGCAGGGGGTCTGGGGGAGGCGCTTCGTCCCCCAGTGGGGGGTTTGGGGGGCAAACGCCCCCCATTTCCGGGTTCTCTCCAACCTCACGCCTTCTCCCCTAACTCAGTACATTCACCTCGGAACCTCGTGCGCGGCTCCGAGGCGAATGCACAAGCCCCTGCGCTTGATGCAGAAGCTACCCCTTCACGCAAACCACCTGCTTCAGCGCGGCCACCACCTCCACCAAGTCAGCCTGGTTAGCCATCACCTGGTCGATGTCCTTGTAGGCAGCGGGAATTTCGTCCAGAATACCGGTGTCCTTCCGACACTCCACACCCTGAGTCTGCAGCAGCAGATCGTCAAGCGTAAACTGCAGCTTGGCCTTGCTGCGAGACAGGCTACGCCCAGCCCCATGGCTGCAAGAGCAGTAGCTTTCAGCATTGCCCTTGCCCTTAACAATGTAAGACCGGGTTCCCATCGAACCGGGGATGATGCCATAGTCATTCTTCTGTGCCCGCACCGCGCCCTTGCGAGTGACATACACCGCCTCCCCGAAGTGCGTCTCCCGCTCAGCGTAATTGTGGTGGCAGTTCACCGACAACAGCGACTGGGTCAGCTTGCCGCCCGCCAAGTGCTGCTCGACAATCCGCTTGAAGCGCGCCATCATCACCTCGCGGTTGACCCGGGCATAGTTCTGCGCCCACTGCAGGTCGCGCCAGTAGGCAGCAAACTCCGCTGTGCCAGCCACAAAGTACGCCAGATCCGGGTCCGGCAGCTGAGTCTGTGCCAGCTTAGCCAGCTTACGAGCCGTGCTGATGTGGCTCTGCGCCAGCTTGTTGCCGATGTTGCGCGAACCAGAGTGCAGCATCAGCCAAACCTGGTTCTGGCTGTCCAGACACACCTCAATGAAGTGATTGCCGCCGCCCAGCGAACCCATCTGCTTCATCGCCTTGGCTTCCAGGTCCTGCACCCCGGCGTGCAGCTCCTTAAACTGCCGCCAGCCCTGCCAGTTACAAACCGCCTTTGCGACCTCTTTGTTTTCGTTGAAGCCCACCGGAATCGCCGCTTCGATTGCCAACCGAATCTGCTTGAGCTTGCCGTCCAATTGCTCGGCCACAAACGGCGTCTGAATCGCGCACATGCCGCAGCCAATATCTACGCCCACCGCCGCTGGCATGATCGCCTCCCGCGTGGCGATCACCGAACCAACCAACGCACCCTTGCCCAGATGGACATCGGGCATCAGCGCCACATGCTTAAACACGAACGGCAGCGAGGCAACATTGCGCGCCATCTTTGACTCGTCCGGCCCCAGCGCATGATTGGCCCAGGAAAACACAGGCTTGGCAGTTGAAAGTTCGAGTTTCTCGTAAGGCATCACCGTTGACCTCCCACAGGCAAGGATTGAATCGCGAGCGGCAGCCCAGAAGGGAGGCCACCCGCGCTACCAAACAATCCGACGCTCTAGGTGATAGCGCTGTCTGAGCTGTCGCAGCTCGCGAGTCGCCCGATCGAGTTGGGCCGGATTGCCGCAAGGCTCGCACTCACACTCTAGCGGTGGCCTGGGCACCCCGCGCCGATTGCGCGCATTGCTAGATCCGGGCCAACCGCCAGCCCAACCCCAGGGCTGAATAAAAAATGGCAGCATGACTTTACTCCCTGTACTATGAAAATGCTACAGAAATACTACAAAGCTGTCAAGCCAGGCGGCCTGCGTTAGCGCCGCAGGTAGGAAGAACAGGTCTGCGATTCCTGCCAGAGTTTGAGCAGGCGCAGTTCGGTGCGCTCGCCCATCGCAACCGCGAAGACGCCCTCCGCACTGTCGGACTGGGAAGACATCCAGGTCCCCTGCAGGCTGACCTCGACATACTCCCGGTCGCAGGCATAGACGCTCATCCGCTCAGCGCTCTCCTGCTGCAGCGCCGCCTTCAAGCGAGAGAGACCGGGCAGATCAGCAGGCAGCAGAAATGCAGCAGACCCAGGCTCGATGAAAATTTGCTCTCCCACCCGCAGGGCCAGAACCACTCGCAGCGTGATCAATTCCTCGACAGATTGCTCTAAACGTTCGAGATAAATACCAGTTTCGGTGTAGGTGAATTTCAGCATGATTGCCCAGTTTCTCCTTCCTTCCTGTCGCGTTCGAACCCTTTGATGAGCGCCAAAATTCAAAACCCCCGCTTCTGGGCGTCAGAAGCGGGGGCTAAAAGGACGGTTTTGAAGTGTCCTAGTCCAGTATTGGTACGGCTACGCTGCACCAGTACCTCCCGCTTTTTCCGTTGGTCTGTTTGTGTGGCTCCAGGACCGCTAGGCCACTGGCGTGAATCGGATTATCTCCAACCTGGGCGGCTCGCACCAGGAGGCCGAAACTGCTTTGAAACCGGGATCCCACAGCCACGCCCGCTGCCTGCTGGCTCTGAGAGCAGCCAGGCCAGCGCAGTCGGTTGGAAGTGAGGCGCAAGGGTCCCATAGAATTCCTATTTGAAAGGCAAAACCTTGAAGATTACGTCCAATATGCTACACCTGTATTATGGAACTGTCTATACTTTCAAACCTAAAAGCCTGGACATTCACCCGATTGGGTGACCTCCAGGCCACAGGTGGTTCTGTTAGTAGACATTCCGTAAAGCTCTGAGGTCACAACGGGTCGGTGAGTAATGTACCCCGGTCAGCAATGGCTCAGACGAGGCCTAACCCTCCAGCCAGGCGAAGATGCGATCCAGCTGCTCCAGGGAGACCAGGCCATACTGCCAGAGGATCATCGGCAGCGGGCCGGGGTTTTGCTGGTAGCGGCGCAGCGCCATATCAATGGAGGGAGTTGACAGGGCCAATTCCTCCTGCAAAAAGTGAATGAGCTGAGCGTTGCTTCTGGCGAATTCCATGGCGGGGCACCTTCATTCCCTTGCAAGCGGGTGAGCGGGCTTTAGCGGAAAAGCTGAGGCTGTGGCTGAACCCAGGGCTGGCTAAACTATAGCCCCATCTCCTTAGCCAATTGACTCACCTGAAGGGGTGAATTTGGCCCAATGTATAAGGTTTCTAGTAACGCTTCGAGTAAATCATGGAAGCTTCTGGGGCACTTGAAAACAGACTGGTTTGAAAAGAGAAATGAATCAAGCTTGTGATAACAGCGGCTAAGGCCAACTTTTCGAGTAGGTTTTTCCGCATGGCTGATGTCTCTCTGTCTCAGGCTATGCCCAGAGTAGGGCGAACTAACGCACGCTTGCTTCATCCGGACGATTCACCTGATCGGGTGAGCCTGAGCTAGTCCTACGACAGACTTGCAATGGCCCTCTCAGGATAGAGGTTGATTAGATAAAGCCTCTGTATGTTGCCAAGGATTCAGCCTGAAACCAGTGTCCAAGATCACCCATCTGGGTGACGCGGCTTGGTGAAGTAGCTTGGTGTGAACCAGCGCTAGCTTGGGAATAGCTGGAAATAAGTTTATGGAGGATTTACTATGCAAACTTCAGCTCAGGAGATTATGAGCAGTCCAACAGGTTTTATCAATATTTCTGGTATGTCCTCCCCGGCTGCGTTTGCGCAAGGAGAGTCGGAGGCTGGATATCCCGGCGCATTTCCAGTCCAAGCGACCACAGCGATCAGCGCCTACGAGGTAGCAGAAGATGCCCGGAGCAAGCCGTCTCCTGAGTCGCCTGATGAGGCTCAGGAGACGGTTCGGTTGCAACTGGGGGCTCAGGGGGCCAAGGTGGAGGAGCTGCAACAGCTTCTAGTGCAGCGAGGGGTCTACTCGGGCTGCTGTGATGGCCAGTTTGATCAGCTGACGCAACAGGCCGTCCGAGCCTTTCAGTATCAATTGTTTCTCGATGAGGATGGGGTGGTGGGGCCACTGACCTGGCAGGCGCTGTGTACGGGTACACCCGTTAACCTACCGATTCTGCATCTGGGCAGCACCGCCCGCCCGGTGATCACCGTGCAGCGAGCCTTGCAGATGACGGGGGACTATTGCGCAGCCATTGATGGTGAGTTCAGCCCGGCGCTGGCGTCGGCGGTGCAAGCGTTTCAGCGGCGATCTGGCCTAGTGGCCGATGGCACTGTGGGGCCACTGACTTGGCAGGCCCTGAGTCAGGTGCCTCACTGAGGCGGCTGGTTGGGCTGGCTCGTCACAGGCGCAGACTGAAGTTCGTTCGAGGTGGGCGCAGCCAGCGGCAGCGTGAGCCAGAAGGTCGCCCCCGAGCCTGGAGCACTGAGCACACCGATTTGGCCGCCGTGGGCGTTGACAATTTGCCGACAGAGGTAGAGCCCCAAGCCAAGACTGGTGGAATAACGGGCGTGGGGACCCCGGACGTAGCGCTCAAACAGGTAGTCGCATTCGGCCTGGCTAAGACCTACGCCATCATCCTGAAGGGTAAAGCGCACCCCGGCATTGGTTTCAACTGCGGCTCTTAAGGTCAGCGTCAGTCCAGGCGGGTTGTGCTTGAGCGCATTGGCCAGTAGATTCTCAAAAACGCGCCGCAACTGAACCGGATCGCCGTCCACGGGCGGCAAGTCGGCGTTCAGCCGATTGATCAAGGTTGCCTGATTTTTGGCCAGCAGCGGCTCAAAATCTTCGATGATCGTCCGCAGCAGCGGTGGTAGGCAGACCGGTTGGTGCTGGAGCACCAGACCGTGGATATCGGTGGTGTGGACTTCGAGCAGCGAGTTGACCATGCTGAGCTGGCGGTCGCTGCTCTGCACCATGCGCTCTAGCACTGAGCGCGGGATGGAGACAATCTCGCCCGGCTTTTTGAGGAAATTTTTGAGCACCAGCAGCATGCCCATGACCGGCGTGCGCAGATCGTGGGAAACCGCGTGCAAGAAAACGTCCTTGATCTCGTTAAGTTCCTGCAGCTCTTGCATCTTCTGCTGCAGCTGGGCGGTGCGCTCTTCGACCTGGCGCTCTAGGTTGGCGTTGAGGGTTTGCACCTGGCGATAGAGCTGGGCCTGTTGAATGGCGATCGCCACCTGGGTTGCTAGCGAGGACAGCAAATCGATTTCGAAGCGCTGCCAATGCCGGGGTCCTGAGCACTGGTTGGCGACCAACATGCCGTAGAAGCGCTCACCCAAGATGATCGAGACGCCCAGAGAAGCTTTGACCTGGTAGCATGTCAAATAACTGCGACGTGCGGACGAGAGTTCGACCTGATTGACGTCGTCGATCACCTGCACGTAGCCCTGCCGGAATAGCTCCCCCAGCTCCTGGGCGCAGGGCTCATCGACCACCGAGCCCAGGCATGAGCCCCAATTGGGCGACACCGACTCAGCGACGACTTTGCCCAGCTGCTCCTCGTAGACGCTAATCAGCACGCGGTCGGCCTGCAGGAAGCGTCGCACTTCCATCACGGTGGTGTTGAGGATCTGTTCGAGATCCAGTGAGCGACGGATACGTAGCGCAATCTCACCCAGCAGGCGATCCCGTTCGGCGGCGGCGCGCAACTGGGCCTCTGCCTGTTTGCGCTCACTGATGTCGCGCACAATCATCAAAACCTCGTCTGCGCCGCTGACCACGACACGGGCTTCGTAATCGTGCAGGCGGCCGCGGTTGAGCAGCTGGTACTCGAAGATCTGAATGTTGCCAGTTTGCAGGGCGCGCTCGATGTAGTGCATGCGCTGCTGCGCCACATCTGGGGGCAACACGTCATAGACTGTCTTGCCAAACATCTGCGTCCGCGTAACCGCCAGATCACGGTCGCTCTGAGCGTTCAGGTCCAGGTAGGTGCCGTCGCGGCTCAGGCGAAACATCAGGTCGGGGATAGCATTGAGCAGGGCGCGGTTTTGGGCCTCGCTGTGGCGCAGAGCCTCTTCCGCCTGTTTGCGCTCGGTGATGTCGTGGGTAACTGCCAGGACGCATCGCTCACCGCCAAAGTGAATGACCTCAGCCGAAAACAGCCCGACTCGCACGTCGCCAGCGCGGGTCCGGAACTCGTACTCCAGGTTGCGCACGGCTCCCTGTTGCTTGAGGAGCTGTCGGGCGCGGTCGCGTAGCGCTGGCTTCACCCAAATTTTCAGATCTGTGGTTCGGCGACCGAGGATGTCTGCGCGGGTATACCCCGTGGCATGCAGAAAACTGTCGTTGACCTCAATGCAGCGCCCGTCGCTGAGCTGGGTGATTGTGATCAAGTCTGGGCTGGCACGGAAGGCTTTGGAGAACTTCTCCTCCGACAAACGCAGAGCCTCCTCAGCCTGTTGGCGCTGAGTAATATCGCGGATGCTGGCCACTCGCGCCGGTCGGCCCTGGTAGACGATGTTCTTGCCGGTGACCTCGGCGGTGAATTGGCTGCCGTCTTTGCGCAGGCCAATGGCTTCAAAGGACTGGTCGGACGGCAACCGCACGCGCTGGGCGATTAGGTCACGGGATTGCTCAGCAGCCAGCTCCAGGACTGACCGGCCGATCATTTCCGTTATCGTGTAGCCGTACAGGGTCTCGGCGGCGTGGTTGACGTCGAGGACTCGGCCTTTGGCGTGGATCAACACGGTCTCAAGCGTGGCATTGAAGAAGCTTTGCAGGCGCTCCTCGCTGGTGCGCAGTTGGGCTTCGGCCTGCTTGCGCTCGGTGACATCGCGCACAATCACCAGGACCTCATCCGGGCCGCTGACTACGACGCGGGCTTCATAGTCGCGTAAGCCTTGATAGCCGAGCAGCTGATACTCGCAGGTCTGGAGACTGTTAGAGTTGAGGGCATCGCCGATGGTTTGCAGACAGAGCTGCGCCACCTCGTGCGGCAGCAGCTCATGGACGGTTTGGCCAACAATGGCCGCGTAGGCTTCCTCGCCGTCGGCCTCGCTGCCCTTGAAGTCGAGATAGCGGCCCTCGCGGCTTAGGCGGAACATGCGATCGGGAGTCGCGTTCAAGAGCGCCTTGTAGCGGGCTTCGCTGTGGCGCAGTTCCTGTTCGGCCTGCTTGCGCTCGGTGATATCGATCACTAGGCCGTCCCAAAGTACTTCGCCGTTGGGCTGCCGCTCTGGGCGGGAGGCATATTGCAGCCACTTCAGCTTGCCGGATGGGGTGACGATGCGGCCTTCCCAGTTCCAGGGTTGCAAGGTGGTGGTCGCGAGTTCGACCGATTGCTGGTAGGTTTGACGGTCGTCAGGATGTACAAGGTCATCAATCAGCGGGTGCTCGACCTCCACCGCCTCTGGTCCAGCTTCAAACAGCTCCTGGCAGGCAGAACTGCGAAACAGCACGACATAAGAGCCGTCGGCGCGGCTTAGGCCCTGGTAGATCATACCGGGCACGTTGGCCGCCATACCCTGCAAGCGCAACTCGCTGCGCAGGAGAGCGGTCTCGGCCTGCTGTGCCAGGGTACTGCCGACATTGGTGGCAATGGTCAATAAGACCGCTTCCTCGTCCTCCGGCCACTGATGGGCGGTGGTGCAGTCTGCCAGTACTAGGAAGCCCCAGAGTTTGCCGTTCATGGGAATCGGCACTGCCAGCAACGACCAGACGCCCTGGGACTCCAGAAAGGAGCGCTCCACTGGCGGCAGATCAGCGCTCCGGCTGTTGATTGCCCGGCCCAGGCTGAACTGCTCGTACCACCGGCTGAGGCCAAAGGTGGCAAAGCTCAGGTTTGGCGTGGCGGCGGTGTCTGAGGTGTTGTCCAGGCCGTCCCGCACCCAGCTGCAACGCTGGCTCATCGCGGGCACCCCGGTCGTGGCATCGGTCTGGGTTTCAAACACATGGGCTCGGTCGGCCCCAGCCACTTGGCCCAGGGTTGCCAGAATCTGCTGCAGCGCCGTGGTTGGGTCGCTGCGCGTCAGCAGATGGTGAATTGCTTCGGCAATGCCCCGCTGCAGCTTGGGGCGTGGCGAGCTCGGTGGGGAGGGCGAAGCCGCAGGCGTAACCGGCTGCGGCCCGGTTTGGGCGGTCGCCAAGATTTGTTGCAGCCGGGTGAATGCTGCTTCATCTTGACAGCACGCTCGCAGCGCCTGTAACTGGTCAAAGTTAAGAATCATCTGGATTGCTCAACCCCGCTTGACTGAATTCAGGGCCCCCAGCCTCCAGTCGCCGAGATCGGCGGCATGAACAGCGATCAGCCCAGTCCAACCACCAATCCAACCACCAATCCAACCGGTAGTCCAACCAGTTGATGCTGAGCAATCCTTTACACAAGCCCGGTGCGTAGCGCAACCACCGCCGCCTGAACTCGGTCGTCAACAGCCAGTTTGTTCATGATGCCACGGATGTGAGTTTTGATGGTGTTGGGGCTGAGATACAGAGCGGCAGCGATCTCAGGATTGCTATAGCCTTCGACCATCAGTTTGAGCACGTCCAATTCGCGCTGTGAGAGCTGGCCGATGTGGGTGGCGGGCTGGGGAGGGCGCAGGTGCTCAACCACCCGCCGTGCAATCTGGGGATCGAGATAGCCGCCGCCGTCGTGGGCCGCCGCGATGGCGGTGAGCAGCCGGTCTACGCTCGCACCTTTGATGCAGTAGGCGTCGGCTCCGCCGGAGAGGGCAGCGATGATCTCGGTCTCGCTGGTGTGGGAGGTCAGCATCACGACGCGGACCTCTGGTAGGGCGGCCTTGATCTGCGCGGTGGCGGCGATGCCGTCGAGGCGGGGCAGGCCGATGTCCATCACCACCAAGTCGGGTTTGAGCTTGAGCGCGGCTTCCACGCCCAGGTAGCCGTCTTCGGCTTGGCCGACGATTTTGAGCTGTGGATAGTCCTCCAGGGACTGCTCCAGTCCTAGCTGCATCATCGGATCGTCTTCTACAATCAGGATGCGCAACGGCGGCAGTTCGGGCGGCAGCTTGGCGACGGACGAGGTCTCAGAGGCCATGGGCTGGTCAACTCAGTGTCTGGATATTGCAAGATTATCCTGCGGGGCAATGTGCAGGGCTGGCGAAAAGTTATAAGTAATAGCTCAACCTGAAGCTCAACCTGAACTCAAGACTATGGGTCCTGAAGATTTTATGCAGGCGGCGCTGGTGCAGGCGAGGCAAGGGGACAGTCCCTACGGTGCGGTGATTGTCAAAGACGGTGAAATTGTTGCCCGCGCTCACAATACAGTGCAGCGCGATCACGATCCGTCGGCCCACGCGGAGGTCAATGTCATTCGTCAGTTGACCGCTCGCTTGGGCAGCCCCTCGCTGGCGGGCTACAGCCTGTACACCACCTGCGAACCCTGCCCGATGTGTGCCACGCTCTGCCTCTGGGCGGAGCTGTCGGAAATCGTGTTTGGTGCGTCGATTGGCGACTTGATCGCGGCGGGGGTGCCGCAAATTGACCTGGCCTGTGCGGCGATCGTTGCCCAAAGCTCCACTCAGCCCAAGATCAGCCAGGGCCTGCTCAAAGCCGAGTCCTTGCGCCTGTTTGAGGGGCGCTGAGCGGCCAGAGCCTTCCCTTGCCCCGGCTCGGGCAACGGGGTATTGTGTGGGTCTACAGGCAGTTGGCCTGGATGTGGAGCGAGTCGCCAGGTGATCCATGACTGCCCTACCCAATTCTCTCGATGAAGCGGTTGATGCTGCGATTGTTGCCACGCAGGCGGCGCTGGCCGCGGGCTATAGCCGCTTGCAGGTTGAGTTGCGCTTTGCGGAGCTGAATCCGCTGCCTCTGGCACGTCGGTTTACGGGGGCGTTCGCTGATCTGAACCGCGAAGATGGCCGTAGCGGCCTCAAAGTGCTGTTCGCCGATGCCGGAACGGCGGCCTTGGCCCGGCGAGACTGGGAAGGCGCAAGCTTTGACATGCGCGGCATCAACGAGGGTCGCACCAAGATTGAGCCGGAGGATCGGGCCTTTCTGTTGGTGGCTCCCACCGCGGTGGAGGTGGGCACGGCGGAGCAGCTAGCGCTGGCGGCGGCGGAACGTCCTTTCGTGCTGTTCAATCCGCAGCTCGAAGATGTGGGCAGGGTCGGGATTGGCTATGCGGGCCGTCAGTTACGGCAGCGCTTTCTCGGGACCTTTGAGCCCTGTTACGTCGTGCAACCCCTGGCCGATGACGTCGTCCTGCTACGCTGTTACCCCGAGCCCTGGCAGGTTTGGCAGCGCGCGCCAGAGGGCGACTATCGCATGGTTGCCGAGCAGCCGCTCAAGCCGAGCAGCGACGATCTCAACCGCATTTTCCAGACCGCCACGGGCGGTCGCAGCGAAGGTTTGTTTGCCAGTATGGGTCGCTTCCTACGGGCGCTCAATCACTAGTCTGAGGTCAGAGACAGGCACCAGATTTCACCCGACCTCAAGGGGCTGGGCAGACCATCGCCGCTAAATCCTCGCAACCGGCCGCCGCTTCCCGACAAGTTCTCGCCGCTGTTCTGCAAGTCCTCGCCACTGCTCTATCAGTCTTCGCCCAGGCGCGAAAAGTCCTCGCCGCTGCTCTACCAGTCCTCGCCCAGGGGCGAAAAGTCCTCGCCACTTCTGAGCACCTTTGCAGGGTTTCCCCGCAGCCTTGCGCCGAAGCGCTGCGGGGGCTCGCTCAAACGCTACACCCCTTCGGACTTAAACTACAAACACTGTTCCAAAGTGAGCGCTAGCTGCTCAAAGGTAAACGGCTTAAGCAGGTAATCGGTCGCGCCTGCTGCCAACGCCTGCGTCTGTTGACGGCGGGTGGCGACAGCGCTGATCACGACCACTGGAATCAGTTGTAAATCGGGATTCTGTTTAAGGGCTCGCAGCACTGCTAACACAGGCTCAACCGGAAAGCCCAGGGAGAGCACAATGACTTGAGGCTGACAAGTACCGGCAGTTTCGAGCACATGCTTCACATCCATGGCGTGAAAAACCATCCAGCCAACGCTCGTCAGGTATTCTTCTACGAGAGAGGCTGATAATGGGTTTCCTTCAAAAATCAGAATTCGCCTCATATCGCTGTCAATTTAGGGGGGGCTAGAACTAAAACTAGGAACGACTCAGCTTGCAGTATGTATCTTTATCATGTTACTTTCGTCCCACATAGGGGAGTGCAAGCCCTCAGAATTTGAGACTGCTGCTCAAAAGACCAAACAAATGCCCACGTTCTAGATGGATATTGATCAGTTTGAGCGGCTTAGCCAGGAACTCATTGCGCGAAGTATAGAGGAACTTCAGATCATGGCTTTCATCGTCGCCCGTCTTCAGGCGGGCGTTGAAGAATCAGAGAAACCTGCTTATCTCATTCAGCTAATTCTGGCCCTTGAAGAGGCAGCTAGAAGTATGCAGAACCTGTCGCGCAGTGTCGAAGATTTCTTGGAAGAATCGCGAACCCAATCCCAGGATTAGGCCAGGTTCTGCTTAAGCAGAGTAATTGCCCTTGATGCTATGCAGCCGCGCACGCAAATCAGCAGCATTGTGGAACAAAATAGTCTGAAACCCTAGCTGCTGTGCCGCCTCAATATTCACCTGCCGGTCATCAATAAACAGACACTGGCCTGCTAGACAATCAGCACTTTCTAAGACGGCTTGGAAGGCTTGCGGGGCCGGTTTACGCCAGCCAATGTCGCACGAGACCACGTACTTAGCAAAAAAACGGTCGAGTTTGAGCTTCTGTCGGGCAATTTGGTACCAGGTCGGGTAGTTGGAGAGCACCCACAAGCGGTGTCCTTGCTGCACCAGCTCGCTCAGCAGCGCTTCCATGCCTGCAATGAATTCAAACGCGTCTGTGTAGGCGGCGACCATTGCGGCTGGGTCCTCCAGTTTGCGCCCGGACTCGGCAGCAAAAAAGTTGCTCAGGAGCTCTGTCTGCGAGAGAGAACCCCGCTCAAACTCCAGCCAGTTGCTGGGGTGCTTGAGCGCTAGCAGTTCCTGAAAGCTCAGGCCCAGATGGGCAGGCAGAGCCTCGTAAAAGGGGTCCACTACCACGGTCCCCATGAGATCAAACACCAGCAGCGGGTTGGGTGATACCAAAGTTCTGATTTGACGGCGTAAAGTGCTAACTTCTATATGCTGTACGAGAGGCGATCCGAGCTAGATCTCCCTCATTTAGGGGTAGTTGATGATCGAAGCTGAGGCACTAAACAAAGTCTACGGTACTGCAACCGCGCTGACGGATGTGAGCTTCCGCGTAGAGCCGGGGGAGATCCTGGGATTTCTGGGACCCAATGGCGCGGGCAAGACCACAACCATGCGCATCTTGACCGGCTACCTGCCTGCCACCAGCGGCACAGCGCGTGTCGCCGGGTTTGATGTGCATGAACAGTCGCTGGCGGTGCGCCAGCGCATCGGCTACCTGCCTGAGCAGCCGCCCCTTTATCCCGACATGACCGTCGAGAATTTCCTGGACTTTGTCGCCCGAATCAAGCGCGTTCCGGCTGGCGACCGGGCCGAGCGCATCCAGCAAACCCTCCAGCGCTGCAACCTTAGCGACGTACGGCGCACCCTCATTCGCAAGCTTTCTAAAGGGTTTAAGCAGCGAGTGGGCATTGCGCAAGCGCTGGTCCACGATCCGCCCGTGCTGATCCTGGACGAGCCAACCGTCGGCCTGGATCCCAAACAAGTCAACGATGTGCGTCAGCTCATTAAGTCGTTGGCAGGTAGCCACACGCTGCTGCTGTCGACCCACATCTTGCCCGAGGTGGGTGCAACCTGCAGCCGCGTGGCAATTATCAACCAGGGCCGTATCGTCGCCACCGACACCCCTGAACAACTGGCCAGCCGCCTAAGCAACAGCGAGCGCCTAGATCTGGAGGTCGAAGGCGAAGCGGAGGCCGTGACCACCTGCCTGAGATCCATCCCAGGCCTACGCACTGTGCGCAGCGAACCGGCGCGGGACGGCCATCTAGCGCTCACTGTGGAGGGAGACGCGGGGGTCGGGCTCAGCCGCGCCGTGGCCACAGCCCTGGTTCAGAGCGGCTTTGGTCTCTACGAGCTGCGGCGGACGCGACAGAGCCTCGAAGACATCTTTCTCAAGCTCACGACCTCTGAGCCGTCTGCGACCGCTGAGCCAGATGCGCAGGCCACCGTCAGGTCTGAGGCCAACGATTCTGAGCCATCCGAAGCCGCAGGAGAGGAGTCATGAGTGTGTCGTTGCGCCGCTTGCCCGGTCGCGCATTTTTGGGGAGTGTCCTGGCGATTAGCCGCAAGGAATTGCAGGGCTATTTCAGCTCGCCGCTGTCCTGGCTGGTGGCCGCTGTGTTTTGGCTGTTGGCGGGCTACTTCTTCAACCAACTGCTGTTCAGTCTGTTGCAGCAAGCGTTGATGGCCGACCAGCAGGCGCAGATGTCTGGTATGCCCCCAGGCACTTATGACATGGCCTCAGAGCTGATCCAGGGCTTCGTCTCGCTGCTGGGGCTACTGTCGCTGTTTATTTTGCCGCTGCTGTCAATGGGCTTGTACGCAGAGGAACGCCGTCGTGGCACGCTGGAACTGTTGGCGACCTCGCCGGTCACCAGTTTTGCCGTGGCCCTGGGCAAGTGGTTGGGCGCACTGGTCTTCTACCTCGCCCTAGTCCTGCCGCTGCTGGTCTACGAAGGCATGGCGCTCAACGGGGCCGATCCCCCTGTGAACCCGGTGCTGCTGTTGGTGGCCCATCTCGGCCTGGGGCTGATGGCGTCGGCGGTTTTGTCACTGGGCCTGTTCCTGTCGGCGATCACCGATAGCACGCTATTGGCCGCTGTGTTCACATTTGGCGTCATGCTACTGCTATGGACGATGGAGTTACTGGCCTCAAGGTTGGGCGGTGGGCTGGGCGATGTCGTGCGTAGTTTGTCGCTGCTCACGCCCTTCAATGACCTGGCGGCGGGAATTATCACCACCAACGGTCTGGTTTGGTTTGCCAGCCTGACCGTGTTGGGCTGGTTTCTGACCGTCCAGGCGGTGAACGCCTTTCGCCTCCAGCGCAGTTAACTCAAGCAGGCTGCTATGAAACTTTCTGTTGCTGACTTGTGGAGCCAAAGCCGCCCCTACCACTGGATTCCAGTGGCCCTGGGGTTGGGCGGTTTCTGCCTGGGCCTGTTGCTATTTCTCAAGGTCGCGCCGCTGCTGGCGACTCTGGCCGCGCTGCTGGTGACCCTGTTGGTCTGGGCGATTTTCCACCCAGCCCAGCTCAGCCAATTCTGGGGCCAACGCTCCACCCGTAGCAGCACCAACGCCCTGGTCTCAACCCTGGCCGTGCTGGCCATCCTGGCGGTGGTGAACTTCCTGGCGGTGCGCTACTCGGCCCGGTTCGATCTCAGCGAAAACCAGTTGTTCAGCCTCTCGCCCCAAAGCGTTGAATTTCTGCAAAAGCTGGATCAGCCAGTCAAAATTTGGGTGTTCAGCAACGAGGTGCCGCCTGCTCTACGCAGCCAGTTGGATCTCTACCGGCAGGCCAACCCCCGGCAGGTGCAGTACGAAATCGTCGATCCCCGGCCCAATCCAGGTCTGGCGAGACGCTACGAAGCTTCTCCTGACCGGCCCGTCGTCGTGTCCAGCGGCGAACGGTACCAGGCATTTGGGAACCCCAGCGAGGCTCAGATCATCGCCAATCTGGGCCGGGTCACGCGCAGGGGCGATCTCAAAATCGCCTTCCTGCAGGGCCATGGTGAGCGCAGCTTGGAGTCTTCTGGCCAGGGGAGCCTTACCCAAGCTGCCGAGGCCCTCAAGCGGGCAGGTCATTCGCTGACGCCGCTGAATCTGATCCAGGCCGGTTCGATTGCCGCAGGGACCGATCTGCTGATCCTGGCCTCGCCGCGTCAAGCGCTGCTGGCCTCAGAGGTGAACGCGCTGAAGACTTACCTGGAACAGGGCGGCAAGCTGCTGTTGCTCACTGAGCCCGACACCAACCCCGGCCTGGACAGCCTGCTCAAAGCCTGGGGCATCACGCTGCAGGCTGACCTGGCGATTGATCCCAGCGCCACCAACCAGCTGCCCGGCAGCGGCCCGGCGGTGCTAGTGATCAGCCAGTTCCCACAGCAGGCAATCACCCGTGGTTTCGGTGAGGCGGCCAACTCGCTAGTGATCTTCCCCGAGGCCCGCTCGCTGAAGCTGAACTCGGAGCAGCCAGGCCTAAAAGTTGAACCCTTGCTCCAGACCAATGTCGGTAGCTGGGGCGAAGTCGATTACAAAGACACCACCCAATCCCTGGCCTACACCGAGGGGCGCGATATCCCTGGCCCGCTGGATCTGGGCGTAGCAGTCTCCAAAGCCACGGCCGGGGGCCAACCGAACGCTCAGGGGCGGCTGGTCGTCTTCGGCGGGGTTAGCTTTGCCGTGGATGGTTTGTTCGGCGAGGTGCGCAACGGTGATTTGTTCCTGAACGCCGTGAACTGGCTGAGCGGCAGTGAGGACCCGATCTCGATCCGGCCCAAGGAGCCCAAGAATCGTCGGCTCACGCTCAACAGTGTGCAGCAGGTCTGGATTGTGCTGGTGTCGCTGGCGCTCCTGCCATTGTTGGGCTTCCTGGCGGCGGGCGTGCTCTGGTGGCGTCGTCGCTAAGGGGGATAGAGGCCCAGATGAAACGCAGCACTCTGACGCTCTCACTGGTGGCTCTGGCCCTGGTCACCGCCGTAGCCCTCTACGAAAAAATTGTGGTGCCCCAGAACCAGAGCCGCCAGTCCCAGCAAAATGGCCTGTTCGCCATCCAGCCCGCGCAAGTGACTACCCTGCAGGTGCAAACGCCTGAGACCACGCTCAACCTGAAGCGCACCGGTGAGCAATGGCAGTTTGTCGGCCTACCTGGTTCACCTCAGGCGGACGCTAGCGCGGTGACCGCGCTGCTCGACCGCTTGCAGAACCTCCAAGCTCAACGCCAGCTCAGTACTCCCCAGCAAGACCAGGATCTAGAGCAGTTTGGCCTCAAGACTCCCAGCTACAGGCTGAGCCTGAGCCTGAGCAACGGCAACCGCCACGAACTCCGCTTGGGCGGCCTAGACTTCAACGGCACCGGCCTCTACGCTCGCCTCGACCAGGGGCCAGTCGTCTTAATTGACAGCAGCCTCCAGGAACTGCTGCCCCGCTCAGCGGCTGACTGGCAGCCGCTGCCAGAGACGCCCACGCCCAGCCCCTGATCCCTAACCCTTAAGCCTCGACCCGTTACATAATCCCGATTTGGCTATCCAGATCAGTGGTTCTACGCTATGATAATTTAAGTGTAGTCATTACGAGTTTACTCTGGAGGGATGATGGCTGAGGCGAGCGCAGTTGAGAATCTAGTGATCATTGGCTCTGGACCCGCAGGCTACACTGCGGCAATCTATGCTGGGCGGGCGAACCTCAAGCCTGTGGTGTTCGAGGGGCTGCAAGCGGGCGGATTGCCCGGCGGCCAGTTGATGACCACCACGGATGTTGAGAATTTTCCCGGTTTCCCCGAGGGCATTCAGGGACCGCAGCTGATGGACCGCATGAAGGCGCAAGCTCAGCGTTGGGGGGCCGAGCTGTACACCGAGGACGTGGTGCAGGTCGATCTTAGCCAGCGACCCTTTTTGGTGAAATCTGATGAGCGCGAGTTCCGCGCCCACAGCATCATCGTGGCGACGGGGGCGACTGCCAAGCGTCTGGGTCTGCCCAGTGAGGGCTACTACTGGAATCGTGGCATCTCCGCCTGTGCGATTTGCGACGGGGCCACGCCGATGTTCAAGAATGTGGAGCTGGCGATCGTCGGAGCTGGGGACACGGCTGCCGAAGAGGCGCTCTTCCTCACCAAGTACGGCTGCAAGGTGCATATGCTGGTGCGTCGTGACCAGATGCGCGCCAGCAAGACCATGCAGGACCGGGTGCTGAACCATGCCAAAATCCAGATCCACTGGAACACCCTGCCGGTCGATGTCTACGGTGACGACCAGCAGATCCGCGGTCTCAAGCTCAAGGACACAGTAACCGGCGAGGCGCGAGAGCTGCCGGTGGGTGGCCTGTTCTACGCAATTGGGCACTCGCCTAATACCTCCCTGTTCCGGGGGCAGTTGGCGCTGGATGAGACTGGCTACATCGTGCCGCAGCACGGGTCGGTAGAAACTAATGTGGCGGGCGTGTTCGCAGCAGGCGATGTGCAGGACCATGAGTACCGTCAGGCGGTCACGGCGGCGGGGACTGGCTGTATGGCGGCGCTGTTGGCCGAGCGCTGGCTCTCGGGCCAGGGGCTGATTGAGGAGTATCACCAGTCGGTCGAGGCCAGTATTGAGGCGTCCTATCTGCCCAATGGGGCGAAGGACCTAGAGAGTGGCAACGGCACAGCCACCGCGACGCCAGCGACGGATCCCGCCGAGGCCTTCGCGCTCGACACCACGCACCATGTGGGGGGCTACGCGCTGCGGCGGCTCTATCACGAAAGCGACAAGCTGCTGGTGGTCAAGTACGCGTCGCCGACCTGCGGCCCTTGCCACACGCTCAAGCCGATCCTGAAGAAGCTGATCGACAACTACGATGGCCGTCTGCACTACATCGAAGTCGATGTCACCGAAGACCCTGACTTGGCGGAAGCGGCTGAGGTGCGTGGCACGCCGACCGTGCAGTTCTTCAAGCAAAAGGACAAGATGGGTGAGCTGGTCGGCATGAAGATGAAGTCTGAGTACCGCACCACGATTGAGACTCTGATCTAGGCTCCAGAGCCCCGAATCAAACCAAGCCTCAGGCCAATGTGTCTGGGGCTTGGTTTGTTATGCGTCTAGCGCCGGTTGATCCAGGAGTCTGTCTTCGCTGATCTGGATGCGCACGGTTTGCTCGCCCAAGTTCAGGACCAGTTGTTCGCCAGCCAGGGGATCGAGGCAGCGCAGCAGCTGGCGCAGGTGGGGGGTGCTGGCTCCGCTTTCGAGATAGAGCTTTTCGCTGAGGCTGCCCACCCGCTTCCAGGCGGTGTAAAGCCGCGAGAGAGCTTGCTCTAGCTGCGCGGCCTGACTGACTAGATCGGCGGCCAGGTTCAGGCGGCCTAGGCGCAGGGCTTCTTCGAGCGCCTGTTCGAGGTCGAGATCGACGGCCTGGGTGAGGGCTTGGACCTGGGTGGCGGCTTCGAGGTAGCGGGCCAGGTAGCGGGCTTCGGCGGCGACCTGTTTGAGGGTGTCGATTTCGGGGCTGTGGGCGATTTCGGCCTGGAGGGCTTCGCGTTGGGGTGCGGGCAGTTTTTCGAGTTCGCGGGCGGTGTTGGCGAGGTAGCGGGGGGGGATTTCGCTGCGGGCGGCTTTTTCGCGCACTTGCTCGGGCAGGACGTCGGAGGTCATGGCGGTCCATTCGTCCGAGAGCTGGCGCACTTGGGTGCGGGTGATGCGCTCGCCACGGGCGGCGGCGTCGCTGACCAGTTGCTGCACTTCGGGGGAGGCTTGGGCGGTGGCGACGAAGGCGCGTTTGCTGAACTGGTGCAGGTCATCGGGCTCTAGGTGGCCGCCGCCCAGTAGGGTGTCGGCGCTGCTGGCGAGTTCGATCAGGCTGTAGGCCTGGCTTTTGGTGATCTCGCGGTCTTTGAGCCAGTTGAGGAAGCCCACGCCGCGCTGGTTGCCCTGGGCTTTTTCGCGGTCGCGCACCACGCGCAGGATGCGACCGCGCCAGATGTCGGTCTGCAGGTCGAAGCGGTCGCACACGCGCCAGGCAGTGTCGATCTGCTGCTGAAAGTCGGCTTCTGAGAGGCCGTCGTCTTCGGGGTTGGGGAGTTCAAAGGCCAGGTCGGCGGCGGGCAGGTCGCGGAGGTCGGCGGCGTCGAGCGAGCGAAGCGTCTGCATTGAGGGGGTGGCGGGTGGGATCTGGCCTGACTAGGGTAGCGCCTCGGTCCCAGAATGGTCTAGAGCCCCTGCCCGACTTCTCCAGACCCCATCCACGGTGCTCAAAACCTCTTAAGGAAATTGGCAGCGGATTCGGGAACGGATGGAACGGATGGGCCACCGCTCAACCCCTCAACTCCTGATCCGTTCCCGAATCCGTTGCCCACCAGGTCGGCTCGCTGTGGCTGCGACTCGCTGGCCGCTGGTCACTCGGCCTGCCGAGCCTGGAACTCGCAGCATTCGGCTGAGCACTCAAAGCGTCCAGCCTGGAACTCGGATCTGCGAGCTCCAGGCTCGGCAGTTCGAGCCATTTGCTCGACTTTCCAGGCTTTGAGCTCGGGAGCGCGAGTGCAGAACTCGGAGTCTGCAGCGGATGGCTCGACTTGCGGGGCTTGGAACTCGACGCTCCGGGCTCAGAGCTTGGGAAGCGCAGTTTTGCGTGGTGAGGCCAGGCAGGGGGCAGCGACGCAGCGACCAGGAGCCGCTGACCCAGCAAATCTGGGGCACTTCGGCCTCAAGTTGACTCCAATGGACTCGGTTCCCCCTGAACTCGGGGGGTTAAGGGGGCCTGGTTCAAGATCTTCACTCAAAGCTGAAATCATCTCAACTAGGAGTTCTCAGTCTCACAGTAGACAGGTATTTTCTTGCATCTCCCGTAAGATGTAGGAGACCTAAAGCTTGACTCTCAGCAACACAGGGCAACAAGAAATCCTCAGTCTTGCTTGATCCAGCCAAGAAGGAAAAAGCCAGATGTCGCAGGCTCGCCTATCGACCGGAGTTGCAGGTCTCGATGAAATCCTGAATGGTGGACTGATCCCAGGCAGAGCTTATCTGATCAAGGGCGGGCCGGGGGCCGGTAAAACGACGCTTGGATTGCACTTTCTGATCAATCGTGACGCCCAGAGTGAAAAATCTCTGTTTATTACGTTAGGCGAAGCTGAAAGCCAAATCTGTTCAAACGCTAACTCTTCCGGTCTTGATCCAACCGGGATCGCCTTTCTGGACCTGAGCCCGACTTCAGATTTTTTCGCCAGGGTTCAGGCTTACGATATCTTTTCCCCCGCCGAGGTAGAACGAGAACCCACGACCCAAAGAATCATTGAGCAGGTTGAGGCTCTGCGACCCCAACGAGTCTTTCTCGATGCGATCACCCAGTTTCGCTATTTATCCAGCGACGCCTTTCAGTTTCACAGGCAAGCGCTCTCTTTCTTGCGCTTTCTGTTGGAAGGGGGCGCGACGGTCCTGTTCACTTCTGAGGGCAGTGAGACCGAACCCGATGATGATTTGCAGTTTTTGAGTGACGGCGTTCTCCATCTGGACCATTCCCCCGAGCGCAGGACGATTAGCATCGACAAGTTTCGGGGCTCGGGCTTTCGGCCCGGTCTGCACTCAATGCGGCTCACCGACCAGGGGATGGAGGTCTTTCCCCGTCTCCAGCCCGAAATTTATGAGCAGTCGTTTGAGGTGGAGACGATTTCTTCAGGTCTGCCAGAACTGGACGAACTGATGCACGGCGGCATCGAGCGAGGCACCGTCACGATTTTTACCGGTCCTTCTGGGGTCGGCAAGACCACCATGGGCCTGCAGTTTATGAAAGAGGCGGCAGGCCGAGGCGAGCGGTCGGTAGCCTATACCTTTGAGGAGGATCGCGAGAATCTCTTATACCGCTGTGAAAGTATCAACATGCCGGTTCGCCGGATGCTTGAGGGCGGGACACTCTCGGTCGTCCAGGTCGAGCCCTTATCGCTCACCCCCGATGAGTTCGCGAAGCTGGTGCGTTACGAGGTGCAGGAGCGAGCCACCCGGATTGTGATGATTGATAGTACCTCTGGCTATCGAGTCTCCCTGAAGGGGCAAGACTTCATCACCAGCCTGCACGCCCTCTGCAAGTACTTGAAGAACATGGGGGTCACGGTGATTTTGGTGAACGAGGTTGAGACGATCATCGGCGACTTCCGCGCCACAGAGTCTGGCATCAGCTACATGGCCGACAACATCGTCTTCTTGCGCTATCTGGAACTCGGGGGCGAGTTACGCAAGGCGATCGGCGTGCTCAAAAAGCGGCTGTCTGATTTTGAGAAGACAATGCGAGAAATCGAGATCACGCGCTACGGGATTAAAGTGGGCCAGCCGCTCACTCGACTGCGGGGCATCTTGAGCGGCATGCCAGAGACAATTCCTGATCTACCAGCCGGGAGGAACGGTGAGCCATCATGAGCCAGATCCTACTGCTCGTCGATCACAAGGAAAACGTTCGCTTGCTGTCCGCGTGGCTGTCGACACACTACGAGGTCTTTGCGCCAGGGCGTGAGCCAGCACTCGACGAGCCTTTTGATTTGTGTATCCTGGATGGCCCGGCGCTAGACCGGCTTTGGCATTGGGCGCAAGCGAGACGAGCAGCTGAGCAGCCGCCGATCTTTCTACCTTTTCTCTTGATGACCTCGCGTCAGGATGTGCAACTGCTGACCCGACACTTGTGGCAGAGCGTGGACGAATTGGTGACCAAACCGGTCGAGAAGCTGGAACTACAGGCGCGAGTCGAAATTCTCTTACGAACTCGTCAACTTTCTCTAGATCTCAAGGCCGCCAATGCTCAGTTGCAAGAGAGCAACCGGATCAAATCTCACTTTCTCTCGATTGCGGCCCACGAACTTCGCAATCCCCTGGGGGTCATCTCAGTGGCCGCCCAGCTTCTGGAACGCTGCAGCGACAAACATCAGGAAAAAAGACAGGACTTTTTCCAGCTGATTAAAAAATCTGTGGCCAGGATGACCAGCCTATTAGATGGTGTCCTGGCAATCGGCAAATCAGAATCGAGACAGGCTCAGTTCAGCCCAGCTTCGCTCGACCTCGTAAAATTCTGCGCCGATCTAGTCGCCGAAATCCAATTGAGTACTGGTAGTACGCACGAACTTGCCTTTGCCTGTCAAGGTGAATGTGTCAGGGCCGGTCTCGATGAGAATCTGCTCTATCAAATTTTGACTAACCTGCTCTCAAACGCGATCAAATATTCGCCTCAAGGTGGACCGGTCCAGTTCGAGCTGGTTTGTGAGGATGAGAACGTGAGCTTCCAGATTCAAGATCAGGGCATTGGCATTTCTGTTGAAGACCAACAACAGGTGTTTGAGTCTTTCTATCGAGCCGAAAATGTGAGCCATATCCCTGGTACGGGACTGGGACTCGCGATCATCAAGCAATGTGTGGACTTGCACGGTGGCCAAATCATGATTACCAGTGAAGTTGGCCTGGGCACCGCTTTTAAAGTGATCCTTCCCCTGCCAGGAATCCCCATCGCTGCATAGGTCGGCTCGCAACCAACCATTGAGTCTCTACTTACGCAAAACATAAGACCTGCGGAGGACTCATTTCTATTGTTCGGCGACTTATACTGCAATCAGTTGATTCACAAATGGAAAACTCTAACTATGGGCATCTTAGCCTGGATCATTGTCGGTCTAATCGCGGGTGCGATTGCTAAAGCTATCTATCCTGGTTTTCAGAGTGGTGGATTTATTGCTACTACTCTTCTGGGTATCATTGGTGCCGTGATCGGCGGCTTTGTAGGCAGTTCTTTATTCGGGCTTGCCTTTACGGGTCTTACGATTCAGGGCATCTTGATCGCCGTTGCGGGTGCCTGCCTAGCGCTGTTTATATACGGCTTGGTCACTCGCACTGCTGTATAGCTTAAGTCTCAGCTGGAATTGGGTTGGCTTTGTGCAAATGCAAAGCCGATACTGTCCTTAAACAGTTCCTTAGACAGTCGGGGGTAAAGCAGAGCGGATCGCCGCCTGCACGGTCCGAGCAGAGCTTAGCAAAGCTGAGCGCTCAGCCTCGCTCAAACTCACCTCTAATACCTGCTCGATCCCCCGGTGGCTGACGATGGTTGGCAAGCTCAAACAGACATCGCTCAGACCCATCTGCCCCTGAAGCAAGCTGGAGACAGTGAGCACTGAATTCTCACCACGCACAATTGCCTGAACAATTTTCACCAAGGCTAGGCCGACAGCAAAGTTGGTATAGCCCTTGGACTGGATGATCGTGTAGGCTGCGTCTTTGACCTGTTGGTAAATTTCATCGTGGGGGATCTCCAGGCCACGCTGATGGCTAAACTCGGCCAGGGGAATGCCGCTGATATTGGCAATACTCCAAGCGGGCAATTCGCTATCGCCGTGCTCACCGATCATGTAAGCATGAATGTTGCGCGAATCTACCTGACAGTGCCGCGCCAACAGATCGCGTAGACGTGCGCTGTCGAGTACCGTGCCCGAGCCAATCACGCGCTCCGGCGGCAAGCCTGAGTAGCGCCAGGCCAGGTAGGTCAGCACATCCACCGGATTGCTGACGATCAGCAGCACTGCCTCCGGGCAATGGCGCACGAGGTCAGGAATTAACGAGCTGAAAATCTGGGCGTTTTTGGCAATTAGGTCCAAGCGGGTTTGCCCCGACTTCTGCGCCGCCCCCGCGGTCACTACCACGACCTGTGCGCCGGCACAGTCGGCCACACTTCCTGCATACACCCGCACGGGACGGGCGAACGGTACGGAGTGGGCAAGATCCATCGCCTCACCTTCGGCGCGGGCCACATTGAGATCGGTGAGCACAATCTCTTCCGCCAGCCCGTCAATGAGCAAGGCATAGGCGAAGGTCACGCCCACTTGGCCGCAGCCGACCACAGCAATCTTATTCAGCGTACTGGGAAGCGTAAAACTCATCAGAGGTGCCGTGGACCGCGACACCTCTTATAGTACGAGCAGTTGCTCGGCTAGCAAGCCGGCCGGACTCAGGAAGCCGGGACGGCCGCGAGATCCACCAACATGCCTGCCCCACCAATAGTCCCCAGTGATCGCGTTGCGCCCGAAGCCAAGTCAACGCTGTACAGGGTGGAACCAGAGACGGCAAAGGCGACATTCTGTCCCCCGGCCATCGGCAAAATGTCCATGCCGCCAATCGGGCCGAAGTTGACACCCAAAGCGCCGCGAGTGGTCAAGACGCCATCGTTGGGTGGGTTCTGTAACGCTAGGACATCCAGGCCAGCGTCGATATTGAGCAACTGGGTTGCAGTCGCGCCTGCCACGGAGTTGGTGTAAGCGCCTGCCGTCACCTTGGGGCTCTTGCCAGCATTGGCGTCGCCGGAGGCGTAGTTCAGAGCAGTGTCCGTGGTGACCATGCCGGTCTCCACATTGATGCGGAAGTTCTGGCCGTTGCTGCCGACCAGACGCAGACGGTCAGCGACCGGATTGAAGTCCACTCCTACCTGCATGCCGCCCGTGAACGGTGTGGAGAGCGTGCTGACCAGGGTGGCAGCACCGCTAGATGGGTCAATGGTATAGATCTTGTTGGCGTTGGTGACGCCGTAGAGCATACGGTTGGCAGGGCGGAAATCGATCCCGAGCAACGTGCCTTCAACGCCTGTCACCCGCACATTGCGGGCTGTGCGAGGCTGGTTAGAGTTGAACAAAACTAGGGTGTTATTGCTCGCCAGACCGATTAGCTGATGACCAGCCATGTGCATCTGCTGAGCCGGTCGACCCATGGGCATCTGCTGAGGCGAAGACATGGGCATCTGAGCGGTAGCCGTGAGCCTGTCCGCACCGAGAAAAGCGGCTGGCGTTGCTGTTGCTAGCAGGGCCAAAGCCATCCAAAAACGCTTCTGCATGATTCATTCCCTTTCGTAAAGACTGATGGAGCCTGCGCTTATAAAGTCGCACAACCTCATGCTCATCGACCAGGTCGAAAACTGCTCATTTTTTGCTCAATTTCTAGTTTGCTGAGGTGAGGATCGATGCTGTCGTCGGACCAGCGTTTGCCAGAGCCAAGTTATTGCAAGGGCGATCAGGAGTCCCGCCAGATCACTCAATAAATCACGAAAGTCATCGAACTGGGCAGAACGCCGTTTATAGAGCAATTGAATCGCCTCCTGTCCCAAACCGATCACCAGCGTTAGGCTCAGATACCGTCGGGGCCGAACCAACAGACTCGGGAACAGGTTCAAGACGATCAGCCCGACCAGGCAGAAAATCAGCGAGTGACCGACTGCATGCATCCAATCTGAGTTAAACACCCCGCCCAGCCAACGCCCAAACCCAGGCCACACCTCCCCCAGCCAGCCAAATGGAAATAGTGCCAGCGCTAAGCCGACCAATAACGGCCAGACACGGCTGAGCAAACTCAATAAAGACCAGCGATTGCGAACAGTCATCGGCACTTGAAACTCGATTCAGAGCTTGTAGTCTTACGCACTCTGCGGCTCAGGAGGTGACGGCAAAGATGCCTCCCAAGACCAATCCAATCAGCGCAGCCAAACCGACAGAAAAGACCAGGGTAATGAGAATGTAGATCACAATGTAGCCCAGGCGTTTTTCGGTTGGCGTCTTCAAAACGATCGGCATCCCAATCCAAAACAGGTAAATCCCATAGATCGCCGCTGCCAGAATGATCAGGCTACCCAAAACAGGAATGATTGCAAAAATCCCGGCCAACCAACTCGGTGTTGCCGAAAACACGACTAGCTTGGCCGCCTGGGTCAGATCTGGAACTGAGCCAAAATTCGGCGCGAGTGCTTTGAGAATTGACGCTGCAACCAGGATCGCCAGCACACCGAGAGCGTAGGAAAGCACCGCCCCCACAATGGAAGCGAGAGGGTTGAGCTGGACCCCCGCCGCATTCAAACTCGCACTGACGACAAAGCCAGCCAGAATCGAGCCAATTGCAGGCAATACCAGAAGCGGCAACGCGTAGCTTACGATCAGCTCCTGGACGGTCGTGGACTCGCGTTCAATCACTGTCCACTCTGTTTGCGGGGCTAGCAGAATATTTTTTGCGCGTTCCACAAGATTCATGGCAGACCTCAGAGAAAAGGACCCAAAAGACAGCAGGAGCCTAACACAGACTCGACTCGAGCCTGAATTATTATTAATAAACAATTAACAGTTGTAGCGACTCAGAATTGAAGCTAAGCTAAGCGTGAATGAGTGATTTGTCGCGAAGCAATACGAGTCTTGATTGCCTCTGCCATTTTTGCACCCAAAAGTTAAGAGGAATTCTTGACGAATTCTTCTGATATTTTTCGTGATTTCCGGAAACCACGAGTTCGTATTGTCCTTTTGCCAATCGCCTTGCCTGCGGCGTAACCCTGGAACGGCGACCCGGCGCTGTATCCTGTACAACTGATTTCCCTGCCCAGGGCTGTCACACTCCTGATGTTTGACCCCCAAGGCTGAGCAATGAATCGATTCCGGCGCAGATTACTCGGCACGCTGCTGGCGCTGCCATTAGTTTTGGTTACCGCCTGTGTGCAAAGTAGCAGTGACCCCGCAGCGACGCCCTCGGCGGCTCAGGCCTCGGCGGCTAGCGACCTGCTGGCTGAGGTCAAACAGCGGGGCAAGTTACTGGTATCGACCGACGCCAATTACAAGCCCCAGAGTTTTAAGAATCCCGACAATACCTGGGAAGGCTTTGATGTCGATGTGGCGCGCGAGATCGCCAAGCGGCTGGGCGTGGAGCCCGAGTTCCTCAACATCAGCTTTGATGTGGTCACGGCGGGCAGTTGGAATGGCCGCTGGGACATTAATGTGGGTTCGATGACGGTCACCACAGAGCGCAAGCAAGCGCTGTTGTTCACCAGCCCGTACTACTACACGCCCGCCGCCTTCGTGGTGCACAAGGACAGTACTGCAACCTCCATCGACGAGCTAGCGGGCAAGCAAATTGGCGTCGGCAGCGCCACCACCTACCAGTCTTATCTGGAGGGCAAGCTGACCCTCGAAGGCGAGCAGATCCTTAAGGCTGCACCGCAGGGCACCACCAAGATTTACGAAACCGACCAGCTGGCTCTGCAGGATCTGGCCCTGGGCAATGGCACGCGCTTGGACGCGGTGGTTACCGCCCTGCCCACGGCGGAAGATGCGATTAAGAACGGCCAGCCTCTCAAGATTTTGGGCACCCCGGTTTACTACGAAGCCCTGGCCGTGGCCCTGGATCAAAAGAGCCCGGCGGAGGCCCAGAGTCTGCAGGCCGAAATCAGCAAGATTGTTGATCAGATGCGCCAGGATGGGACACTCACGGCGCTCTCCCAGAAGTATTACGGCATCGACCTGACCCAGAAGAAGTGATGCCGACGAGTGCCAACCGCCAGTTTTCTGTGCCGTTCCGTCTGTCGCTGGGCCTGTGGCTGGGCTTCTGGCTGCTGCTGCTACTGCTGCTGTTCAGCGGTTGGACGGTGAGCTTGGGTCCGGTGCGGCTCAGGACTCTGAGTCTGGATGGGGCGTTCATCCGCGAGTGGTGGCTGTTTATCTCGCAGGGGGTGGTGATCACCCTGGAGCTGTCGCTGCTCTCGATTGTCTGCGCGACAGCGCTGGCGTTCACGTCGGCTTTGGCGCGGCTGTCGCGGCTGGCCTCGCTCAACAGTCTGGCAAGCCTCTACATCTCGCTGATGCGAGGGACGCCGCTGTTTTTGCAGTTCTTGTTCATCTATCAGGCCCTGCCTCAGCTGGGGCTGGTGTTGAATTCGTTTGTGTCGGCGGTGCTGGCGCTGAGTTTGAACTACGGCGCGTACATGAGTGAGATCTTCCGCGCCGGGATTCAGGCGGTCAGTCTGGGGCAGACGGAGGCCGCCTACGCCCTCGGCATGACGCCCTGGCAGACGCTGTGGCGAATCATCCTGCCCCAGGCGTTTCGGATTGTGACTCCAGATATCGGCAACCAGTTCATCGCCATGCAAAAGGACACGGCTCTGGCCAGTGCTATTGCGCTAGAGGAGCTGATGGGGCGGGCACGACAGGCAGGGCTGCCTCGGCAGCACTTTTTTGAGGCGCTGGTGGTGGCGGCAGTCTGGTACTGGTTGCTGACGATTGTGCTGTCTTCAGTGCAGTCTCGCCTAGAGCATCAAATGGCGCAGGGCGACCGCAGGGCCTGAGCGAAGGATCGCGGCTTTGAGCGCCAGTACGATCGCGTCCAGCCTGAGCGCCACTGCGTTCACCGTGAACGCTCTCTGGTTCACGCTCACTCCCCCCGTGTTCACGCTAAGCCAGGGAGCTTGCACAGTCACCAGTCAGGCGTTGACGGTGCACGCTCCCTGGTGAGAGTCAACGCTTCTCTGTTCAGCGTGGCTGGGGGTGTGTTCACCGTCAGGCTCGCTCGGTTCAGGGAGAGGGTGAAGGGTTACAAGGTCTTGCCCGTGATTCTACTGCCGCCGCTCAGGCAGGCTCCCCTGCAGCAGAATGATTTCGTTGCGCAACTCCTGCGCCCGTTCGCTGTCGCCTAGGCGCTCTGCCAAGCGCAGCGCCTGGGCGAACGCAGCCAGAGCGGCTCCCAGGTTGTCCAGCGCCCGGTAAGCCGCGCCGATGTTGGTCAAGATATCCACCTGATCGTCGAGATTGTTGAGGGTGCGGGCCTGCTCCAGCGCCTGTTGGTAATACTCCAGCGCCTGAGGGTAGTTGCCCAAGCCTGCGTAGACCGCGCCGATGCAGTTCAAGCAGGTGCCCACCTGCTCGGGATCCCCGAGGCTGCGCCCGATTGCCAGCCCCTGCTGAAAATAGGTCAGCGCTTCGCTGAGCTGGCCGACTTCTTTATAGATCAGGCCGAGATTGTTGAGCAGGGTGCCCTCCCAAGCGCGATCCCGCAACTGGCGGGCCAGTGCCAGCGCCTGTTGGTAAATGCTAATCGCCTGCACGTACTCGCCTAACAGGGCGTAGGTCTGGGCCAGGCTGGTCAAGGTCGCGCCGCGCAGCATCAGATCCTCCACATTGGCACTGAGCGCCAGCGCCTGACGGTGAGCGCTGAGCGCCTCCAGATAGCGCTCCTGCTCCAGATAGGCCCGCCCTAGCAAAAACTGGGCGGCTGCCTCCAGATGCAGGTCCCGCGTCTGGCTCAACTGCTGCAGGGCTTGTTGGAGCAGCCGCTCGGCCTGGGCTGCCTGCCCCTGCTGCAATTGCGTGGCCGCCTGATCCACCAGCTCAGCCGCCGTGGAAGCCGCGACCGGTGCGGCCACCACCGGCAACCCCAAATTCACTAAAATCGCCAGGGGAAATCCCAGCCGGGTCATCCAGTTGCGCATAAGACAACCGCGCTCCTGATCTCGCTTGCGTGCAGGCTCTATGCTGATCCACGCGCCAACGGCTCAGAATCCGGCAAAACTGATCAGACTTACGGCAACTCTACCGACGTGGGCTTGGCGATGTGCGGCAGCCCCCAGCCCAGCTTTTCGCGCAACACCCGGAAGAACTCAGGCTTCTGCAGCCGGATAAAGCAGGCCGGATACGGCGACTGAGCGATCACTACCCGGTCGCCCGGCGACACATAACAGCCGCCGTTGCCATCCACCACCATGACCAGACGGTTGCGGTCGGCAGGAAAGATGGTCACGGTCTCGGTATTGGCAAACACCAGCGAGCGTGAGGCCAGCGAGTGCGGGCAGATCGGCACCAACTGCATCACCGGAATGCCCGGCGTGATCACCGGCCCACCCGCCGAGAGCGCGTAAGCTGTCGACCCCGTAGGCGTGGAGATAATCACGCCGTCCGCCGCAATATCCACCGGTGCGTGTGCGCCAATCGTGATCTCGAAATGGCACATGCTGGTCAGCGGCTCGCGATGCAGCACCATTTCGTTGAGCGAGAGCGCTTCCCACAGCAGCGTGTCGTCGCGGTAGACCCGCACCGTCATCATCGTGCGCTGCTCAATGCAGTGACGGTTCTCTAGGACCTCTTTGACCGCTTCGTACAGATGCGAGAGATAAGTCTCGGTCAAAAAGCCCATGTGCCCTGTATTTATAGCCAGCACCGGCAGCCTACAGGGAGCCACCTGGCGAAATGCGGACAGCACCGTGCCATCGCCACCCAGGGCGACCACAAACGCCATGCTCTGATCGAAGCCCGCAGGCACCAGACCCTCGATTGGCGTGTGACACACGGGGCTTTCTGGCTCAGCGTAGCCCAGAATGCCGCCCCAGCCGGTTGAGGCTTGAACCTCCCAGCCCAAGCTTGAGAGCCAATCGGTCAGCTCCACCGCCGCCCGTTCAGCGCTCGGCTTGGAGTCGTTGTAGATGATGCCTGCCTTCGGCAAGTTGCAAATCCTGGGGTGGGGAGGACTCGGTATTGAGAAACATAGCACCCATTCCGCTCTCCCGGTGCAGGCCGAGGACGGTCTGGAAAGCCGAGCGTTGCGGTGCTGCGCCCGCCGACAAAAATCTTCATGTCGCTGACGCGACGGTTACAGCTCAGTACTACACTGAGTATGCGTACTGACGCCCCTGCAACCCCTTTTTTTGCTGTTTAAAGCCTTCGCCCCGACAACCCACCAAGGACCTATGGCTGTAGCAACCCAATCCCTCGAACAGCTTTGTATCAACACCATTCGCTTTCTGGCCGTTGATGCAGTGGAGAAAGCAAAATCCGGTCACCCAGGGCTGCCGATGGGTGCGGCTCCGATGGCGTTTGTGCTCTGGGATCAGTTCCTGCGGTTCAACCCGCGCAATCCGGATTGGTTCAACCGCGACCGCTTTGTCCTGTCGGCGGGCCACGGCTGCATGTTGCAGTACGCCTTACTGCATCTGACGGGCTATGACCTGAGCCTGGACGATCTCAAGCAGTTCCGCCAATGGGGTTCGAACACACCCGGTCACCCGGAGAACTTCGAGACGCCTGGGGTTGAGGTGACCACCGGCCCGCTAGGTCAGGGCGTGGGTAACGCAGTGGGCTTGGCGATCGCCGAGGCGCATTTGGCCGCCCGCTTTAACCAACCCGGCCATGAAATCGTAGACCACTACACCTACGTGATTCTGGGCGACGGCTGCAATATGGAGGGCGTGGCGTCGGAAGCGGCTTCCCTGGCCGGTCACCTGAAGCTGGGCAAGCTGATCATGCTCTATGACGACAACCACATCTCGATCGACGGCAGCACGGATCTGGCCTTCACCGAGGATGTGGGCAAGCGCTACGAAGCCTATGGCTGGCAGGTGCTGCGGGTGGCCGAGGGCAACACCGACCTCGACGGCATCCAGCAAGCAATCGCCGCCGCCAAGGCAGTCACCGACCAACCTTCGCTGGTGATCGTCACCACCACGATTGGCTACGGCGCGCCCAACAAGGCGGGAACTGCCGGCATTCACGGTTCGATGCTGGGTCCCGATGAGCTGAAGGCAACCAAGGAAAACCTGGGCTGGCCCCAGGAACCGAGTTTCTATGTGCCGGACGATGTGCTGAGCCATTGCCGCAAGGCTGTGGACCGGGGCGCGGCGGCAGAAGCCGACTGGCAAAAGCAGTTCAATGCTTACGCCGAAGCCTACCCGGAGCTGGCGGCTGAGTTTGAGCGGGTGGTTTCTGGCAAGCTGCCGGAGGGTTGGCAAGCGGCGCTCCAGCCGGTCACGCAGAAGGCCGATTCCACCCGTAACCTGTCGGGTTTCTGCTTGAATGCCTTGGCCCCGGTCGTGCCTGAGCTGCTGGGCGGCTCCGCCGACCTGGCCCACTCGAACATGACCTACCTGAAGGGAATTGACGATTTCCAGCCCGACTCCTACGACGGTCGGAACTTCCGCTTCGGGGTGCGCGAGCACGGCATGGGCGCGGCGCTCAACGGCATGGTGCTGCATGGGGGTGTCATTCCCTACGGCGCAACCTTCTTGATCTTTACCGACTACATGCGAGCCTCGATCCGCCTATCGGCCTTGTCTCAGGTGGGCGTGATTTACGTGATGACCCACGACTCAATCGCTCAGGGCGAAGATGGCCCCACCCACCAACCGATAGAACAGCTGGCCTCGCTGCGGGCGCTGCCCGATCTGATCGTGCTGCGCCCCGCCGACGCTAACGAAGTGGTGGGGTCTTACCAGGTCGCCCTGACCAATCG
Source organism: Leptolyngbya sp. SOY_34_metabat_272 (assembly GCA_031399305.1). Classification (GTDB taxonomy): domain Bacteria; phylum Cyanobacteriota; class Cyanobacteriia; order FACHB-261; family FACHB-261; genus FACHB-261. Next base: position 64,042 of record JANNOU010000062.1, read on the forward strand.
CAAGCGCCCCACCCTAATGGCGTTCACCCGTCAGAAGGTGCCGAATCTGGCCGGTACGTCGATAGAGGGCACGCTCAAGGGCGGCTATATCGTGGTCGATGCGCCTAACCCAGACCTAATTCTGATTGCCACGGGCTCCGAGCTGAGTCTCGCGGTCCAGGCCGCAGAGGTGCTCAAGGGCGAGGGCAAGGCGGTGCGCGTGGTCTCGCTGCCCTCCTGGGAGCTATTCGAGGAGCAGCCCAAGCCGTACCGTGACTCGGTGCTGCCGCCCAGCCTGAAGAAGCGGGTCTCGGTCGAGGCAGGCTCTAGCTTCGGCTGGTCCAAGTACGTCGGCGACGAGGGGGCATCGGTGAGCATTGACCGCTTCGGCGCTTCGGCCCCCGGCGGCGTCTGCATGGAGAAGTTCGGCTTCACCACAGACAACGTCGTCGCCACCGCCAAGCAGGTGCTGGGCGCTTAAGCCAGGTTCCAAACTCGAAGCTTGCAGCCCTCCGCTCGGGGGGCTGTGCTCTGGGCTGCAAACGCCGAGTTCTGAAGCTCAGCCGCCGAGCTTTTAACCCAAGTAGCTGGGCTTTGCGCTGACAACGCCCAGGTCTGAGCTAGAGCTTTCGGGCTTTTGACTGAAAGTTTCGAGTCCTGAGCCTCGTCTTTCGAGCTTTGTGCGCCAACGCTCAGGCTTTTTGCTGCCAAGGCCGAGCTTGAGGCTCCAGGGTTCGGGCTATCGGCACCACTCTTCAGACCCTGAGCTGCAGACCTGGTGAGCAGGGGGCTAAGCCCACCCAGTTCGTAGAGTAAGGTTCGCCCCAGAATTCACTCCCAGCCATAAACCCGAATATTGTTAAAGTTGATAGCATCAATCCCCACCGTCTGAAGATAATTTGCCAGCCTGAGATCGTCTGTGAGGACGAGATAGTGATCCCTAGCCAAACTCAGGATTCCACAGTCAGTGAGTCCAAATTTTGTGAACGGTTCAGTAGCAACAGCGGTGCTGCTCTCAATATAAAATTCATTTAGGAGCGAGAAGCATGAGGCAAAAACCGAGAGGCATTGAGAACGCTCTGGCTCACCGAGCTGATTGATAAGGCTATTGACTTCTGTCAGGATGTTCGGAGTTGTGATGACATGTTTCTGGAAGAAAAAAAGTATCTGTAGCAAAAGGTCATAATCTTCAGGGGCAAATTGCTCAGTTCGGTTAAATCTCGATATTCGTGCTCGATTGACAGTACCGACAAAGAAAAGCAGCAAAATGTTCGTGTCAATCAAAACACCTCTGCCCTTATAACTAGAGAAGAGAGATTGAATGATCTCCTTCATACTTCTCTGATTTTCATGGATTGAACTTCGCCAGTCTCCGAGTCGACCTTGATGAGTTTATACTCTCGCTTGATAGCCGACGGTACAGAATCAGAGACGGTCGGGAAAAACTCTGAAGCCAAAGTTTTGACAGGGCGGTCAAATCCTAGCGTAACGAGCCAAAAGCGTTTGTCCTCAGATAGCTCAACTTCTTCAAGTCTCACCTCCCGAAATTCTCCCAGGAGGTCTCGGATTGATTGAAGATATCCCTTTGCAGCAATCACTGCGGCTTTGACATCGATTGACATACCGCTTCTAAACCCCACGAATTCAGTGATTGGTCTCGCGTAGCCACTGCCGCTTTTTCGATTCTCCCATTTTCGCCTCGTGGCCCCAGTGGGTCAAGGCTGAAGCCACTTAACAAGATTGCAACATATCTATATAAAGTGTTGTTTTAAGTCGTAACCCAGCTGACAGCGCGGCAGCTTTGTCTTGATGCACCCTTCACCAATCGCGGCTTTTGGTGAAGCTCACGTCAATTCATGAGCGATCCCGCAGAGAAATCCGTAGTATTCTTGACAGACTTTGATCGCAATCTAGAAGAGGGGAGAAATCTTGTGAAAGTCCTAAATCAGCTCTTAAATGCTATTGGAATCCAACGCCCATCTTCAACCCCTTCGGCCTCCAGCGACGCTTCAGGCAGTGTTTTTGTACAGGGAATTAATTTCAACGGTGGAGCCGTCACTATTGACGGCAACCTCTGGACAGCCTACGCAGACGCATTGAACAGTGGTCTATCAGCTCCCGGCGCAGACAGCGGCAGCACATCCGTCCAAATTGAACCAGCAGTAAACGACGATTTTAGCGCCATGCTGAATACGGTGATCTACAAACGGCAACGTTTGGAAATTCGCCAGACGCTACCGAATGGATCTTACGAAGTGTACCTGTGGATCCTGGAAAATTATAAGACCGATTGGCACTCAATGGATGTGAAATTAGGGGGCAGGCTGGTCGATCAAGGCATTGCCAAAATGCCACTCGGCACCTGGCAGCGCTTTGGTCCTTACCCAACCAAAGTGACGAATGGAGCCCTCAAGCTAGTGCTCACCATCGCTAAGCGAGATGCCCACATCATGGGCATGGCGATCTTTCGCTGCGGTCCTAGCTAACTCTTTCAGCAGCCTGTAGGACTCTTGCATCGAGCAAATCCAAAATTTCGCCGTCCTGCTCAAGATCAAATTTTCTGGCGAAATGGATGTCGTCTGAAATCAGATTAGGATAATCATCACGGGTTAGGGTCCGGGGATGGCCGTGCTGGCTGCCAGAAAAATCAATGTAGCGTTTGTTGTCGCCGTAGAATTTAAAGCGGCCACTATTGAGTAAAACAGTTTGCACAAAAGACTCATCAGAGAGACGCACCTTTTTGTAGTAATCCACCAAATGGTGATTCTGTTTTGAGAACTGATCTAAATATTGAGCACACTCCCGAGAAATGGTTTTAAAGTAAGATCCCCCATAGCACCGGAAGTTTTGATTGAACGGCATCGAGATAGCGCGCAGGCCAACGATCAGACCGTAGGAAAAATCGACTCGAACCAGAGGCTGACTGTAATTGATCAACAGTCGTAGGGGCTTGAGCAGTCCTCGCTGCCACCGAGACAACTCGATACCCGACCACCAGTACTGATACAAATAGCGGTCGCGGCCATCCCGAATCCCCCAAGTGCACTGGTCAGAAAATACATTGAAGTAGTCGAAGAAGCCGTCATACTCCGTTTCAGTTAGAAACTGCTCAATGTGAGAGAGGGGTTGAGTTGGGTAGTCCTGACCTGAAATATTGATTAGCCAGTTAAAGTCGATTTTGCGGGCGATCAGCCAGTCAATGGCATCTAAGTAAGCCTGCACCAGAGAAAAGTCCCCTCGCCCTCCTTTGACGCTGAGCACCTCGACCCCCAATTCTCTCAAAGGGGCGATCTCCAAATCACAGGCAGCAAAATTGTGACTGACCAGGATGAAAGCTTCAGGGCTGGACTTTCTGAGCGTTGAAACCAGTCTGTAGATCTGTGCGGGATTTTTGTAGGTTTGGACCAGGTAGGCAACCTTGGCAGCCCTTAGCTTGTCTGCCTCCGAACACTGGCGAGAGCTGTTGTAAAGACGGCTGGGAGACATACTCTGTGACACTTCCACTGGGTGCGGTGCCAGAATCGCTTTCACCTGGTCTGCTAAGCGGACCGCTAGGGCGACGATCGTGAGCGTAGGGTTGGCAAAGCCACCGGTCGGGAAAACCGAGCTACCCGCGATGAACAGGTTAGAAATTCCGTGAACCCGGCAGTTCTCGTTGACTACCCCCTGCTTGGGATCCGGATGCATCCGCGTGGTCCCCATATGGTGATGGGTCCCAGCAGGCGTGTAAAGCTTGGGAAATCCGCCATCGTGCTCGATTACCAAACGGCCCAGACCAGACCGCTCGATCTCCTCTGCCATGATCTGCTGGGCTCGCTGGATACTGTGAATATCTGCATCCAGCCAGCGCCAGTGGAGCCGTGCTTTCCTGCGACCGAGGCGATCCTGCTCAGCACTGAGCGTAACGCGATTGTCTGGGTCAGGAGCCTGTTCAGTTTGGTGAATGACTTCGAAGGCTGTAAAGCGCCGCTCATTGTGGCGCAGGTCCGACCAGCCACCCCGCCCCATATTGGGGAGCAGAGACTGGTTCTGGAAGGCCGCTCGGCCGGCGGCAGGTACCAGATAGTCCAGCCCAGACGCTACATTTTTCACCTGTTGCAGGGCATGCTCGGGCAGCTTTGCGCGCAGCAGCTTTGACATCAGGGTCTTCAACGACTCAGCCGCTTCGACCTGGTAGGGCTTGGGCACCGGAAACAGCATGGCGCTGATGTTCATCAGCTGCTCCCGGCGCATCGTGTCTTCGGTCAGGGTGAGGATGCCCATGACCGGAGTGCCCTGGACTCGCCGCATGTCGTACAGGGCAGTGTGGTTGAAGATCTGCGAGTTGGCCGGGATGAACAGGCCACAACCGACCATCGGATGCTCCATGAAGAAGCGACCCACCAGGTCGTTCTGATTGCCGAGTCCAGTCTTCTGAATCTGATTCGATAGCAACAGGAGACGAGCGTTCTCTATCCCGCCTGTTGCCAGGATAAATAGCTTTGCCGCAACCCAGAATGAATGCCCCCCTAGACAGGCAACTCGCACTCGGGTCACCATACTGGCCGTTGGGTCGGTCTCAATCTCGACGACATTAGCGTTGAGATAGGTGGTGATATTCCTGGCACGGCTGATTTCGTCGCGGTACTCCTGGGAGAAAATATCGCGAGGTCCAAACTGAAACATTGAGGTATTCAGCCGACTGCCGATCAAGGGAAGGGAGGGCGCTTCAGCGGTCTTCCAGGCTTCAGCGTCATAGGCAAAAGGTCCCAATTGGCAGACCGCTTGAGCCCGTTCGTAGAACGGCTCCAGATGAGACCGAGTGAACGGCCAACCGCTATACGGAAGCCAAGCTCGCTGTTCAAAGTCAGTTGCTGAAAGGGGCATATGCCGAACCCCAATTTGCTGATTGCCTATTTTGACGGCCCAAGCATTGGAGGTGCCACCAAATTGGCGACGGCGGGTGTCATGAGGTGCTTGTACGGGAAAAGTATCAACAACTGTTTCAGCCTCACAGAGTGATTGGGTCTGCGCATCCACCTCGAGTCCACCGCTCTCCAGTAAGCAAACCCGAAAGCTCTGCCCGGCCAACTCCCGTGCCAGTGTGATCCCCGCAGGGCCAGCTCCCACAATACAAACTTCAGTTTCGATCGTCTCGTTTGCAGGCAATGTACGGGAGTCGATCAGCATAAGGGAGTCCCTACAGCAACAATTTACAAACCTCAAGTTTCTAAAATTCAAACTCGAAGAGAACTTAAGAACGTGGTAAAGGAGAAAGGCCCAGAACTTGGATCAATTCGCTATCCTGAACGTCCAAACCAAACCATTGGCTCCAGGCAATTTTGTGAAACTCCAGAGCTTCTCTGACATCCTTGAGATAGCGGAGCCTGTCCTCTCTGGGAGCGGTCCAGGGGATCACGCCAAATTCATTACATGATATGGGAATTTTGTTAATTCTCGCCCAATTTGCAGCGATTGACAAAGCCTGAATCAGCTTATCTCGATTCCAGTTTTCTTTACCGTAGCTCTCGATTGCCTGCTTAGCTTCAGGATTCTGAATGGTGCTCAACGAAGAAGCCACGGTTTCAAGTGTCGAAGGGTAAGGAATATCTTTCATAAACTTTAAGGCCGGCCAGCCCCAAGTCGCTCCCTGATGGGTAAAGACGAATGGCTCATAGAAATGAAAGTTGTATACGACATTTTTATCTGCCAAGACGCGAGTCATGGGCAGGGCTCGAATATTGCTCCAATCTCTTTCCGTAACCCTGAGATTGGAACTCGCAATAATTGTGTGATTGGGCGCACCAGAGCGAATGGCTGTAACCAGTCCAGCCTGCACCCGATCCCAGATCTGAGGCGTGGCGGCTGAGGGTTCGTTCATGACCTCTAAGAACACTTTTTCCGGATCAGTGCTACTCAAATGTGTGGCAAATGCTTTAAAAAAAGTGACAAACTTCGCCAACAGATCCGGATTCGAATAAAGTTCATCAGGTGGATCAAAAGGAGACACGATGACTGCCATTCCGGTCTCCAGATGCATCTGAACCATTGCGTCTAGAGCAGCGAGAGATTCAGTTTTCAATCTGTCTGGGTGATCATCATTCAGAAAATCCGATAAGAGTATGGGCAGTCGCGTATGAGACAGTCCTAAGCTCTGGTAGGTTTGGAGCGTTTCCGGCTTATAGAATCCGTCTGACAGCCCGTGCTGCCGACAATGGTCGAGATTAAAACCCCTCGCCAGGGTTGCGAGGCGGTTGGCGGTAGGTAGGGCTCCAGCTTCATCTGTGGCATCCACACGGCCACACAACAGATGGCTCAAACCAGAGAAAAGTGCGAGCAACCCAAAGCGGACAAAGCTGGATCGGGACAAAGAATGCACAGCGCGGTTACTCCTGGCAGATGTGACGACACCCAATAACACTTGGTTACAAGGGCGTGGTTATAAGCTTTGCAACACGCCTACCGAGTCTGCGGTCATGATTGTTTTCACCTGGTCCGCCAGTCGGATTGCGAGGGTGATGATCGTCGGTGTGAGATTTGCGTAGCCCCTGGTTGGGAAGACCGAGCTACCGGCAATGAACCAGTTGGAAACCCCGTGAACTTGGCAGTTGGCATCGACGACCTCTTGTCTGGCGAGCCCTGCTGGTCCCGTACCAACGATGCGGACTTCAGCGTCAATCGTTTCGCCCACTGTTAACTCGCGTGCGTCAATCAGCATGGAGCAATATCCTGTCGGATTTCAAGATTCTAGCCAGGTGTCCGAAGAAAGGTTATAAAGATACAGTGAACAAACAGTCATCCTATATGAAAAATCAACGGATCGTTCGAGGTGTGACGTGCGGGAAGTCTCTGGAGGCTCAATAATGCGAACAGAGCGGAAGGTTTGCGACTCAACCAAATTCGTATTGATTAATTAAGGTATTTGGAGGAGGCTGAGAGACATGAAGGTCGTCTACCTGATTCAGACCTACAGGAATCCGGAACAGATATACAGACTCGTCCAAACCATTCGTAGGTCCAGCCCAGAATCCTACATTCTGGTGAGTCATAATTATGCGGTCTGTGAACTTGATCCTGCTCTCTTTCAGAAGCTGCCAAAGGTGACTGTGCTCAAGCTCCAAGGCAAGGGTAAAAGGGGAGACTTTTCAATCGTTCAAGGCTATTTAGATGCGGTGCGATGGCTTTTGACACAGGGGATTGAATTTGACTGGCTGGCCTGTCTCTCAGGTCAGGATTATCCAACTCAGCCCCTATCACAAGTTGAGCGGTTCTTAGCAGAGACTGAATATGATGGCTTTTTGGAGTACAAAGATGCCTTTGCTTCAGCGTCTGACCTGAGTCGGGAAAGCAGTGATCGCTACCTGTACCAATACTGGCGCTCTGGTTGGTCCTCCCCGCTATTTGAATCTGGGCGCTCTGTGCTGGGTCGTATTCTCTACCGTCTGAGTTCAATCATCAACCGAGCCCAGCCCCTGATCCAGGTCTGCTGGAGTTTCGACGGTTTGAGCATTGGTGTGCAAGCCTCTTCACCTCCATTTAACCAGAAGTTTCGGTGTTATTCGGGTGAGTATTTTAGTACGCTCTCCAGTCAGTGCGTTGAGTTTCTGTATGATTTCTCAGAGCGCAACCCTGATTTGGTTAGCTATTACCAGAAAACCAATGTGCCTAGTGAGTCGTTTCTCCAAACAATTTTGGTGAACAGTGGGCAGTTCAAAATTTGTGATGAGCACAAACGCTACGTCGATTTCAGCAACTGTCGCGACGGTCGGCCTCGTGTCCTCACGGCTGAAGACTACCCTGAAATTACGCAAGACAATTTCCACTTCGCCCGGAAGTTTGATGCGGCACTCGATAGTCAAATTCTAGATCTTCTGGACGGGAGAATTTTCCAGGACAGTCGGCAGTGTCATTCTCTCTAATTTCTATTGCATTGTCGAAGGTGACGCACAATTGTGCGTCCCCTTGCAGCTTTTACAGCATCGGCTTAAGAGAACTGCATATAACAAAGGCTCCAGAGTTAAGCAGGCTTATAGGAGATATCAACCCATCACTCGCCTAGGTTTGGCAGATTAGCGTGGTTCAGATTGTTCAGATAAGATTTGACATCCTATGCTAGAACCTCGAAATTCTACAAAAAATATACGCTCTGATTCGGAATTTCAGCCTTTTTTCTCCAGGCTCCGACCTCAAAGCTAGAAGTCCCGAGGTCCAGGCTGGAATCTCCGAGTCCTCGCAAAGAAGTTTCTAGCTTTGGGCTGAAATCGCCGCGTAGCTAGCCCGAGGGTCCGAGTTCTGGCCTAGAAAACCTAAGTTCTAGGCTGAAATCGCCCAGCTGCGGGCTAGAAGTCCCGAGCCCTAAGACGCACCTGCCAAGTTTTGGGTCCGGCCGCTAGCAGAAGCCGCTGGGTTGATGAGCGAGAATGCTTACAGGGCAGCCTTAGCAACCGGTGACCTGGTGTTGTGAGGGGAATTGCTTAAAGGCCTAAGCTCGCTTGAAAACGTAGCGAGTAGTCCAGATTGTAAATAGCGGCAGGCCAGTTAGATGAAGGATTAATACTGACGCTGCAACACCAACTGCTTGCCACTGAACCCCGATGAGCAGTGCAACTGTAAATAAGACAGTGAACATAATATTCCAGCGTAGGTCTAGCTCAGGTTTACCAACCGCCATCAGTAGCTGAGAGCCTGCGTCGGCAAAGGGGCGTGGGATAGCTGACAGACAAATCAGGATCAACACAGGAACAGCAGCAACCCATTTCTGGCCGAACACGATTGGAACATAAAAGGGAGCCAAGCTGGACTGGAGAATGACCAGAGGAATAATAATCAGAGAAATAGTTTTAAGGCCGCCAAAGAAACGTTTTTTTAACTCCGCCCTATCTCCTCGAGCTGCACACAGATGCGGGAATAGAGCTGAATTGAGGGCGTTGACCACACTCAGACTAATACCAAGGCCTGCATTAAAAGCGAAAAAGTAAACTCCTAGAGTAGAAACGTTCAGAAAGTGACCAACAATCAAGTAATCCAAATTGTTGCGCAGAGCTTTGAGTAACTGAACACCCAGAAAGTTCTTGCCAAAGCCAAAAATCTCACCCCAGCCTCGAGTTGTGAAACCTGAATTTGGCCGCCAGGAATGATTCATATAGTAAGCGATACCACCTACGGGTGCAACCAGAACCCAGGATAGGACAACTGCCCACATGCCCATACCTAGAATTGCAAATATTGCGGCTAAGACATATCCACTTCCGTATTCGATGATATTGGCAATAGCAGTGACCTTTAGTCGGTTTTCACGAGTGATTAAGGCCCACTGTACCGATGAGAAGGGGCGCGTTAAATAGGGGAGAGCTGTAACAAAAATCGGCCAGACTAATTGGTCATCATGATAGAACCAGGAAATCGGAAAAGCCGCTAGGCACTGGACCAAAAAGGCCCCCACAAAAATCACCCAGCCTAACCAGTATGCTGAGTTACACAGATCGTCCAGATTCTTTTGATCAGTTTGAATTAACTTGGCGGTAATACCGACATCCATGAACACCCGAGCAAACTCGCAGACTGTCATCACAATCGCGACTAGACCGTAATCTTCGGCTGTCAGAAAACGAGCCAGGATGACGGTAGAGCCAAGGCGCAAGACTCGCAGAATCATTTCAGACGAGCCCAGCCAGCTGAGGTTGCGCAGAAACAACTGATTAGACAGCTTCTGTCTGATCTGGGCAACCAGGGTTTGAACTGCTGTCATGGTTAAACCTTCCCCAACCAAATATGTGTTATCGATATCGTCTGCAAAAGCATGAAAATCTGTTTTACAGACATAATATTGAAATCGAATTGGCTGGCTCTAACGAGCTCACTATAAGCAACCTGTTTGATCATTGAAGAAAGTCTCCAATTCCAGAGTGATAGATTTTGTTTGGGTAACCCTCAATCGTCAGGAAACTGATCGCCTCAATTTCTCTTTAAGAATACGGCTCCTCTGGACCGCTCCAGTTGCTCCCAAAGCTAAGCTCTCGATGTAGCGATAGAGATGGCGTGGCAAGAGGCAAAGGAAACTGGCAGCAGCCAGAGTCATGATTGTACGACGGGGCTCCTCGATGAGAATTTGCCAGTGAGCCGCTAAAGCTCGGAGCATAAGTGTCATAGCCATAGAACCTTCCTGCAGACGAACGGCGCTTCGAGCTAAATATCGTAACTGGTAGGCCCTAGCCTGCCCTTCACATTGGGCAATCAGATCAGGTGCATAGGAGCGAGCTTTTTCTAACACTTTCTCTAGCCATTCTAGCTGCTTGAGTAAGTTGGCGCTCAAGCCTCCCGAATTGACTCGATACAAGGTTAAGGCCTCAGGAATCCCCTCAATCTTCCAATCAGTTTGCAGGGAAACACGAAGCCAACATTCTAGATCCTCAGCTTGGCGAAAGCATTCGTCGAAGTAAAAATTTTCCACGATACCCTGAAAATCGGTCTGAAATTCGATAGCTTCGAAAACTTCACGCCGAATCACAGCGGTTGAACCATTGCTAATGGGATTGTCACGAAGCAAGTAGAGTGGAGTAATCTCTTTTAACTTGGGCATTGTATAAGTGCCCAGAGAGTTTCCAGCTTCATCAATAAAAGCGGAGCGACTGAAGCTG
>JANNOU010000067.1:0-8185 GCA_031399305.1 Leptolyngbya sp. SOY_34_metabat_272
TAAGGCACATAAACCATTTCCACGCCGCTGCCCTTCTGGAAGCCCGCAAAGGCGATATAAGGCAGGCCGGCGGTGGCCGCCCAGTTGATCACCCGAGCTGTGCAGATGTCAACCTGGCCGCTGGCTCAACTCATCGACAAGATTAAGCAAAATATAAGAGAAGATTAAGCAAAACAGAGGGTGCGCCGCTTCGAGACCAGTGACAAGCTAGAACTCTTCAGGCATTCAGGCATTCAGGCAAAGTCGTTGTTCCACCGAGAGGGAGGGATCAAGAATGGCCACCAACCAAGCCGATGGGCCAGGTCGAGACGAGTTTTTGTATCCACGCAGCCGCTACTACGGCTCGTTTACGCCAGAGCAGCTGGTGTTCAACGCCAATCTGCAAGAGTTTGCCCAGCGCGTGTCCTACATCTGCGCCCTAGAGACCAATGGCAAGCTCACGCCTCACGCCGCCTACGCCGAGGTCAAACGTCTGTGGAAACAGCTCAAGCGCAGCAAAAAAGAGCTGGGCATCGGCGCTGGAGACGCGCCAGACTCGCCGCCCTAGAAGCGGGTTTCGTACTCGACACTGCCGCCGCTGTTGCCCTGGATATCGGTGAACGCCCGCAGCAGGATCTCGTTATTGAGCTTGTAGCGCAGGGTGAAGCGAGTGGGCTGGGTGCCGCCCGTGAGCACCTGCAGCACCGACACCGAGAAGCCGCGCGTGATATCCACCGCCGCCTCTGCCGCTAGCCCCAGATTTTGATCGCCGTCCTCCGACGGAATGATCGTAGGGAACAGCCGGAAATCGGACAGGCCCAGGGCGTCGGTGACCACCCCCTGAAAGGTGTTCAGTAGGGCAGAACCGGCAAAGTTAGCCAAGGCCAGCGTGCTGTTGCCGCTTTCTAGGCTGCCAACGAAGCCGCCGCCGATCAGCGCCACAATTTCGGTTTCCGAACGCGGCGGCGAGGAGGTCAGCGACAGGTTGAACTGGCTGGCACGTCCGGTCACCGCGGCCTGTACCTGAACGGTGCGCAGGCTGCCAAAGCTGCCCCCAGTCGGATCATTGCCGCTGGAGAGATCATCGAGCTGACTGGAGCTGGACTCGGCCACGGCGCTGTTCACCCGGATATTCAGGGTGGGGTCTAGGCCCTGGTTGGGGTTGAATTCTGCGTAGTTTGGCTGGTTGCGATCCAGGGTGAAGCGGGTGGCAAACAGATTCACCTGACCGCGTTGCAGGTTCACGCGTCCCTCGGGTCGGATGTCCTGGAGGTCGCCATTGATCGTGATGTCGCCGACCGCCAGGAAATTCAACAGCGGCGGCAGCGCCACCTGCAGGCGGTCGCCCAAGGTGATGCGCAGGTTGTTGAACTGGGGTGAGAATCCCCCCGCCTCGCCGGTGGTCAGGCCACTGCCGCCGTCGGTCGAGGGCAGCAGGACTTGGCCGTTGCTAAGGGTCACCTGTCCGCCTAGGCGCGGCAGCAGCGCCGTGCCAGTGATCGGAACATCGCCGTCCACCTGACCGCTGTAGAGGCCCTTCAGGCTCAGCCGGATGCCGCTGAGATTGACGGTGAGCGGCGTGTTGGCGTCGGCGTCGCTGTCGCCCAGGGCGGTGCTCAGGGGTAAAACACCCACTACGCTGACCCGACCGTCGCTGAACTGCCCTTGCACCGGCTCCCGCACAATCAACCGGTCCTGCACAAAATCCACCGCCCCCGTCACCTCAGTGAGGTCGCTGCCCTGGAGCAGGGCGGAGCGGAAGGAGGCCCCGTTGAGCGTGACCCGGCCGGTTGCCCGAGGCTGGTTTAGGGTGCCGCGCACCTGCAGATTGATGTCGCCCTGCCCGCTGATCCAAGCCACTTGCTGCGAGAACAGGTTGAGCAGCGCCAGCCCCGCGTTGCTGGCCTGGAGGTCCACCTCGATTTGGTCGCTTTGGGGTTCGACCTGGGCAAAGGGCAGCTTGTAGGGGATGACGGCGCGCAGCCGGGCCGGTTCGGTTCCGGTCAGGGCCAGACGGCTGTTGAACTCCAAGCGCCCGTTGTTGTACTCAAAACTGCCGTCCGCCTGCTGGATATCGGTGCGGTTGATGCGGCCATTGCTCAGCTCCAGCGCGCCCTCCAGGCGCGGATTGGCTAAGCTGCCGCTGAGGGTCGCCTCAGCATTCAGCCCACCCGCCACGGCGATCGGCAGGCGGAAGAAGTTGCGCAAGGTCGCCACTGGGAAGTTGGTCACCTGTAGCCGCCCGCGCTGATTGGGGCCGCCGATCTGACCGATGAACACACCTTCGCTCGGGCCGTTGGCCAGACGCAGCGGGTTGAGGGTGAGCACGCCATTGCGCAGGCTGCCCTGAGCGGTGATCGCCTGGAGTCTCAGGTTATCGCCCCAGCGCCAGTTATTGCCGGTCAGGTTGAAGTCGGCCTGCAGCCCTTGCCGCAGCGAACCGCCCACCTTCACCTGGCCCAAGAAACTCCCCTGCAGCTGGCCCAGATCTGGGATCAGCGAGTCCTGGGCCACCAGTTGCTGCTGCTCGCGCACCTCGGTGATCTCGGCATAGCGCTGGAGCTGCGCGTAGAAGGTCTGGACATTGGGCTCAGCCTCGCCCCGGGGGAACAGGCGCTCTAAGACATTGGCTCGGGCGTAGTTGCGCGGCTGCAGCACGCGGCCAAAATCCGGCAGCTCAAAAATCTGTAGCGCCCGCAGCACATCCTGGACTTCACCCTGCACGACCTCAATCTCGGCGCTCACTTCCTGACGCTGGCCGGGGCTGAAGCGGGCCTGACTGATCCGATAGCGGCTGCGCTCGGGCAGGCGTAAATCGCCGTCCTCCAGGCTGAACGTGCCATTGCGGTAGCGCACGCGCCCGGTGAACTGGTCGCCCCGGGTCGGTCCCAGGCTGGGTTCGACAATCGCCACGTCTCCCAACAGGCTGATGTTGTTGGCGCTGAGCGGCCCACGCGGGGGCAGGGTAACCGCGAAGTCGCCCGAGAGCTGGCCGCCGACCGGCCCCGGCAGTCCCGACGGGGTCCCGCCCATGGCGCTCAGCTCCGCTAGCGGCAACTGTTGCAGCGAGATCAGCAGTTGGTTGCCCTGGGTTCGACCCAGGGCCAGGGTGTCGCCGCGTCGCAGCTCAAAGCTCCGGGGCCGCAAGCTGGGGTCAAGTGCTAGGACCAAGCGGTCGCGGCTGCCGCGCAGATTCAGATTCACGCCGCTGGGCGTGCTGGCAATGCGCCCATTCAGCCGTTCCTGGAACTTGAACTGGTTGAGGCGCAAACCGTTGAGGCCCACCGTCCCTACCACCTGCGGCGCGGTGACCGTGCCGGACACGCGCCCCTCAAAGTCTGCATCTCCAGCCAGCGCCACCGGTCCTGACGCGGCCAAGCCCAGGTTGCTGAGCGGATAGTTGCGGGTGCTGACATTCAGGTTCAGGCTGGTGATTGCGGGAGCCGCAGCTCCCTCCAAAGCCACCCCCAGTGTGCCCTGGGCCCGGACACCGGGGGCACGCGCCTCGCGGACGAGCACCTGTCGCCCGTCCCACGCCACCTGAGCGCTCAACGGCTCACGCACCACAGCCACACCCTGCGAAAACAGCAGGTTGCCGCTGCCCCGAATGTCCTGCGGGCGGAACGAGGCCAGACTGCCGTTGGCCCCAACCGTGCCACTGAGCAAGCCCCGCTGGTCAGGCGCGAGGCGCTCCAAGCGGATGCCGCGCAGATTAGCCGTTCCCTGCCAGCGCCCGACGCTGCCCTGGCTGCCCAGGACCACGGTGCCAGCGGCATTGACGCTTCCCCCCGCGACGTTGAGCACGGTGTCACGCAGCGTTGCTACGCCTCGGGCCACGGCGATCTCGCCTCGGGCCGGATAGGTCGCGCTGGGGGCCTGCCAGCGGGTCACGACCTGGATATCCCCCAGCGGTCCGAACACCTGAGCCGTAGCGTTCAACGGTCCTGCCGCCACCGGCAGGTTGCCACCGTAGGCCCGCACCAGTTGCTCGCCCGAAATGCCTGTAGCTCGGAAGTTCAGCGCCAGACCGCCATCGGGGGTCAGGTTGGCTTGCCCCTGCCCACGCACCACGCCGCCAATCGTGGGATAGGCTTCGATGTCCGAGACACTCAGCAGGGGAGCCGCTAGTTGAAAACGACCCCGGAAGCGCTGGATTGGCACCCGATCAAAGCGGCCCTGAGCGTTAGTGGAGCGGAATTCGCCTGCCAGCAGTGGCTGCGTCGGGGTGCCCGTGAGCGCGATCGTGCTCTGGGCCTGGCCTGCGGTTGGGAAGGGTAGCTGCACGTTCAGGGTGCGCAGCAGCACATCGACATTGGTGGCCGCCGTAACCCCCTGGACGTTGAAGCCAGACTTGCCCAGCGAGCCGCGCGCCTGAAAGGGAATCTCGCCGTAGCGGGCCTGCACCGGCTCCAAAAAAGCAGTCAGCCCGTCGAGGCGCAGGGTGCCGACCGCATTATTGAACCTCTGTGGCACGCGCACCACCTGCGCAGTGACGCCTCGCAGCTGCACGCTGCCGTCCAGGGAGGGATCTTCGGGCGTGTACCAGCGCACGCCCACATTGCCATCTAGCTGACCCGCTAGCAGGTCTACGGGGATCTGCGGCAAAAAGCCGTTGAGCGCCTGTGCGGAGAGCCCCTGCAAGCGGGTGCGCACCGTCACTAGGTCACCGACCAGATCCCACTCGCCTTGCAGGGCCAGGTTGCCGCCCAGGGCAGCGTTGGCGGTGCCTTCAAACTGGACGCGACGGCTGGGGTCGCGGTCGCTGGGGTTGATCCAGTTTGTGCGCAGCTGCACGTTCTCCAGCACTCGCGGCGTGTCAGCAGGTAAGCGACCCGCCTGAAGGTTGGCCGGCAGGGGCGAGGGCACCAGGGTCAGCCGAGCATCCTGGGCATTCACGCTTTGAATCTGGGTGGTGATCGGTCCCTGGTCGGGCGGCAGCTCAATTGGGGTCAGCCAGCGCTGGTTGGGAGCCTGGTCCAGGTAAACGTCGGGTCGGATCAGGGTGACATCCAAGCTCAGAGTGCGGCTGAACAGCAGGCGGGGCAGGTCAAAGCCGACTTCGATTGCCTGCACCCTGGCTTGATCGGCGTCGGTCGGCGTGGCGAGGAGCGCAGAGGGGCCAAAGCGCAGGCCAATCGGCGAGACGCGCTCCACTCGACCCAGCTCGACCGGGCGCTTCAGGGTGTTCGAGAGATTTTGTGCAATCAGCGGCGACAGTTGCTGGTTGATAAACCCGCGTGCCCACCAGCTCAGACCCAGCAGTCCGGCGGTCAGGCCCAGGCCCAGGCCCACGCCAGCCTTGGCCAGGCGATGTGACTTGTTGTGACCCTTGGGTCGGTTGGGTCCATTGTTTTCCGTCTTAGCCTGGGTCAAACTGGCCTCCTGCGTTCAGTCCACAGTCCAAGTCAATGGGATCCAAAGTCAATGGGATCTTAGCCGGGGAATGGATCTCCGTGGCCCAAGGCGCGTTCGACGTTCCAGCTCAGACTCCGCGTCTGAGGATTATCTGAGGATTAGTCGTGTTCACCGATCAGATGGTTCAGCTGCAAGCGCCAAAATCAGGAGACCTGTTTGACTTGCTCTTCAGTTTGACCTGCCCTTCAGTGGTCTAGGTTGGTTGAGGCAGCGAGGATGCAATGATGAACCGTGGCTGGACGTACCGTGAACAAATTGCCCTGGCTGCCGCAGGGCTGACCGTGCTGGATTATTACACCCGTCGCTATCGCCACTCCAGCCGCGCCGACTGGCAGGCCCGCATGACCGCAGGTCAGATCCAGCTCGATGGTGCGCTGCCGAACCCTGAGACTCGCCTGCGGTGCGGTCAATGGCTGACCTACCAGCGCCCTGCCTGGCAGGAGCCCGAGGTGCCGCTGGAATTTTCGGTGATCTACGAGGACGCGCACCTGCTAGCGGTGGCTAAGCCCTCGGGCCTGCCCGTGCTGCCGGGAGGCGGCTTTTTGGAGCATACGCTGCTGGCGCAGCTTCGGATTCGCTATCCGCAGGACACGCCAATGCCGATTCACCGTCTGGGGCGGGGCACGTCGGGACTGATGTTGCTGGCTCGCTCGTCTGCGGCACGGGCGGCGCTCAGTCAGCAGTTGCGTGACCGCCAGATGCGCAAGGTCTATCGGGCGCTGGTCTGCGGCGATTCAATGCCGGAGCATTTCCAGGTGACGCAGCCGATTGGCAAAATCCCCCACCCAGTGCTTGGTTATCTCTACGCCGCCAGTGCCGAGGGTGCGCCTGCCCACAGCGACTGTCGGCTGCTCAAACGCGGTCCTCAGGCCAGCCTGCTGGAGGTCACCATTGCCACGGGACGACCGCACCAGATTCGGATCCATTTGGCGGCTGCGGGCTATCCGCTGTTGGGCGACCCGCTCTATGGGGCTGGCGGCGTACCTTTGACTTGTTTGCCCAACGAGGATGGAACTTTGCCCGTACCGGGGGACTGCGGCTATTGGCTGCACGCGCTGAGCCTGGAGTTCCGGCATCCGCTCAGCGGGGAGAGCTTGTGCTTCACCTGCCCCGCGCCGCCAGAGCTTGAGGCAGCGGGTTTGGCGGCAATTCCAAATCAGCCTTCGGGCTCACTCTAGGGCTCTATCACAAGCGCAATTCTATCCAATACGGTTGAGCCTGAGCGCCTATAGCCTCACAACAAAAGATCCATCTGGCCCCTTCGTTCTGCGGCACCTCCATGGCTTTGCTTAAGGACTGCTCTGCTTCTGCGGTCATCGCAGGATTCGTCACGGTGTTGGTTGGGTTTACCAGCTCAGGCGTCATTGTGTTCCAAGCGGCTCAAACCCTTGGGGCTTCACCGACCGAGATTGGCTCCTGGATAGGCGCACTCGGATTCGGCATGGGACTGACGGGCATCGGATTGTCCCTGCGTTACCGGGTTCCGATCGTCACCGCTTGGTCTACGCCTGGCGCGGCCATGCTGCTCACTACTGCGGCTGGGATTCCGATGGCAGAGGCGGTCGGAGCGTTCCTCGTCTCAGCAGGTTTAATCACGCTTTGTGGCTTTACCGGCTGGTTCGAGCGCGTGCTTAACCGGATGCCGATGTCGATCGCTTCGGCGATGCTGGCCGGTGTGCTGTTGCGTTTCGGACTGGATGTCTTCGTAGCCATGAAGACGCAATTTGCCATGTCATTTGCCATGTTCTGTGCGTACTTGATTGCACGCCGCTTGCTGCCGCGCTACGCAGTGATTTCTGCATTGGTTCTGGGCCTTTTGATTGCGGGGATGCAGGGACTGCTGCGCATGGATACAATTCGTGTGGAACTCGCGCAGCCTATCTTCACATTGCCGCAGTTTTCGATCAGGGCGCTGATCGGCGTGGCCTTGCCTTTGTTCGCGGTCACGATGGCCTCACAAAATATGCCGGGGGTCGCCGTCATTCGGGCATCAGGTTACACCGTGCCCGTCTCACCGCTGATTGGGTGGACCGGAGCCACGACACTGGTTTTGGCACCCTTTGGTGCTTTTGCCTTGAATCTAGCCGCGATTACGGCGGCGATTTGCATGGGTCGGGAAGCCCACGAGGATCCAGCAAAGCGTTATGTGGCAGCCGTTGCCGCTGGCATTTTCTACCTCGTGATTGGGTTATTTGGGGCCACGGTCGGTGCACTGTTCTCGGCGTTTCCTCAAGAGCTTGTGCTGACGATTGCTGGACTCGCTCTTTTCGGGACGATCGGCAACGGACTGGTGGCCGCGCTAAGCCAGGAGCGCGAGCGTGAACCGGCGCTCGTGACCTTTCTTGTAACGGCATCCGGTGTGAGCTTATTTGGGATCGGAGCAGCCTTTTGGGGGCTGCTCGCGGGCGCGTTATCGCTCGTGGTGTTGCAAATGAATCGTCGCCACGCGTTATCGCTAGCTTCTAACTTTGCGCTCAAGGGGGGCCGCGCTGACAATCGGCATGTTCCCTAAGGCGCTTCGTCCTCTGAGCTCGGAGCCGCCAAGCCGGAGTATGTCCTCCCAGGCTTAGAGTGCTTGAGTTGCCCCTGACCCCCACCCCCTGAACTGCGACAGCTGTGCCAAGCTCCAGACCTGCCCTCAACCCTGCCGAGAGGATAAGATGTGGCAGCGAAAGCAGAGCCCCGTAGTCATTCCAGCGCAGCAAGGAGTTTACAGAATGACCATCGATTCGCGCAACGGCGGAGCGGCGTTACTGGCATGGGATGCAAGCCTGCTTGAAAGTATTCCAGC
>JANNOU010000073.1:0-15517 GCA_031399305.1 Leptolyngbya sp. SOY_34_metabat_272
AAAATCTCTGGAGACTGTGCAGACTATGCGCCAACTTTGTGTTGCTTATGTCTGGGAGGGTTGTGATTCATGACTCCCTCTCCTGGCAGTTTTGATGACAGCGACTTCAGCATCTTGAAGGTGCTGATTGAACGCTATGGCCTCTCGCGCTTGATTGCTGCGCTCAGCCGCATTTGCTTGTGGCAAGCCGAGCGGGCTGATGTCATGCAACGAGGCCGAGAAGCGGTGAACGAATGGCGCAAAGACGCCAGCCTGCTCACTCGCGTTCTAATCCAGCTCAACCACTAGAGGCCCCTTTCCCCCGAATTCGGGGGAAGGAGAGGCAAGATCTCAAACCCCCAAACCTGCCTCCCCTCTCCCGAACTCGGGAGAGGGGCCGGGGGAGAGGGCCTCTTCAGCCCTCAGCTTGGGCCTCAGCCAGACAGATGCGCAACCGCTCAGCTAGCACCCAAACATGCGGCTCACGAGTCAGCGTGTGGTGCCCCCCAGGAACCTCGTGAATCTCCAACCCTCCCTCAGCAAACTCGCCCAGACCCAAATCGTAGTCCGTCCCCGCAGGCTGTTCACCGGCCCGGAACAGAGTTATGCGTCCCGAGTAGGGTTGGATCACATAGCTATCCAGAGCCTGCTGTAGCCCTTCGCGCACACGGAAGATGCGCAAAGGACTGGGCAGAGGCTGTCCAAGACCCCGGTAAACCCGACAGGCCAGCTGCATCAGCCCAGACCCCAGCCGGTTTTGCGCAAAGCGGCCATTAAAAAAGAAGTCCGGCCTGAAGCGCAAATCGTAAACCAGCTGCTTGAGCCAGTGCTTGGCCCGTCGCAGGTTGTTAAGCAGCTCCGCCGGTTTGAGCTGGCCCAGATTGCCCAAGTCACGCAAGACCTGCTGCCAGAGCGACGCAGGCGCTGGCTTCGGCGCAGGTGGCAGGCTGCCGGGATTGGGACCATAGGTATCTAGCAGGGCCAGCAGCGCCACCCGCTCCCCTTGCGCCCGCAGCTGTTGAGCCATCTCCAGAGCGATTATGCCGCCAAAGCAAATTCCCCCCAGGCAATAGGGACCTTGCGGCTGAACCGAGCGGATCTCGCGGATGTAGTGTGCCGCCATATCTTCGACTCGGCAGTAAGGCAGCTGATTGGCCCCCAGCCCATAGGGTTGCAGCCCATAGACCGGTTGATCCAGGCCAAAATGACGCACAAAAAAGCGGCAGTAAAACAACGTTCCCGGCCCACCCAAGCCGTGAATAAAAAACATTGGCTGCTGCGAGCCGCCCGGTTGAATCGCCAGCAGCGGCGACGTTTCTGACAACGCCTGCGCCGTGGCCGACTGCTGCTGGTCGAGGAGCTTGGCCAACTGCTCAACCGTTGGCGCTTGGAACAAGGTCGCAATCGACAGCTCCTTGCCACACGATTTGGCGATTTGCGCAAACAGGCGCGGCGCTAGCACCGAACTGCCCCCCAAATCAAAGAAATTATCCTGAACGCCCACCTGCTCAACGCGCAGCAACTGCTCCCAAATGTGACACAGCAAATGCTCGGTCTGGCTGCGAGGCGCGATGTAGCTGCGCTGCAACTGCGGGCGCTGCTGCCACTGCGATTCGATCCGCCTGAGCACCGGCCCAGCAGCATAGAACTCATTGGCAATCTGAGTCAACCGGGCTGATTTGTCCTGCGTCACTTCTGCCGCCGACGCAGGCAGCGCCTGAGCTGATTTCGAGGACTTTTGCGCTAACTCCCGTTCTGGGGCAGAGCCCGGCGCATAGGCCAGGGTAGCAGCAAACTCGACCGGCAATTTGAAGCTCAAGCCCTCCCCGACCGACTGCTTGAACTCAGCGCCGACACTCTCTAGAAAATTTAAGGCCGGTTGATTTTTGGCACTGGCAATGTAGGGAAGATTCAGCCAACCCAGACCTTGCGCCTGAGCCACAGCAGCCAGATGGTTCAACATCCGATGCTCAACGCCTCGCCCCAGCACCCGGCAACTGAGCAAGAAGGTGTCCACCGTGAGCACCGCCGCCCCCAGCTCAAAGATCAAGACGCCGACGATGCCGTAATCGCCAAAGCGGTCACTCACCGCCACCACACAACAGCCGAAATTCTCCGACTGGCAGAGTTGCTGAATCTCGCTTTCAGAACGGCGGCGAGTCGTTAAGTTAAACTGATTGGTCCGTTGGGTGAGCTGTGCCGCCCGCGCTAGGTGCTGAGAGGCCAGCTCCACAATCCGCACCGTCAACCCGAGGTCACTCAAAAAACCGTCGAGGGTCAGGGATTGCTTCTGGAAACGAGCCCGTTCCAGATTTTGCTTGTAAAGAAGCGTCCGCTGCTTGTCCTCCTCAGTGACCTGGGTGCGATCAAAAGCCCAGACATGCTTCAGAAAGCGGGGAATATCCGCCTCAATTACCGGTAACTGCAGCGTCAACACTTCAGGACAGTTGGCGCGAACCTCTGCGCACTCAACCGGGTTATCGTCGATGAAGATAAAGCTATCCAGGCCCAGATTTAATTCCTCAGCCAAGGACTTGAGATTCTCCGACTTGGCTTGCCAATTTACGCGCCAGGCGACGATGTGTTCACGCCGCAGCAGCAGGTCTGAACGCCGCTCGTATACCTCAACCACATCGGCTTCATTGTTCTTGCTGCACAGACAGATCAGCATCCCCAAATCGTGCTGAGCCACCATAAACTCTTGCAGCGCCTGACGCGGCGGATCCAGCTCAATGCCCAGCGGTCCATCCTCGCCGCAGACCCCCTTCCAGAGCGTCTGATCGCAGTCCAAGACAATGACCTTGTGCGGCGTGCTGCGCAGCGTAAATAGTTTGCGAGCGATCGCCGTTCCCAGCGAGGCAAAGAACAGCGGCGTGAACGGAATATGCCCCAGCTGATCGGCCTTGGGGTCGTAGTAATCGGCAACCGGATAGGTCGCAGCCAGTTCCGCTGCCGTGAGCCAGAGAAGATTGCCGACGCCGGTCAATTGAGAGACCAACCATTCCTCTAGACGCAAGAAGCAGGCAATGCGCTCCGCATCCGCCAGCACCGCCGGTGAGGCAGGGCACAAACAGAGCAGATACGGCGTTGCGGAGCGCTGGGTCGCAACTTGCAGGGCCTGGACTAGGTCTTGCACATTGCGCTCAAGCTTGGCAAAGTCGTCTGCTGGGGTTGCGGGCGCAACGGGCTCCCCCGCTTCCGACCGCTGCCAATCTTCAAATCTCACCAGGAGCACATTCAGCCCCTGCTGATTTTCAGACAGCGGGCTAGCAGGATCGAGCAACTGCTGAAAAACCTGATGGTAGGGCGCGAACTCAATAGGCCAGGGAAAATTGAGTTGCTTCAGCCAAAAGGCGAGAGAGTCCTGGATCGGCTCAGCGGTAAACGTGGCTGCGATCGCAATCGCTGGTTGACGCTCACGAACGCCTTCGACCTGATTCTGAGAGAGAACTTGCATAGCTGCGCCTCGACAAACCTTGCGAGCAAATGTGATGAAAACACGCACAAGACGCTCTGGAACAGCTCAAGATTGAGGCCAACCTCTGCCCCAGCCACGGATGACCCTGCCGTGCCAACTCGCCGCGCTTCACGCATTCTTTGGATGGATTGAGCATTAGTATTACGGTAGATCCACTTAGGGAACAGTCCCCCAATCAGACCTTCACTGAAAAAATACGCTAAGTGTCCGGTTATGACAGCTACCAATTCAGTCAGATTGCCGATGCCAAACCACTTTTCAGCAGACAAGCCCTAGCTAGTTGAATGCGTCGGTCGCAACCTCTATATAAAGTTTCTGTGTGCATCTTTACCACCAGCAACCGACTGTGCTAGGCGTGCTTTTCCAAAGCACGCGCCCAACCACTTGGCGATTGTCCACAGGGGAAGTGCATGTCTGGCGTGCCTCGCTTCAGCAGCAGGCTGAACAGGTGCAGCAGCTGAGCCAGACGCTCTCGGCTGACGAGTGGCTCAGAGCCGAACGGTTTCATTTCGAGTCAGACCAGCGGCGCTTCATCGTCGCTCGCGGCTTGCTCAGGACGATTCTGGGTTGTTACCTGGAGGTCGAGCCCGCCCAAATCTCGTTTCGCTACGGAGCTTACGGCAAACCTGCTCTCGCACAGCCCCTGTGCGAGGCGACGCTCAGTTTCAACCTGTCCCACGCGCAGGAGCTGGTACTGTACGCGCTCGCCCGTCAGCGACAGGTCGGCATCGATCTGGAGTGGATCACGCCGCTGGCAGATGTCGACCAGCTTGCCAAAAGCTGCTTATCAGCCCGCGAGTGGAGCCTGTTTCAGCGGCTGCCCGAGCTCCAGAAGCCCGAGCGTTTCTTCAGAACTTGGACCCGCAAAGAAGCCTATCTCAAAGCCAAGGGCCAGGGCTTAGCCCTGCCGCTCGACCAGATTGAAGTCTCTTGGCTGCCTACAGACACCCCTCAGCTGGTGCACAGCCCTGCCCTGCCTGAAGCAGCAGAGCGCTGGTCGCTGCGCGATCTAGACCCAGGCCCGGGCTACGTAGCCGCGCTCGTCGTGGAAGGGCAGGGCTGGCAACTGAGTGGCTGGCAGTGGGCCAATTGAGCGGCTTAGGAGCGCGTAAGCTTGAGGGCATGATCCCGGTTCGATAGCAGCTCCGCGAGATTTCTGTCCAGAGATCAGGTCAGCCGGTACCATAAGGCAACAACCAGGCCACAACCAGGCAACCATCGACATGGACACGACTGCCTCTGCTGTGTCTTCTGAGCCATTAGAGGCCACTGCGCCCCTAAATTTGGAGGGGCCTGCCCTCAGCGGCTCTGCCGAACCCACTGAGCTAGAACCTCTGCCGCGACGCCTGTCGGTCTGGCTAGTGCGCCTAGCCTGGGTGCTGGCCCTGGGCGGCGTCATCGCGGCGCTGTACTGGCTGTGGCCAAAGCGACAGTCCTGGCGCTGGTCTTCAGAAGCGAGTACACCAGTGGCAATCCTGGTGACGGCGACCGGGCTTGGCCTGTTGCAGTGGCAGCTGGATCGGCGACGGCAGCAAGACCTGCTCTCTCTAAGCCAGCAGCAGACGCAAATGCTGCGGCAACAGTCGCTAGAAACCACGCGCGAGCGTTACTTTGACAGCATCAGTCAGTGGATCCTCAACAGAAGCGATCCCACGGTTGGCATTTGGCCGCAGACGCATCTGGCCGCAACCGGATTGGACCTGCGTCTACCGGTTTCCCACTCGACTGGCACGCCGACCTCACTGCCGATTGCAGAGATTGCAGACAGCCTAGATCTGGGTACGCGGGTGGCCCGAGCTCGCACCTTGGCTGTGCTCAGTCAGCAGGATGCGAGTGGCCGGGGGGCGATCCTGCAGTTTCTCTACACCTCAGAACTGGTCGCGGGTGAACGGCCCCGCTTACCTCTGAGCTACGCCTGTCTCAATGGTGTGCAGCTGCGCGAGGCTTATCTCAAAGAGATCAATCTCAACGATGCTTCTCTGTTGCAAGCGGATCTAAGCCGGGCCTACCTGCGCGAGGCGCACCTGATTCGAGGCCAACTGGCAGAAGCGCAACTACCGGGCGCTAATCTCTGGCACGCTGTTCTCTGGGACACTAACCTCAGCTACGCCGACCTTCAGGAGGCCAGCCTAGTAGGAGCCGACCTCAGCCGCGCTGACTTGAGCGAGGCCAATCTGCATCTGGCGAATCTGCACTCAGCGACGCTTTGGAATGCGCTGCTGCGGGGTGCAGACCTGTCCGGGGCCCAACTGGGCGGCTCGATCGCCATGGGCGCTAACTTTCGTGGGGCCGACCTCACCGCAGCAGATTTGGTCCAGGCCAATCTCAGTGATGCCGATTTGAGCGAAGCCAGTCTGTGCGGGGCCGATCTGCGCGATGCCGATCTGATCCGGGCCAATCTCAGCGGCGCGGATTTGACGGGAGCCAACCTCAGCCGTGCGGACCTCGACGACGCGGATCTCAGCGACACCTGCTTGGACGAAGTGGACATCACTGCGACCCACTTTGGCAAGGTGCGCAACCTGAGCCAAGCCAATCGTCGTTGTCTCTGCCAGCGGCCTGCGTCTCAGCTCAAGGCGCATCACCCAACCACCGGCCTCACTCCCTGGCAGTGCCTAGGTTGCGACGAATTCTCCAATTGAAATAGCAGGGGGCGGATCGCCGAGCCACTGGGAGGATGAAAACATGCAGCGAAGCGCAACCCAACTGAGCTGGCACTGGACCGAGCCCTTGCCTCAACCTGTGCTGCAGCCGGGCGACCGAATCCTGAGCCCTGGCGCGACTTTTACGTACGAGATTTTGAGTGGGCCGTTCTGCCGGTTATTCCCAGAAGGCAGCTGTCTGACCCCCAACGCCAACGAGAGCGCTTGGCAGCAGACCGCCAACGGTCAGTGGCGCAAAGCCAAAGGCGGCAACCATCTCAGCTACGAGGTGCGCATCGCAGGCGTTGACACCAGTCGGCCATTTACCTTAACCGTCCGCTGGCGAGTGACCTAGCCACCGCACTCAGCGACCGGGCAGAGCGGGCAGGCCGGTCTTTTGCCAGAACTGATTGAACTGCTTAGGCGCGAGCAGTCGAAAACCCACTAAGCCCAGCACCACTGCCAGCGCGAGGCTCAGGATCGTGGAGAGCGCGGAACGACCCTGGCGAGAGATCTCCGTGAGATTCCGGGTCGTTGCTGAGCGTGGGCGCGAGCTGATCGCCGGTCGCTCTGGCACCAGCACCCGAGGCCGAACTGGAACCGCTGGCGGCGAAACCCGGGCAAAGCTCGCGCCTGGCACCTGCATCGCTGCCGCTCCCTTGCGCACCGCAGGCGGCGGGTAACCGGTCCGGCCCCACTGCACCACGACGCTCAGCGGCGCGCAGCACAGATTACTCAGCTGCAGCGACTGAAGATGCTGAAACAGGTGCGGATTATCGGCCACCGCCACCACGAGGTGGCCGGGATTATCCTTGGCCAGGGCACAGGCAGACTGCGCCACGGCCAGGGTTTGCCGGGCCTGCTTGCTCATTGCCATGCCCGCCGCCAAGTTGGACGGTGGCTGCGACGCTAGGCGGGTGAACAGACTCCAGCCGCTGTTGGGAAAAAAGCGAGCAAATGAGCGAGCCGCCACTTCCTGGGCAGGCTCTGGCGCTCGGGAGGAGAGAAAGCGAATCTCGTCGGCCACGATCTGGGGCAGGACACACTTGCCAAGCCCGCTGAACAGCTGCCACTGCTTGACCTGGCTGGCGAGAATGGCACTGGTATCAAACAAAAGTTTGACGGGCGGTAGAGGCAATTGGGAGGTCATGCTAAATCTGGGGGCCCTTCTTTCTTTAATTACTCTGCCAAGCGCCATTTCATGCAACAGGCAACCCGGTAGGCGCTTCGCCTACCGGGTCAGCTCAGCAGAGCAGCCTCAACCGCCCCTGACAACCTACAAAGACTTCAGCAAGCCGAGCAGCCCTTGGCCGGTAGTGTATTCGATCGCCAGCAACAGCACGAAGCCCAGCATGGCGAAACGGCCATTCCACAGCTCAGCAAAGGGAGTGAAGCCAACGCGAGGTTCCTCGTCTACGTAGACTGGCGGCTCATAGGCGAAGTTGTTAAGCAGGCCCTGCTCGTCTTTGACTACGGTGCGTTGAGACATAGAAACTAGCGTTGAATCACAATGTTAAGTAATGTATCAAAGGTAAAGAAGTATTGCAAGCCCTAGCCAATGCCCAGGCGTCCGGCTAGGCCAGGGGCGAGCGGTAGGAGCATGGCGGCCATCAGAAATAGCGCCAGCAGCCCTAGGCCGTCGCGGCGGTCGTCGGTTTCGCTGATTTCGTTGAGCGGTGGGCGTTCCAGGTCGCGCACGAGGAACAGGATCACCCCAGCCCAGTAGAGGGCCAGCGGATTGACTAGCGAGGCCAGCGCCAGCAGGATTAGGGTGACGATGGTCGCTCGGTTGGCGGTACGACGCCCATAGATCGCCTGCACGATGCGCCCACCATCCAGGGTTCCGGCGGGCATTAGGTTCAGCGCTGTTGCCAGTGCGCCTAGCCAGCCGACGATCACTAGCGGATGGATGCCGATTTGGCTGGCTTGTAATGCCTCGCCGAGAATCACCCGCGCTAGGCTGCCTACCAGAATCGAGCCCTGGAAAAACAGGGTGGGCACCTGGGGCTGTCCAGGCTGCCCCGACAGGATCAGGCCAACGGTCAGTAGTCCCAAAGCCAACAGCCCACCGGCGGCAGGCCCGGCCAGCGAGATATCGAACAGGACTTTGCGGTCGGGCACCGCTGATTCAAAACGGGTAATCGCGCCGAACGAGCCTAGCTGCAGCGCGGGGATGAAGTAGGGCGGGCTCAGACGCACGTTGTGGCGACGGGCCATCCAGCGGTGGCCCACTTCATGCACGGCCAAGACCGCGAACAGCGCGGCGGCGAAGGGCAGGGCCGTCAACACCCGTTCGGGCTGGGTGAATAGGTCAAAGCCGTTGATCTGAGCGCCAACGCTGAGGGTGGTGACTACGGTTGCCAACAGCAACGACAGCGCTAGCAGTTTCTGACCCGGCGGCGTCACGGTCTCAGTGGCGCTGTGAGGGATGATCAGCACCACGGGTTTACGATCTTGGCCTTCCACCAGGAATAGGCGGTATTGGTCGCCCAGTTGGGCTTTGAGGTTCTGGTCTAGGCGCTGATAGCTGGTTTCGGGCTCGCCGCGCAGATTGCCCTTGAAGATCACGCCTTCGCGATAGGGGGTAGAGTCGGTTGCAAAGAAGGTCTCGATGCCGAAGATGCCCCGCATCCGCTGCAGATCCTCGGCGGGGATGCCTGGCACAGGCGGCGGTGCTGCGGCTTCAGACCCTGTCGGGAGGCTCGGTGCGGGCGCAGGCTCGGCCAGGGACGAGGGGTCTACGGCGTTGGCCGTTAGGGGTTCTGGCTTGGGCAGGGTCAGGGCGAGGCGGCGCAGTCGGTTGCCCAGCAGGATGTAGGTCCCGGTTGCAATCACAATCAGCAGCATCAGGATGGCGAAGGGCAGGTCGATGCCGAAGCTCGACAGGCTGAAGAAGGCCAGCCAGGGAGCCATGAGCACCACCGATTGCAACCAGGCCAGAAGGCCGGGTTGGCCATCAGGTTGGGCGCGGTAGTAGCCCCAGCCCAAAATGCCCAGGGCTGTCAGCACGATCAGAAGCGTAATCATGAGCGGTAAGCAAAGGTCTCTCACTCCTCTTGAGTCTACCTGTGCTGGAACTCGCGGTCTTAGATGGCACTGACTTTAAGGGTGTAAGGGGAAAGGGAGGTGTTGGGGAAGAACCCGGAGATGGGGGGCGTTTGCCCCCCAAACCCCCCACTGGGGGACGAAGCGCCTCCCCCAGACCCCCTGCGCAAGGAGTGAGTGATCCGCAGTCAGTGCCGTTTGGTTTGAGTCTGAAATGACGCAGTTCTGAACTTGGATAGTGCAACTCTGAGCTCGGATAGTGCCGTTCTGAGCTGAAATTGCGAGCGTTGGGATTAGAGTTTTTTATCTGTGAGCTAGAACGTTGAAGCCCTGAAGGGAAACGGCGCAGCTCTGAGCTAGAACGGTGTAGTTCTGGGGTGGGACGGTGTAGGAGTCAGGCAGGGGAGACACAGCGCAAGCCTGCAAAGATCTGGCGGACCCAGGGGTGATACCAGGTGCGAAACGAGGGGCGCATCAGGGCACGAGCCGTTGCCCAGGAGCCGCCGCGCAGGACGCGATGCTGACCGTCGAAGTACGCGGCGGAGTAACCCGCATAGGGATAGGCCTGAAAGCCGGGATAGGGCGCGAACAGGCTGGCGGTCCACTCCCAAACTGACCCCACCCCTGGCAACCCGGCTTGGGCAGCTTTTTCCCACTCGGCCTCGGTCGGCAGGCGTTTGCCCAGCCAGCGGGCGCAAGCTTCGGCTTCGTAGGCGCTGAGGTGACACACGGGCGCTTGCGGAGCTTGGGGGTCCCAGTACAGCGGGGCCTGGATCGACTGGGCGCATTTCCACTCCCAACCGGCCTGCGACCACAGATCCTGCTCAGCGTAGCTGCCCGCCGCCATAAATTGGCTGTATTGCGCCTGGTTCACCGGGGCTGGATCGATCCAGAATGCCGCGACTTCGACCAGGTGCACGGGCGCTTCGTTGTCATAGGCGCTCGGCTGATCGCAGCCCATGACCAAGGGTCCAGCGGGGACATACAGCGGCGCTGGCGGCTGGGGCGGTTCGAGCCTGGCTTGACGGCTGGCCTGCCCCATCAGGCGCTGCACGATCTGGATGGTTTCGCCGTGCTGATACTCGTGCTGCAGAATTTGATAGAACACCTGGGCGCGGCGGAGCAGCCAGTGGGTCGAATCCAGGGAGGTGTCTTCAAGGAACGTTAGGACGCGCTGGCGAACCTCGGTCAAATAGGTCAGGATTTCGGCGCGCGGCGGCAGGTGGACGCGCTCGCACTTCACCGATTGCGTGGTCGAGAAAAACGACTCGTAGGCTCTGGCCCACTCGGGCTCGCCCAGACACTGGTCGAGAATCCAGAAGGCTTCGGTGTAGCCGATGTGCCCAAGGTGCCAGCCGACCGGACTGAATTCGGGGTGAACCTGCCTGCTGAAGCTGGCCGCTTCCAGCTCGGTAAATAGCGCCAGGGTCTGGGCGCGGGCTTGCGTCAACTCGGCCCGCAGGGCTTGCTTGAGCGCTCGCTCGTTTACCGGAGTTCGAATTTGGCTGCTCATCAACGCCTCAGAAGCAATCAATCAGTGCGTCAGTCTTCATTGGACCGGGGCGGGCTGAGTTTGCCCCGACGGTAAGTTGAGAAATCGCTGAGAATTCTCCAGCCGTTCTCGCTCAAACTTCGGTGCCAACCGCCACTGGCAGAAGGTCGAAGTAGCGCTCTAGGCTGGCCACAATGCGCTGTGCCGCCTGTCCGTCGCCGAAGGGATTGATCGCGTTCGCCATCTGTTGATAGGCGTCGGGGTCTGAGAGCAACTGGGCAGCTGCGGCCACGATGGTGTCTGTGTCCGTGCCTACCAGACGAGCGGTGCCCGCGTCCACGGCTTCAGGGCGCTCGGTGGTCTCGCGCAAGACCAGGACCGGCTTGCCCAGGCTGGGCGCTTCTTCCTGCAAACCGCCTGAGTCGGTCAGCAACAGATGCGCCCGCTGGATCGCGCCCACCAGTGCCGCGTAGTCCAAGGGCTCGGTGAGAAAGGCGCGGGGATGGTCGCGCAGCAGCGCCGCCAAGACGTCGCGCACGCGGGGATTGCGGTGCAGCGGCAGCAGCAGCGCGGTATCGGGAAAGCGCTCCAGGATCTGCAAGAAGGCACGGGCAATCTGGATCAGCGGCGCGTCCCAGTTCTCGCGACGGTGCACGGTTGCGAGCAGGACGCGGTAGCGCGCCCAGTCCAGTCCGGGTACCGGGCAGGGGGGCTGACGCTCAGCCACACTCAGCAGCGCATCGATCACCGTGTTGCCGGTCAAAATAATCTGCCCCGTGAGCCCCGAGCGCTCCAGATTGGCCACCGCTCTCAAGGTGGGGGCGAAGTTCAGACGGCTGATCTGAGAGATCAGGCGGCGATTGGCCTCTTCAGGATAGGGGTTGAGCAGTTCATCGGTGCGCAGCCCCGCCTCGACATGCCCGACCGGGATCTGCTGGTAGAACGCCGCCAGGGCTGCGGCAAGGGCAGTGGTGGTATCGCCCTGCACCAGCACCATCTGCGGCTTGGAGGCTTGGAATAGGGTTTCCAGACCGCGCAGGCTACGACAGGTGATGTCGGTCAAGGTCTGGTTGGCGGCCATGATCTCTAGGTCGTGGTCGGCCTGCATCGCGAACAGCGCCATCACTTGGTCGACCATCTCGCGGTGCTGGCCGGTCAGCACCACTTGGGTCTCGAACCGATCGTCCGCCCGGCGTAGGGACTGGATCACGGGGGCTAGCTTGATGGCTTCGGGGCGGGTGCCCAGAATTACACAGATCCGGGGCCGAGTGGCCGAGGGAGGGGGGTCAGTCATGGCAGGATCTATCCTACCTGCTGACTGCCGTGGATTTCTGTGGATTTTTTGATGAAGTTACTGTGCTTGAGCAACGGTCACGGGGAAGACGAAATCGCCGCCCGCATCCTGAGTGCCCTCCAGAACCAGCTGCCGAACCTAGAGCTGGCCGCGTTGCCTCTAGTGGGTGAGGGCGCGGCCTATGGCAAGCTGGGCATCCCCCTAGTCGGACCAACCAAAACCATGCCCTCGGGCGGCTTTGTCTACATGGACGGGCGACAGTTGGTGCGCGATGTGCGCGGCGGCCTAGTGCAACTGACCCTGGCCCAAATTCGGGCCATGCGTCGCTGGGTGCGCTCGGGCGGGGCGGTGCTGGCAGTCGGCGATATCGTGCCGTTGCTGTTCGCCTGGGGGAGTGGCAGCCCCTACGCTTTTGTGGGCACGGCCAAGTCGGAGTACCATCTGCGCGACGAACAGGGGCCGCTGCAGCGACCCCACTGGTGGGCGCGCTTCGAGGGCTGGTCGGGTTCGGTGTATCTGCCCTGGGAGCGCTGGCTGATGGGACACCGGCGCTGTCGGGCCGTGTTCCCCCGCGATACGCTGACCGCGCAACTGCTCAAGCGCTTCCGGCTGCCGGTGTTCGACCTGGGCAATCCGATGATGGACGGCCTCGAGGCACAGGGTCTGGTGTTGCACCACGAGGTTGAGGCGCTGGTGATCGTGCTGCTGCCAGGGTCACGCGTGCCGGAAGCCTATGGCAATTGGCAGCAGATCTTGCAGGCAGCTGCAGCGATTGCGGGCGCTCAACCGGCTCGCCCCGTGGTATTTCTGGCGGCGCTCTCACCGGGGTTGGATCTGGAGGCCGTGGCGCAACTCACGCGTCAGCAGGGTTGGCTGGAAACGCCTGCACCGCCAAGCCCCTTAGCGCAGCGGAGTTTCCAACTGGGCTGCGCCCAACTGCAGCTGCTCCAGGGAGCCTTTGCCGATTGTCTGCACCAGGCCCACGTGGGCATCGCCATGGCGGGCACTGCCACTGAGCAGCTGGTCGGGCTGGGCAAGCCGGTGCTCTGCTTTGCGGGCGCGGGGCCTCAGTTCACCGCCGCCTTCGCCGAAGCTCAGACACGCCTGCTCGGGCCTTCGCTCACCCTGGTCGAGCAACCGGCGCAAGCCGCCCCCACCCTGACCCAAATCCTTCAGGATCCGGACTATCTCCAGCTGTGCGCAGCTAATGGCAAGCGCCGCATGGGTGAGCCAGGCGCAGCCGAGCGCATCGCCCGGGTTTTGCGCTCGTGCTGGCTGAGCCAGGCTTGAGACGCTTCCAGGGAACTAGCCATTTTTCTAGGGGTCGCGCTGCCCATTCAGCCGATGTGGTCAGACGCCTTGACCTGGATGCTGAAGACAGGCGGTAGCGGCTGAGCTGCTCCGCCCCAATAGTCCAGGAGACACCTATGACAACTTCTTCATACTCGGAGACGACCAGCCCCTTGCTGGCGCTCTCAACCGATCTGGCCAATGCTGTCGAACGGGCTGGCCAGTCTGTGGTCGCGGTCAACGCCCGGCGGCGTTTCCCCTCGAGCGGCGTCCACTGGCGGCAGGGCGTGATCGTCACCGCTGACCATACGCTCAAGCGCGATGAGGAGATCACCGTCACCCTGCCGGATGGTCACAGCCAAGCCGCTACCCTGGCGGGCCGCGATGCCAGCACCGATCTGGCCGTGCTGCGGCTGCCAGAGGCGAGCCTGCCTGTGGCCGAGCTCGGGGAGACCGCCGCGCTCAAGGTGGGGCATCTGGTGCTGGCGCTGGGGCGCTCCAGTGAGGGCAATCTGAGCGCCAGCTGGGGCGTGCTCAGCGCGCTGAGTGGATCCTGGCGCACTTGGAGTGGCGGCCAAGTCGATCAGTTTGTGCGCCCCGACCTGACCCTGTATCCCGGTTTCTCCGGTGGCCCCTTGGCGGACGCGCAGGGCCGCATTGTGGGCATCAACAGCTCGGGGCTCTCGCGCCGCGTCGGCTTGAGCCTGCCGATCACCACTGTCAACCGCGTGGTCGAGCAACTGTTAACCAGTGGGCGGATCAAACGCGGCTATCTGGGGCTGGGCATGCAACCAGTGCGCCTGCCTGACGTTCTTAGAACCGCGTTGAATCTGCCCGGTTCCGGCGGCGTGATCGTGGTTTCCATCGAGCCCAATGGCCCTGGCGAGCAAGCTGGCGTGCTGATCGGTGATGTGCTGGTGGCCTTAGCGGACACTGCCGTGAGCGATCCGGGCGAGGTCGTCAGTCTGCTCGGCCCGGAGCGTGTGGGCCAGCCGCTCAAGGTCAGTCTGGTCCGGGGCGGCAACTCGGCAGAGGTCACGATCACGGTGGGCGAACGGCCCCAGCGGGGGGAGTGAGATGACGATGCCTCTACAGCCAATTCCTCTACCTATCTGTAGTGATTCTGAGCCTGACCTCGCCGCAGAGCTGGCGGCAGTGGCCGAACGCCTGAACCGCTCGACCGTGCAGGTGCGCACGGTCGGCGGCAGCGGCTCGGGGGTGATCTGGCAGGCGGACGGCCTGATTGTCACCAATGCCCACGTCGCCCAAGCTGCCCACGCCACGGTGGAACTGTCTGACGGGCGCACGTTTGAGGCAGCGGTGAGCGCCCGCGACTCCGAGCGCGATCTCGCAGCCCTGCAGGTGAGCGCCCAGGGCCTGCCTGCGGCCCAGCTCGGGGACGACCAGTGCCTGCGCGTGGGCGAATTAGTGCTGGCGGTTGGCAACCCACTGGGCTTGGTGGGGGCCCTGGCGGCGGGGATCGTCCACAGCATCGGCCCAGTTGCGCGAGGCGGTCGGCAGCTCTGGATTCAGGCCGACCTGCGCCTCGCGCCCGGCAACTCAGGCGGCCCCTTGGCCGACGCGCAGGGCCGGGTGATCGGCATCAACAGCAGGATCGTGAATGGCCTGGCGGTGGCGATTCCCAGCCGCACTGTGACGCGCTTCCTGCAGAGCAGCGAGCCACGTCCAGTGTTGGGTGTGACCCTGCGGTCGGTGCTGGTGCCATTATCTGGCGAGCTGGGCTTGGGTCTGCTGGTGCTGGCGGTGGCCCCTGGCAGCGCGGCGGCGGCAGCGGGTCTGTTGACCGGCGATGTCCTGCTCAGTGCCGATGCCCAGAGGTTCAGCGGGCCGGATGACTTGGCCCACTGCTTAGGGGAGGCCAGTCAGGGCGATTGGCTACATCTGGAGCTGCTGCGGGCTGGCAAGCATCAGGCTTGCCGGGTGCGGCTGGGCGGCGACCCCCCTGACGCGGCGGCAGCGTGATCCGGGTCCTGGTCGCGGCGGCTTCGGTGGTGGTACGAGCGGGATTGGAAGCGCTGCTCAGTACCAGTTCAGAACTGACGGTGGTGGGCAGTGTCTCCAGCCTGAACGCCCTGGCCCAGACTGTGGCCGATCTGCAGCCCGAGGTGGTGCTGCTGGAGCTGGATCCAGCTGACGAGCTGCCTGTTTTGTTGGTCCCCGGCCCCGGCGGCACTGAGGCCGCGCTGGTGCTGCTGGCGGACGAGCCATCGGGGGCTTGGGCGGCTGAGGCGCTGCGCGCTGGTGTCCGCGCCGTGCTGCCCCCAGAGGCGAGCGCC
>JANNOU010000074.1:0-11461 GCA_031399305.1 Leptolyngbya sp. SOY_34_metabat_272
TACAGACTCACGGCATGAATCGTCCGATTAGTCTCTATCAAGAACTGGCTAGCACAAAATCAACTTCATTGGCTCCTGCGGTCTCGCCTTTGCTCGATTGGAATTGTTTGTCGTTCACTTCAATGGCAAAAGGCGTGCTAGCAAGTTTGAGGCTGTAGTCAGTTGCCTGAGGGGTGTAGCCGACGCTCGCACTCATCGCACGTCCGGCGCTCGTGTAGATGAGCGCGAGCATTTGATTTTTGTCTTTCTCATTGGCGTAACTGACTTCGGCGGCAGCGGCAGCCGTAGCATCCCTTCTGCTGTCATCAACCACCTCTTCCTGGCTGCGATTGCGCAGATATTCTACGGTGACTTTGGTTCCAACTGCGCCCACCGCAGCAATGTTCAGCCCACGCAGGACAGCGCCAGGAGACGACAACTGTTGTCACTAAGCCTCCCGTACCTGCTGACCGGGAACGACCTGGAACTGTATAAGGTCCAGCCAGAGTATCGCGTGGATAGAGATTTGGCTTCTACTCATGGGCATTTCCGTGTCAGCATCCTTGCAACTTCTGGCTTGTTGTTCTGTAATCTAATCGTAGGTAGCGTCTGGTCCTCTCATGGGGACTGTTTACATAATTCCTCAGCGTGGAGAGTTTTATAGTGCATACTCAAACTGTCAAAGTGTTGTTTGGAATAACGCTGTCCTTGCCGCTCTTGATGCTGGCGTCTCCTGCGATGGCCGACCCGCTTGAGCAGAAGTCAGAGCAGTTTCTAAGCCAGGCTGCTGGTACCACGAGGGCAGCCGTGCCGGTTGCCGTCAGAGGCGTCATTCAGAGTATTGAGGGAGACCAGGTTACTCTCAAGCAGCCCTGGGGCGAAACGGTCGTCGTCGAGGTTTCCCGAGCGGCTCAGGATTTTTATGGTCTAGAGCCTGGAACGGATGTTGCTATTCGCCTGAAGCGCGGGGTTGATCGACTCGTGGCGCAGAAGATCTGCACCCGTCTCAGCCCGACCAGGTTTGTGGCGGTTGAACCGATCCGCGTTCCTCAGGTTGGCCAAAGTGAAGCCAGGCCACCCGCTATTACGCCCAGGCGGGCAGAACCGGCGGCTCCCCAGCCAGCGGCTCCTGTCCCAGCGCTCTGGTAAAGCTTCCAGATCTTCTGACAACTTAGGTAATTTATGTCACTCTTCGACCAGGTTCTCAACGCAATTAACGACCCGACGCGCCAGGGCAGCGTCAGTCAGGTCGCCGGTGCCATCCAGTTGCTGCGACAGACTGCTGGCAGTCAAAACCTTCAAAGCGACACCACGACCCTGTTGGTGTCTACTCTGGGGCGCTATGTCCAGAACTCGCTGCAACAGAAGCGAGCCACAGAAGGAGATGCAGCGGCGGCTCATCTGGTTGACCAGTACAGTGGAACCCAACCGAATCCAGACGCCGTTAGTGCACTGTTCTCACCCGTTCAGAAGCAACAGGCCACGCAGGATCTAGCCCAGAAGACGGGCCTCAACGGCGAGCTGATTGCTCAGCTTCTGCCCACGCTGCTGCCGCTGATTCTGCAGTTTCTGCAAACTGGTGCCAGCACAGGTGGCGCGAGCCAGGCGAGCGCCAATCCGGTGCTGCAAGCTTTTCTGGATAGCGACCGAGATGGCGATGTCGATGTCAGCGATCTGTTGGGCGCAGCGAGTACCTTCTTAGGTGAGCGCCACTAAGCTCAACTGCAGCTCAGTGATGCCGTCGGTTTAACGCCGTCTTGAGCACGCTGAAGGTTGTAAACATCTACTCTCGATAAGGAACAAAACTGATGGGTTGGTTACAAAGGCTTTTGGGTCAGGAGAAAAGTGGGACAGGTGCGGCGGTTCCTGCTGCCTCGTCTACGCCCCCCGCAGGCGAGCCGATTTCGCCAGAGCGCAAGGGTCTCAACGGCGAATACGACCAGAGCGGTTTGGCCAAGCGCGTGGCTGCGGCTTTTGATAGTGATGCTGGGATTGACGACATTGAAACGCTTTGGGTCGCCCAGACAGGCAGCACGGTTGTCTTGAAGGGAACGATCCCAGACTCAGCGATCCTCGTCCGCATTGTCGAGGTTGCAGGCAAAGTAGATGGTGCCACTGCCGTAGATACCAGCCAGGTCAAAGTCGGCGGCTAGTTAGTTGACGGCTTAAAAATGGGAGTCAGGAAGACCGGGCAGCTCTAGGCTACCCGGTCTTCTTCAATAGCTATCTTGCGAACGTCTTTCCGAGCGCCGTACATTTGAACTACGCTAGGTGTGGCGTCCTAATAAAGGAAAACGCTACGTATAGTGATGTCGAACTTGGACTGGGAATCAAGCTAGTCGAATTAGCTTGATTCCGTAACAATGTTGTAAAATCCCCTTAACGGGATTGCGCAAAATTCTCGGCAGTTGATGTCAAGCTGAGAAGGACATCCGGGGGGTCGTGACTCAGTGGTTGTCCATATCCCGACACTGTTGAGCACGGGGTTTAGGTCAGCAGGCATTCAGGTGATCGCTATGAAAGGTTTGAGCGGCGACGGAGCATTACAGGGTCAGGGTGAATCTCCTACAGAGAGCTCGAAGGCGAAGGCCTCTGAGAAGTTTGCAGAACTGGACTTTACCAGCTTTTTGAGTTTGCGTCGATTGCCTCAACTGGCGGCGAAATTCGGTTTGACACTGCTGATCACGGTGTTGTCTATCTTGATGGCTGGCGCGGCTGAGGCGGCTGGCCTTGGGGACACAGGCCCTTATGTGTCGCAGATCCAGCGCGCCTTGGGGGTCAGCGACGACGGTGTGTTTGGCAGCGAGACCGAGAGTGCGGTGATCTCTTTTCAGCGCCGCAACGGTCTGACTCCGGATGGGGTGGTCGGCTCATCGACCAGTCAGGCGTTGCTTGATGCGGCAATTCCCGACTACGGTCCCGGCAATGCGCCCGGTGAAAGCGGTCGCTACCCAGACTCCGGCTCGACTTTGGCCACGGCTGACCTGCAACGACTGCTGCGCGACCGAGGCTTTGACCCTGGCTCGGTGGATGGCGTCTATGGCCCTGGCACCACTGAGGCGGTAACCGCAGCTCAGCGCTTCTACGGCATCCAGGTGGATGGGGTTGCGGGCATTCAAACTGTGAGGGCGCTACAGAGTGGCGCAAGCTCGACTGGCTTTGACCCCGGTGGCGGCAGTTCCCTAATCGACACAGCCCGCCTGCAACGCTTGCTCCGTAACCGGGGCTACTACTCAGGTGCAATCGACGGCGTCTACGGCCCTGGCACTCAGCAGGCGGTGCGCAATTTCCAGCGCGACAACGGGTTGGCGGTGGATGGCGTCGTGGGACCGCAAACGCTAGCCTCTCTGCAGACCGGCAATTCCGGATCCGTGCCGACGCCTGCCCCGTTTGAGAGCGGTCGCGAAATTAGCTACAGCGGCAGTTACACGCAGCAGGTCCAGCAGTTGCTGCGGGACCGGGGCTATTACTCGGGTGCGATCGACGGCGTCTATGGGGCGGCTACGCGGCAGGCAGTGAGGCAATTCCAGCGGGATGCTGGGCTGGTCGTCGATGGCGATGCGGGGGCTCAGACCCTGGTGGCACTGCAAAGCGGCTCCGCCAATGCTTATGCCAGCGGTGGCTACAACGGTAGTTACAACCGGTCAACCAGGATCAACAGCGCCTATCTGGCCCCGTTGTCGCTGGGTCCCACTGGCAGTTATTCGACCCAGACGGCGGAAGTCCAGCGTCTGCTGCGCAACCGGGGTTTCTACT
Organism: Leptolyngbya sp. SOY_34_metabat_272; assembly: GCA_031399305.1. Taxonomy (GTDB): domain Bacteria; phylum Cyanobacteriota; class Cyanobacteriia; order FACHB-261; family FACHB-261; genus FACHB-261. The sequence continues at coordinate 3,736 of JANNOU010000074.1, forward strand.
CGGGTGCCATTGATGGCGTTTATGGGTCTGGCACCGTTGCTGCTGTGCGGCAGGCCCAACGCTTCTATGGGCTGCCGGTAGATGGCATTGCGGGATCGCAAACGCTGGCCTACCTGCAGGGCTCAGGTACTGCGACGACGAGTCTGGCTGCTCAGATTGCTCAACCGACACCTCGCTACCTGGGAAACTACTCGGCCTCTCCTGCCAGTGGTTACTCTTCGAGGACGGCGGAAGTGCAGCGCCTGCTGCGTGATCGCGGCTTTTACACCGGGCCGATTGATGGGGTGCTCGGCTCTCAAACACAACAGGCGCTTGAGGATGCCCAGCGGTTCTATGGCACCTCTGATGATCGCTTGTTTGGCTTGCTAGCACCTCAATACTGACTGGCGTTAGGGCAGGGAACTGGGCGGTAGAGCCGCGCGTCTAGGCAGCCTGTTCCTTGCATCGGCGTCGGTCGTTTGTTCCCTGTGGCCAACTGGCTGGGTCTGTTGGCAATTTCCCGGTTGCCCTGGCTTCTCAACCCAGGGCCAATTGACTTTTTCAGGACTTACGCACTGGAGTTCTGTGGTGACTGGCCAACCTCTGGTTCCCCCCGAACTCGGGCGGGCCAGGCGGCCAGATCGCTGACAACTCAGTGAGGATCCTGACAACGGTTGGGAAGACCCCCACCCGTTCCCGGCGGCTCACGACAAGTTCCCGGTGAAACCCCAGAGGTTCCCGGTGGCTCGCGACAACTCCCCGCCACCTCTGCGCAGCTGTCCGCCGGATCGCCGCAATTGTCCGCTGGATCTCCACAAGTTGCCGCTGCAGGGCTGCGCTCCGCTTGGACAGGTCCCCGCTCGTGGTAGCTTGGCGGGTGTAAAACTTGGACAGGCTACCGGCGTTTTATGGCTGCGATAGCAAGCGTGGAGACCCGATGAGCCGCCCCGCCGTCTTCCTGGATCGGGACGGGGTGCTCAATGAAGAGGCGGGCTACCTGCATCAGCTCGAAGACCTGCGCCTGATGCCGGGAGTGGCCCAGGCCGTGCGCCAGCTCAATGATCGGGGCCTGTTCTGCTGTCTGGTGTCCAACCAGTCTGGCCCGGCGCGGGGCTACTATCCCGCCTCACATGTGGACGCGCTCCACGCCCGCCTGCGCCAGTTGCTCAACCAGGAGGCCGGAGCCTGGCTAGACGCCGAATATTACTGCCCCTATCTCAGCCCGCCTGAGGGGGGCAGCGACCCGGCCTACGCCCTCTGGTCCACCTGGCGCAAACCCAACACCGGCATGTTGGTCGCCGCCGCCTGGACCCATGACTTGGACCTAGAGCAGAGCTTCATGGTAGGCGACAAGGCCACCGACATAGACCTGGCTCACAACGCCGGTTGTCGCGGCATCCTGGTGCAGACCGGTTTCGGCCAACAGGTGCTCAGCGGTACCTACCAGCACCCGGCCCAACCCGACTTGATCGCCCCCAATCTGGCCGCCGCCGTGGCCTGGATTGTGCAGCGCTCCCCTGCCCAAGCCTAAGCAAACACCGCCGCACAGGCTTCAAACGTGTTCACATGCACCTGAACCACCTGATTGATATCGGGCGTGTAGCCACCCGCCAACACCCAGGCGATCGGCAGCTGCTGGGCGCGGGCGAATTCAAACACCTGCTGGTCGCGAGCCCGCAGCGCCGCATGGTCCAGGTTCAGCGGCGAATAGGGATCTTCCTTGAACGGATCGGCCCCCGCCTGATACAACAGCAGGTCCGGTTTGCCCTGCGCCAAGAGCAACGGCAGCGCAGTGTCTAAGATGGCTTGCAGCGCCTCGCCATCGGTTGCCGCAGGCAAGGCAATCGACTGGTGATTGGCCCCATCACGATGCTGCTTCACCGAAACATCCCGGTAGCAGACATTGTCTTGATAGTCATTGCCATACAGCGAAAGCGCGAAAAGATAGGGCCGCTCTGGCACCAGCGCCGCCGTGCCATTGCCGTAGTGCAAATCGAGATCGAGAATCGCCGCTCGCTGGATCAACCCCTGAACTTTCAGCGCTTCCAGGGCGACAATCAAGCCATTAAACGTGCAAAAGCCTTCACCATGATCAGCGTGAGCGTGGTGAAAACCGCTGCCCAAACAGGCGGCAACGCCGACCTCTAGGGCCAGCCGAGCTGCTGCCAGACAGCCGCCATTGGTCAGGCAAACCGAAGCATACAGCTCAGGCGACCAGGGAAATTTCTGCGACTCCGCCAGGTCCCTGGGCTGCCCCGTACGCACTGCCTCCAGATACGCCGCCGTATGCACCCGCAGCAGATCCGCCTCACTCACCGGCTCCGGTTCAAGCAGCCGAGCCTGAGGGTGTGTCCGCAAGGCCTCAGCCACCAACCCAAACTTGCGCATCGGCATGATGTGCGACCCAATCGGCGCGGCGAAACCCGGGTGATGAAATGCAGTAATCACACTCATTCAGGCATGATAGAGCTTGCGACCCGCCATTTGAAAGCTCAGATGCTATTCACCCGACAACTTAGTGGCCTGGCTCACATGGCGCAATCAATGGCAGGGGAGTATGCGCGGGTGAATAGTGCTCCAGCGTTGCAAATAAATTCGTCATATCTCGGCGGCGAAACTCAATCGCATACATCTCATAAAGCGCTTGGATAATGCTCCTCACTTCACCGGCTGTGACGGTTGTTTCTGCTTCTCGTCCCACGCGACGCAAGATTAACGACAAAGGCACCGGTTGTGGCCCACCGGTCGCATCAATCACCTCAAACGAACGAAAGTCGGGCTGAGCATAGGCAATGGGCAGCGCCACTTTTTTGAAGCCCGCTTTTTCATAAGCTTTGAGCCGAGCCACGCGTGCCGGATCATCCGACTGCCAGGGCTCCATTTCGGCCACCAGGCTGATCGGAGCATCTGGCAAACCAGCCCGGACCAAACACTGCCGCGCGGTCTGCAGGGGCAGGGCGCGCAACCAGCCCGCCACCCCCGTTCGTCGCCACTCAGGGCTCACCAGAGCATGCGAGAGGTGCACCACCACCTGGGGTTCGCCCACACGCGTGGCAATCGCTGTCTGGTCGCGCACCGCAACGAACTCATCCCTCAGAGTTAGCAGCATCACCTGGTAGAGCATGGCCCAATTCCCCTGCGCCTGCTCCGGACGCCACTGGAAGCGTCGCGCTAGAGTTTCGCGCTGCTCCAGCTCTTTTTTCGCCCCAAACTCTGCCCAGAGTTTGCCATAAGCCAGCTCAAAGTGCGGGTCCGCCACCGACTCGATGCCGTGAGCTCGGAGTTCCGACCAATCGCGCGCGGTGGATTTCTGGAGATCGCCAGAGCTGAGATCGCTTTTGAGCAACAACGGGGTGAACATGCTTAAGATAAAAACAACCAAAGTTTTGTTGACTCACTCATGATCACCCAAACTCCCGAAAACCTGCAGGAACTCGACAAGGCTTATCATTTGCATCCCTTCACCAATCATCAGGAGATGCACACCACTGGAACGCAGGTGATTAAGTCTGGACGAGGGTGTTTCATAGTGGATCAAGACGGGCGCAGCTTTTTGGATGGCATCGCTGGTTTGTGGTGTGTGAATGTAGGCTACGGTCGGTCAGAAATTGTCGAGGCCGTGACTCGGCAAATGCAGGAGCTATCCTACTACTGCTCGTTCCTGAATTCAACGACTGAGCCGCCGATCCTGCTGGCAGAACGGTTGGCGAAACTGGCCCCAGCGCGGCTGAATCATACGATCTTTTCCTGTTCAGGCTCGGAAGCCAATGAGACCGCCCTCAAAATCATCCGAGCCTACTACAAGCTGCGGGGGCAGTCGCAAAAGTTCAAAATCCTCTCGCGCACCTATGCCTACCATGGGGTCACGCTCGCGACGACTAGCATGACCGGGTTGCCGATTTGCTACATCCCTTTTGATCTGCCCTTGCCCGGCTTTGTGCAGGTGCCTGGGCCTTACCACTACGGCGCGGCTACCGACCTCGACCCGGTCGCTTATGGTCAGTGGTGCCTGGCGCAAACTGCTCGCACTATTGAGCAGGAAGGGGCCGATACGATTGCCGCCCTGTTCGCTGAGCCGGTGCAAGGTGCGGGCGGTGTAATCGTGCCCCCCGAGGGCTATCTGCGAGCGCTGCGCCAGCTCTGTCGCGACCACGACATCTTATTTGTTGCCGATGAAGTGATCACGGGCTTTGGCCGCCTGGGTGACTGGTTTGCCAGCCGCCTCTGGGATCTCGACCCGGATTTGATGACCACGGCCAAGGGGCTCACCAGCGGCTACCTGCCGATGGGAGCCACGCTGGTCAGCGACGAGATTGCCGACCTGCTGACCCACAGCGGCTACTTCGCTCATGGCTTCACCTACAGCGGCCACCCGACCTCAGCTGCTGCCGCCTTGGCCAATCTAGACATCATCGAGCGCGAGGGCCTGATCTGCCGTGTGCGTGAGGACGTCGGCCCTTACTTTCAGAGCAAGCTCAAAGCCCTCGTCGACCATCCCGCCGTGGGCGAAGTTCGGGGGTACGGCTTGATTGGGGCCATAGAAGTCGTGCCGCGCGGCGGCAAGGCCGCTCTGACGCCGACCGACACTCTGGGCATCTCCTTAGCTACTCTGATCCGGCAGGAAGGTGTGATCGTCCGGGGCATTCGCAACTTGATTGCCCTGTCCCCCCCCCTGCCCATCAGCCACGCTGAGATCGACCAACTGTTCGCGGCTATCGAAACAGCCCTCAACCGCCTCTGGGAACACCTGCCCAGTAAGGCTGTCTGAGTATCAACTTCTGTTAACGACTGCTGCTGGAAGAAATGTAGTTTGCTACCCTAAGTCTAGGCACAAGATTCGCTGGCTTACCGGATTGTGCCCCCCGTCCTAAGCCACTCGCAGCCTAGACTCGTAGAACGGCATAACCCACGTAAAAGGGTGATTTACTTAGTTCGAATTGCTGCCTTTGGAGGGCTTAATGCGCTCACCGAAATTAGCGTTTGAACTGTAGCGCCAAGCTCACTGGTTAACAGGAAAAGGGTTGGTGAAAGGGTTCTAGACTCAAAGCTGTGGGCGTCCGATTGACCACTCCAATTGCAACCGTTTGTTGACATCACTCCGAAAATGGACCCGGTAGCCTTCTACTGGGTCCATTGGTGTTTGAGTGAACTTTGTTCGCTGCATCGCGGTCGGGGACAACAGTGCGGTGTTGCCTGACAACAATTCTCAGGTTGATCCGAGAACTCGCTTCAGTTCAGCTGAGCCTGCAGGGCTGCGAGGGCTGCTCTTTGATTGGCAAAGCTTGGCAAAGGCCCCGCTAGGCCATCAAGCTGCAACGTTTGCTGCACGCCGGCACTGGCTCCAAACAGCACAATCTTGGCATTGGCTGGGCAACTCTTGCGCACGATTGAGACGATAGCCGACAGAACGGCACTGTCCACACTGCGAACCGGGCTGCAATCGAGCAGGAAGTGGTGATACCCCCAATCCACCCGCCGCAACAGGGCTTGGCAGATCTCTAGACCCGTGGTGCTATCCAGAGAAGTAGGCAAGGGAACAACCGCGACGTCCACATCACCGGCCTGCTCTATTTGAATTGTGGTCACTATTGCGGCTGCCATTGCGGTTGCGGTTGCGGTTGCCATTGGTGGACTAGAGCCTATTGATTAGAGTAAGCTCATCTTCCGAAGTCCGACCAGGGGAAGCTTCAGTGATTTCAACCAAATATAACGACTGACCTGAGCGCTTTCAGTTCCTACTGAACGAATTGAAGTTTGTTCCCAAAAAGATTTCAGCCAGTGGTCAGAGGCTCCTGAACTGATTGGATTGGCTGCGTAGGATGGAAGGCTGTCTCAGATCCGACCATGAATCGCACCCAGCTGCGTCCCGCGATCAGCATCTGCTATCTTGCAGCCAGAGCTTTGGCTACGGGGCAACTCTCCAACCGGGCCGAGTGGCAGATTAACCAGTTACTCAGTGGTCAGGCCTACACGACTGCTGACCTGCGAGCGCTCGATTGCCTGCTCGATGCTCTGGGGCGGGGTGAGGTGTTGCTGTTGACCCGTTCTGCCTCCTGCCGAGTCTCCCCAGAAACCATTGATGAAGTCTAGACCGGCCCGACGGCAGCTCGGACAAAGATTTGATGAAGCTGAGTTCCAATTAACAGACCCTTAACGCTCCCTTACGCTCGGGGCGATATGGTCTCGGGCGCAGAGGCTCATTTTTGGATACCAGCGTCATGCGTGATCTGACGAAGACTTTTAGGTTTGCCCAGACCGTTTCGGTGAGTTTGCTCGGCGGCCTCACTAGCCTAGTTCTCGGCGTGAATTCGGCTCAGGCCGGTACGATTGCGGGGATCGATTTTCTGGGACAGGCTGTCTTCCCAACCGATACCTCGTTTGGGGGAACACAAGTGGGTGGCCTATCGGGAATTACTTACGATGCCAGCAAAAAAGTTTACTACAGCATCGCTGATGATCGTAGCCAGATTAACCCAGCCCGGTTTTACACTTTTCAAATCGATCTCAGCGGCGGTTCACTCAGCCAGAGCGGTGTCAAGCCGGTTGGCGTGACCACCCTGCGAGATGCCAACGGTCAGCCGTTTGCCCTCAACAGCATTGACTTGGAGGGGATCGCGCTGACTGACGACGGCACCTTGTTCGTTTCTTCCGAGGGCGAGGTCAATCCTACGGCGGGGCGGGTGACCAATCCCTTCGTCAATGAATTTTCGCTGATAACGGGGACTCAGGTCGATGCACTGCCTGTGCCCAGCAAGTTTTCGCCCGTGCCGGGGCTGAGCGGTATTCGCAATAATCTGGCTTTGGAAAGCCTGACGCTCACGCCGGACCAAACCTATCTGTTTACCGCGACAGAAAACGCTCTGGTTCAGGATGGACCCGCCGCGAGCTTAACCACGGGCACCCCTTCGCGCATTTTGAAATATGACCTGACCACTGACAAGCCAGTGGCTGAATTCCTATACAACACCGAGCCGGTCGCGCTGCCCTCAGTGCCTGACACGGCGTTCAACACCAACGGCCTGGTAGATTTGCTGGCCTTAGATGATAGTGGGGAGCACTTCTTGGCGCTGGAGCGCTCATTTTCGACCGGGGCTGTGGGCACTCCTGGCAACACGGGCAACACGGTGAAACTATTCCAAGTTTCGCTGGACGGCGCGACCGACATCAGCGGCATTGATAGCCTCACGGCCTCGGGGCTAGGCGGCATCACCGCCGCCAAAAAAGAGCTGCTGCTGGACTTCACAACGCTCGGCATTGCCATCGACAACATCGAGGGGATTAGCTTTGGCCCGGATCTGGCAGATGGGCGTCAGTCGCTGGTGATTGTGAGCGATAACAACTTCAGCCCCACGCAGTTCACTCAGTTCTTGGCCTTTGGCATCACACCTGCCCGCTCGGTGCCTGAACCTTCGGCGTTGGCTGGTCTGGTGGTGCTGGGCGCACTGGGTCTGAGCGCCCAGCGCCGTTCGCGCGTTTAATTCCGTTTCGTCGTTCAGCTAAACACCACGGCAGGGGCAGATCACGGTGTGCCCCTGCCGCTGGTGTTTAGGCGGGCACGGCCATACCGCGTTGGACGGCCGGGCGTTCCTGAACAGTTTCGAGCCAACGTTTGAGATTGGGGTGTTGGTCCAGGCTCAGGCCCTGAAAGCCATAGATCGCGACCCAGGGGTAGGTGGCAATGTCCGCGATTGAGTAATCGCCGCCGATAAATTCGTGGTCGGCCAGCTGTTGATCCAACACGCTGTAG
>JANNOU010000107.1:0-10650 GCA_031399305.1 Leptolyngbya sp. SOY_34_metabat_272
GGTAGGGAACAAAGTCTCCTGAAGTCCTTGACGAAATAGAACACTTGTACTATTTTCATCCTGTAGACTCCACTTCCAATCTAGGAGCGAGTCAGGCATGCTTCAGATCACCAATGGTGACTGCGCAGGGGAGGTACTCCGGCACACGGGGCTGCCTGGAGAAATCCTGCTTTGGCGCGATGTCTTGCATGAGGGGCCGGTTCCGACTGGCCTCTCGCTGGAGCAACTACGACCGATCCGAGCGCAGTACATCGCCGATCAGGGCTGGGGGTCCTACGACGAAGTGGTGAAGACGTTTGCGCATCGAGACGCCTTGCTGAGCCAATTTCCGGAGCACGAAGCGGTGCTCCTGTGGTTTGAGCATGACCTGTACGATCAGCTGCAGATCATCCAGGTTCTTGACTGGTTTGCACAGCGCGATCTGGGCAAAACCAACCTCAGCCTGATCTGTATTAATGCCTTCCCAGGCGTGGACCAGTTCAAGGGGCTGGGCCAACTCAATGCCGACCAGCTGGCTTCGCTTTATGGCAGCCAGCGGCAGATTGCAGGGGCCGAATTGAGCTTGAGCCGCGAGGCCTGGAGCGCCTTCCGCTCACCCGATCCCACGGCGCTGGAGACGCTGCTGGCGCGGGACAGCTCGGCTCTGCCCTTTCTGGGCGCGGCGCTCGGGCGGCATCTGGAGCAGTTCCCTGGGCTGAGCGATGGCTTGTCGCGTACGGAGCGCCAAATCCTGCAGGGAGTTGCTGCGGGGGCTCACACGCCCGTCGAGATCTTTCGGGCCGACCAGTGCCAGGAAACTGTTTTGTTCATGGGCGACACGGATGTCTGGAGCCACCTTCAGCGTCTGTGCGTCGGTCGAGCCCCGCTGCTGCGCCTGACAGATGGTGGCCCATTTTTGCCCTGGCGGCTCCACAACCGTGAGCCATTCCTGGCGCAGTCGCTCAGCCTGAGCGAGGCCGGGCACGAAGTCCTGGCAGGGCGGGCCGATTGGCTGCACCTCAACGGCATTGACCGCTGGTTGGGCGGCGTTCATCTGCACAGTCCAGGTTTGCTCTGGCGCTGGGATCCGCAGAATCGCAAGTTAGTGCAGGACCCCTCACTCTGAGCCGGGGCTATCCTGAAGTCATTTAGAGCCAGAGACCATGCTGCCAGTCAGTGCCTCGCAAATTTTTGATGCGGCCAATCTGTTTGTGTTGCCCTTTTGGGTGCTGATGATCTTTTTGCCCTTCTGGAGTGTGACGCAGCGGGTGATCTCGTCCTACCTGCCCTTTGCTGCGTTGTCGGTGGTCTACCTCTACCTGTTTATCGGCAGTTTTGACCCGGAGACTGCCCAAGCCCTGGCGAGCCCGACCCTGCCCATCATCGCCCAGTTTTTCTCGCGGGAGACGGTGGCGGCGGCGGCCTGGGTGCACTTCTTGGTGCTGGATCTGTTTGTAGGGCGCTACATCTATCTGGAAGGACGCCGGACTGGGGTTTGGACCGTGCACTCAATCGCCCTGAGCTTGTTCGCTGGTCCCCTGGGCCTGCTCTCGCATATCCTGACTGATTGGCTCAGCCAAGCTTTCACCCAAAAAGGCGAGACATCTGAGCCCGCCAACTAGCGCTCGGAGAATGTCTGCCTGCCTCCTAGGGGCCTCGAAGCTACTATGGAGGCAGGCTTTACGAGGCGATGATTATGGCTTCGGCATCCAATGGGCAAGCGGTAATCATCCGAACAGAACGCGGATTGACGCTCTCAGGAACTCGCCTCACAATCTACGCTGTTATGGATCATCTCGCGGCAGGATGGCTTCCTAAGCTGATTCATAATTGGCTTCCTTTGACCGAACGGCATGATAGTTCTGGTCGATTACAATCTGACAGATTATGTTTTTTTGTTTCAATGAACCCTAGCTATTGAAATGTTCATTGAAAACTACCTAGGAGTCAGTCGCCTTTTGATTGCGTGAGGCTGTCGGCTTCGGTGGCTGATTTTGGCGCTCGCAGCGGTTCTGTCCCAGAACTCGGAGCTTCTAGCTTGTCGCTGGGTGGTTTCGGCTTGGATCTCGGAATTTTTGTCCCAGGGCTCGGGACTCCAAGCCAAAAGCTCGACTTCTGAGGCTGAAAGCTCGGGACGCCGAGTCAAAAGCTCGACGTCTGGAGCAAAACGCTCGGGACTTTGAGCAGAAAGCTTGACTGGTGAGGCTGAAAGCTGGGGACGCCGGGTTGGGAGCCTGGGAGGTGGGTTAAACAGCCGCAAACGCTACCCTGAGGGTATGGGTGCTATCTCGGCTCTAGCCAGCGACGTTGTACATTTAATTGCTGCCGGGGAGGTCATTGACTCGCTGGCGGCAGCGGTGCGTGAGCTGGTGGAAAACGCCCTGGATGCCGGAGCCACGCGCCTCACAATCGGTGTCTGGCCCGAGCAGTGGCGCCTGCAGGTGGCCGACAACGGCAGCGGCATGGATCTGCCAGACCTCCAGCAAGCTGCCAGCGCTCACGCCACCAGTAAAATCCGCGCCGCTGACGATCTGTGGCAGATCACCAGCCTGGGGTTCCGGGGCGAAGCCCTGCACAGCCTGGCACAGCTGGCGCAGCTGGAGATCCGCAGCCGCAGCCGAGAGGCCCTGCACGGTTGGCGCGTGGTCTACGATGCGCAGGGCCAGCCCCAAGTCTCAGAAGTGGCAGGATTGGCGGCTGGCACTGTGGTCACGGTCAGTGATTTGTTTGCGCGTCTGGTGGCCCGACGCGCCGGTCTGCCCAGTCCCGCGCAGCAATTGCGAGCCGTGCAACAGGTGATCCATCACTGCGCGCTCAGCCACCCCAGCCTGACTTGGCGCTGCGAGCTGAACGGCAAACCCTGGTTTGGCCTGTGGCCAAGCCCGAGCCTGCGCCAGCTCCTGCCGCAGATCTTGCCCACCGTCGCCGTGGCCGATCTGCGCGGCCTAGACACCCCGGAGCTGAGCCTGACCCTGGGCTTGCCCGACCGCTGCCACCGCCATCGCTCAGACTGGGTGAAAGTGGCGCTCAATGGGCGCTGGGTGCGTCTGCCGGAGCTAGAGCACACGATCCTGAGCGCCTTCAGCCGGACGCTGCGCCGCGACCGCTATCCGATTTGCCTCGCGCACCTGAGCGTGCCCCCCAACCAGATCGACTGGAACCGACACCCCGCCAAGCTAGAGGTCTACCTACACAACCTGGCCGACTGGCAGGCCAAGCTCACCGCCCTGATCGCCCAGGCCCTGCAGAGCGTGGAACCCGAGCAGTCGCGTCGCGCAGTGGCGCTGATCAAAGCCGCCGAGACCCAGGGTCACTACCGGGCGATTCGCGCCGAAGACACCCAGACCGGCTTGGGAGAATTGCGAGCCCTGGCTCAGGTGCACAACACTTACATTCTGGCGGAGCACCCGGCGGGCCTGTGGCTGGTGGAGCAGCACATCGCCCACGAGCGTGTGCTGTTCGAAGCGCTGGAAGCGCGCTGGGCGGTGGTGGCGCTGCCCAGCCCGGTGGTGCTCAACCAGCTCAGCGCCAAGCAGGTAGAGCAGTTGCAGAGCCTGGATCTAGACGTGGAACCCTTCGGCGAGGCACTGTGGGCGGTGCGTTCTGCGCCAGAGCCGCTCAGCCAGCGCCAAGACTGCCCAGCCGCACTGCTGGAACTCAGCCTGTGTAGCGATTTGCAGACCGCGCGCGTGGCCACCGCCTGTCGCAGCGCCATCCGCAACGGCACGCCCCTGGATCTGAGCGCCCTGCAAACCCTGCTCGACCAGTGGCAACAGACTCGTCAGCCGCACACCTGCCCCCACGGTCGCCCGATCTACATGGCCCTGGACGAGACAGACTTGGCCCGCTTCTTTCGGCGTCACTGGGTGATCGGCAAAAGCCACGGCCTCTAGCGCCACTGTGATAATTGCCATAGATAGCCATGGGAGGAACTGCAATGCCACTCGGGATGTTGATCGAAGGCCAGTGGGTCAACCAGGAGAAAGATCGGGACAGCCAGGGGCGGTTTAACCGCACCGCCACCACCTTTCGCCATCGGATTACCGCCGATGGTTCCAGCGGTTTTAAAGCGGAGCCCGGACGCTATCACCTTTACATCTCCTGGGCCTGTCCCTGGGCGCACCGAACCGCTATCTTGCGGCAGTTGAAGGGCCTATCCACGGTGATTGGCCTCTCGGTGGTCGATCCAGAGATTGATCAAGACGGCTGGTTCTTTGCCGAGGGGCCAGACCGCATTCCGGATACGGTCAATGGTGCGCGCTATCTGCGCGAGATTTATCTCAAAGCCGCCCCCGACTACACCGGCAAAGTCACGGTTCCGGTGCTTTGGGACCAGCAGACTCACACGATTGTCAACAACGAGTCGCGCGAAATTATCCGCATGTTGGACTTGGAGTTTGACGCCTTGGCTACGGCAGCCGTGAACTTCTGCCCGCCAGATCTCCAGCCGCAGATTGACCAAACCATCGATGCCATTTATCAACCGATTAACAATGGCGTGTACCGCTCAGGCTTTGCCACCACCCAGTCCGCCTACGAAGAAGCGGTGACGGCGCTCTTTCAGGCGCTGGATCACTGGGAGCAAGTGCTGGGGCAGCAGCGCTATCTCTGCGGCGAACCGATCACTGAGGCAGACTGGTGCCTATTCACGACCCTACTGCGCTTTGATGCCGTCTACTACGGGCATTTCAAATGCAACTTGCGCCGCATTGTAGATTATCCCAACCTGTGGAACTACCTCAAAGATCTCTACCAGCAGCCGGGCGTCCGCGACACTTGCAAGCTGGACCAAATCAAGCGGCACTACTACTGGAGCCACACCAATATCAACCCCACCCGCATCATCCCCAAAGGACCGCTGCTGAATTTCGATGAGCCCCACAACCGCAATCAATGAGGCGTTCCCTTGGCAGACGGCAGCCTAATCGCCGCCGAGGGGCAGAAAAATGGTGAGCGTCTCACCCTGGGTCGCATCTTGCTCGCGCACCTTGAGCTTGCCGCCGAGGGCACGGAAGAGGGCCTTAGTCACGCCCAGGCTAAGGCTGACCGAGCCGGTTTCGGGTTGGAGCATCAGGAGATGACCAAGGGCGCGTAGGGGACTGGCCTCGTGACGGGTGGTCTGAGCGGTGAGGCGGGCTTGCAGCTGCAGCTTGAGCTGCTTGCCCGCAAGATCGGCCTGGACCCGGATGTGGCTACCGCCGGGCAGGCTACGGGTGAAACGGTCTACCAACCCAGTCAGCGCCTGACTCAGCATCTGGGGATCGCTGACCACCATCAGCAGCTCCTGCGGCATGCTCACCGAGAGGGTGAGATTGCGGCGGCTGGCCTGCTGCTGCCAGTGAGGGATGCTCTGCTGCAGAACCTCAGATAGCGAAACAGCGCTCAGATGCAGCGGACGCTTGGGCGCGGGCGTGTCCTGCAGTTCCACCGCGCGGAAGATCAGGCTGAAGCGGTTGATCTGATCGGTACACTCGCGCTCGATGCTTTCCAGTCGCTTGATCACCTCAGCGGCAAGGTCTTTGCGCCGCAACAGGGACCGGGTCAGGGTCTGGATCGTCGCCAGAGGCGTGCGAATTTCGTGGGCGAGCGCCTGCAACAGCTCAGCCTCGGGCAGGGATTCAGCTGATTCAGTGTCGGTCGCGTCAAGGTCGGTCGCCTCAGCCTGGACTGGCACTCGCTTGAGCACCGAGGACAAGGCCTGAGTCGCCAAATCCAAGCGGGATTTGGCGACCAGGGTGGCAGCCCGTCGCAGGAGCAGGCGGCTGAAGCGGGCGAGCACGGGCGTGGGCTCGTCCGAGGGCGGCTGGTCCAACAGGTGACTGACCTGACAATCCAGGGCCTGGAGCTGGTGCGGCTGGGTCAGCATCACGCGCGGGCGCAAGAACGCCCAGACGCGCTGCGTGATGCTGGGATCAAAGGAGAACAGAAACTCGGTCTCAGACTCGCCTGTGCTGGGCGACAGAACCATCACCGCCCACAGCCTGCGGCTGAGCACCAGACAGAAGTGCTCAGCGGCCAGCGGGTCAGCGGACAACAAAGGGATGGTATGGCTGGGAGTGTGCAATCGCTCTGCGCTGGGGCAAGCCTGGACCTCGCTGTTGGCAGCAGGCAGGAGGGCCAGAAAGCTGGAGGGGTCAGGGGTGAATTGCCAGGCTTCAAGACCCTCAAATGCGGCTAAATCCAAGCCGACACTGCCCAGGACCAGGCCATCGGTCTGCTTAAGCTCCCGGATTAGATCAGCCAGGGCAGTGGTGGCGAGCAGCCAGGCCGATTCCCCAGCCTCTAGCTCTGGCAGCGTCTCCGGTTGCCCAGGTCCCTGGAGCAGAATTTCACGCAGTGTTGGCAGCAGCCAGCGGTCCATGGTGGGGTGATTGAGACAAGTCTCGCGAATAGGTTGCCCGCCTCCCTCTTGAGGGTATCTGTCCAGATGACGCAATGGACGTGTAAAACCGAACCCGGCCAGTCGAGATTGCCCTCTCCTCCACTGGATCGCCCGCAGGCTCAGCACCTTGGACACCTATCTGCGCGACTGGGATGATTGGCAAATGCGAATAGACTCGCTCAGATGTCTGGAGTTGTCATACGCTCATAAGCATTAGAGTTTCTGCATTGCCATGACAGGACTTGAGTTCTTGATAAACATTGCGGCCAATGGCATCGCGAACTTGATCACAGAATCAGTGTGGAATGGCGAGAGTCAGTTTCTGAAGAAGTTGGGCAAAACGCCAGATGAGAAAACCCAGCTGTCAATCGCCGCCGCTTCTCAGCAATACGCCCAAAATTATGCAGAGCGCCATGGCGTACTCAAAGTTTTGGGCATGCGGGAGCCTGTCAACTTAGAGTCGGTTTATACCGCGGTTCAGTTTTTGGATAAGCAGGATGCCCGTCGCTTTGAATCGCTGGAAACGTTAGAGCAGCTCTACCGTCAAGACCGCAGTCGGGGCTTTCAGCCCAGAGATGGGGTGAAGCGTGAAGGGCTCAGGGTAGCCAATCAAAAGCAATACTTGATGATTCTGGGCGGCCCTGGGGCGGGCAAGTCCACATTCTTGCGCAAGATGGGGCTGGAAGCGCTCAAAGGTGTGCAGGGAGACTATGAGCACCCCTGTATTCCGGTGTTTATTGAGTTAAAAGGCTTTACAGCCCATGAGGTGAATATCGAGCGAGCGATTATCGAAGAGTTTCGCATCTGCGGTCTGCCCCATCCCGAAGAATCTACGACGAGTCTGCTAGGGCAAGGCAGGCTATTGATTCTGCTGGACGGTCTAGATGAAGTCCCAGCCAAGAATGTCAGCGGGACAATCGGCCAAATTCAAGACTTTGTTGATCGCCACGACAAAAATCGATATATCGCCTCCTGTCGGGCAGCGGCCTATCGCCACAATTTTCGCCGCTTTACCGATGTCGTGATGGCCTACTTTGATAATATCCAGATTAAACAGTTTATCTACAATTGGTTCCACTCTGAAGAAGACCGCCGAGTAGGAACGGCACAGAAATGCTGGGAAATTTTGCAAAAACCAGAAAACGCCGCCGCCAAAGAACTAGCACATACGCCACTACTACTGACCTTATTGTGCCTAGTGTATGACCGCTCTCAGAATTTTCCCAATAATCGCAGTGTGCTCTATCGCAAAGCCCTGAGAGTTTTTCTAGAAGAATGGGCCTCAGAGAAACGAATTCTGCGCGATGAGATTTACCAGGGGCTGAGTATAGAGCTAGAGGAGATTCTACTGGCTGAGTTGGCCTATAAAGGATTTGAGATCGACCAGCTATTTTTCTCGAAGCGGGAAGTAGTCAGACAGATCAAGGATTTTCTCGAGAGCAATCTGAACGCTCCCCGGCATCTCAACGGCGAAGCCATCCTCAACGCGATCGCCGTACAGCAAGGCATTTTGGTCGAGCGAGCGCAGGATGTGTTCTCGTTTTCTCACCTCACGATTCAGGAGTACCTGAGCGCTCAGCACATCACGGATTTCGCGCAAGTTGAGCAGCTGGTGGCCGATCACCTCACTGAGAAACGCTGGCACGAGGTGTTTTTGTTGGTGGCTGGTTTGATGCGCGGCGGAGCTGACCAGTTGCTGTTGCGCATGGAAAAAGCTGCCCAACAGACGCTCAACGACCCCCAATTGCAGGGGCTTCTCCAGTGGGCGGAGCTGGTCACGGACGGCTCAGAGGGCCACTTTAAACCTGCGGCCAAACGAGCCATCGCCCTGTTTCTCGCCCTCACCTGCGATTACACGCTCGACCTCGCCTGTGTGCTCAACCCCAATCTCACCCCCGCTCTGACCCTGGCCCGCACCCTGACGCGCTCTGAGCGATCAGCCTTTGTGCGCAAATTTGTGCGCGATCCGCTGGTAGCTCGCACCTCGGCCCGCGCCTTCAACCGGGCGTTTGTCCAGGAGTTCGAGAAGATCAAAGTGCTTAAAGATGTCAACTTTACGACGCTGATCGCCCGCCTAGAAGCCATGCGCGTGCGCACGCCAGACCCCCGCCAACCGCCAGAAGTTCACCAAGCCTTTGATGCGCGTATCTCCCAGATCTGGTTCCACGCTCTTCAGATTAATCGGGCGCTGGTGCCGCTGTCTGACGCGCAGTTGCAGGCCCTAGAAACCCACCTCAATCTCAATCTGCTAATCGTGCGCTGCAAGCAGGCCGCCGTGCGCGTCTCACCTAAGGTCTGGGAGGGCATTGAGGAGCGCATGCTGCGGCTGTCCAGCGAGTAGAGTGACCGCAGAGAGTCACGAGGCGCGGGATGAACGAGTGGCTGTTGGGCAGTGGGTTAGCTGTCCTGGGGTTGGTCGGGCCCGTCGCTACCTGGAGCTGGGGTTAGAGGGGCTGGGGCCAGGTGGCGACGGTGGTGAATCACACGGAGGCGGTCCAGCGCCCTCAAGCCCAGAGCCCTTAACCCCAGTCCCTCAATCCTGGACACAGGCGCTAGGATCGATGGAATGATTTTGTCCCCCAGCCAAGAGTTCCTGGCGCTATGTCAGGCGCAAATTTCGCTACTCACCCGCAGCCTGGGGGCTACGGCCAGCTCTGTCTATCTGGCTGACCCGGAGGAGCGGCAGATCTTGGATCCGTTGCCGAAGCTGGTCCAGGTCGCCGCCTATCCCAGCGAAGACAGCGTAGATCTGCGTCCTAGTTTCCAGCCCCGACGGAGCTTACGCGGTCAATCTGTCTCGGATGGGGCCTCTAAATCTGAGACCCCGCCAGCGCCTCGCTCAGACCCAGCAGAGGCTCAGGACCGACTGGCTCTGGAGTCCAGTAGCTTGAGCTGGCAGGGCAAATTGGTGCTGCCGCTGGTGCATCAGGCTGAGGTGCTGGGCTTTTTGGTCACTGGACGCGAGGGCCAACCCTGGAGCGAGCCAGAGCGCTTACAGATCGAGCAGGTTGCCTGCAGTCTGGCCTTAGCCTGTGTGCTCGACCGGCGCGCCCTCTGGTTGGATGTGGTCCGCCAGCAGCAGGGCGAGGCAGAGGCCACGCTCCTGCATCAGTTGCGCAATCCTCTGACGGCTTTGCGCACCTTTGCCAAGCTGGTCTTGCGCCGCCTCCAGCCCAGCGATGTCAACCGCAGCCCGGTCAACAGCATTTTGCGCGAAAGCGACCACATCCAGGAGTTGCTGGTGCAATTCGAGTCGGCGATGCTGCCTACGGCGAGCGCTAATTTGCTGGAGCCTGCGCCAGATAGCGACTCAGAGCGTCTGGCCCTGCCGCCTGCGGCGGCGCTGCCCCTAGAAACTTTGACTCTGGCGTCGGTGGTTTTGCCTCTGCTGGAGTCTGCGGCGGCGGTGGCCCAAGAGCGAGGTTTGCAGCTCAATATCGACTGGGATCCTCGCCTGCCGACGGTTCGGGCGAATGGTCATGCCCTGCGTGAGGTGTTGGGCAATCTGCTGGACAATGCGCTCAAGTACACGCCTGCTGGGGGCCAGGTGCGGGTGAGCGGCACGGGCGACTCGGTGGCTGGCGTGACGCTGACTGTGGCTGACACCGGTCCTGGCATTCCGCCTGATGATCTGCAGCATGTGTTTGAGCGGCACTACCGGGGCGTGCAGCAAAGCGGTGAGATCGAGGGGACTGGCCTGGGTCTGGCCATTGCGCTTGATCTGAGTAATCGTATGGGCAGTAACTTGCAGGTTGGCAGCCATCTGGGCGAGGGCAGTGTCTTCAGACTGTGGCTGCCGGCGGCGGTTTAGGAGGATTCTGGGGTTTTGAGGGGCATGGTACCAACTGGAGGGGGAAGTCGTGGCTGGTAGAGAGAACCTGGAATGGGGGGCGTTTGCCCCCCAGACCCCCACTGGGGGAGGCGCTTCGCATTGGTGTCAACTTAAGGCTGAAGCGCCCCAGATTTGCTGGGTGAGAGCGTCCCGGTCTCGGTGCCTCTGGCGCTGCGCTTTCACCCAGCCCAGCCGCTGGTGACGCTCGGCCAAGTACGGCACCACCGCAGTGGCCTCCCCCCGCAAAACCGCCCGCCCATAGTTGACACCAATGCCCAGCGCCTCCCCCAATCCCCCTGCGCAAGGAGTGTCTGACACGCTGTCGGTGCTACTTGGCTCAGAACTTCGTCATCGAGTTTCGGAACCTCATCTCGGAACCTCATCGTCGAGCCTTCTAGCCTCGTGCGTGAGCCTTAGAACTTGGTCATTGAGTTTCTGAACTTGGTCATTGAGTCTT
>JANNOU010000165.1:0-4518 GCA_031399305.1 Leptolyngbya sp. SOY_34_metabat_272
GGACTCCACCGTCAGGCTGCCGCCGTGGTGCTGGGCAATCTGACGGCAGAGGTATAACCCCAAGCCGATGCCTTGAGGTCGCCGACCGCTGGGCTCTTGGATCTGACCGAACAGCTCAAAGATGTTGGCCTGATTTTCAGCCGCAATGCCGGGTCCTTGGTCGCGCACCGTGATCACGCCTGTGCGGCCTTGGCGGCTCAGCTCTAGCCAGACTTGGCCTTGCACTGGGCTAAACTTGGCTGCGTTATCGAGCAGGTTGACCACCAGTTGCACCAGACGCTCGCAGTCGCCTAGCACCTGCGGTGAGGGATTGGTGAGGGCGCAGTGCAGCTGAATGCGGCGGGTCTCAAACAGGATCGCGGTGGCCTGAACCGCTCGCGCCAGCACGGCGTTGAGATCGACCGTCTCCTCCTGCCAGCGGTAGGTGCCTGAGTCGAGTTTGGAAAAGTCGAGCAAGCTGTTGACCAGTCGGGCGAGACGCTGCGCTTCGTGGTCGGCCAGGGTGAGCGCCCTATCTGCCTTGGGGTTCAGGGCAGGGGCTAACTTCTTGAGCGCTGAGATGCCGGTGCAAACCGTCGTGATCGGCATGCGCAGCTCGTGACTCACTGTGGCGACCAGTTCAGACTTGAATTGCGCCAGGCGGCTGAGGTTGGCGTTGGTCTGCTGCAGGTCTCGATTGGCCCGCTCTAGGGCCTCGGCTTGCTTGCGTTCGGTGATATCGGTGCTAATCACTAGACAACCGGGCTTTCCCTCAACATCGTCAATCCGGATGGCCCAAACACACATGTCCACCATCTGACCGTCTTTGCACCGATAAGGAGCTTCGAACTCGCTCAGGGGCTGTCCAGCCAGAATCTGTTGCAGGTTGTCGAGAAACTCGCGGCGGCGATGCGGCACAATCGGCAAAAACTGCCCTAGCACTGCGTCCGCACGCCAGCCAAAGACGCGCTCTGCTGCCGGGTTCCAGAGCTTGACCATCCCTTGGGGATCCAAAAAGACAATGGGCAGTGGAGAGGCCTCGATCAGGGAGCGCAGGGTTCGGTTGGTTTGCTCCAGAGCTTGTTTCGCCTGCTTGCGCTCGGTGATGTCCCGCCCCACCGACTGATATTCAATGACCTGACCCTGCTCGTCAAAAACCGCTTGGTCGGTCCACTCCAACCAGCGCAGCTCGCCCTTGGCATCTTGCTCTTGTTCCTCAATGGTTGCCACAGGCTTGTCTGGGCTGAGGCTGGCCAGGTGCTGGCGCAGACGCTCGGGCTCCGGCACCGAATCAAACACATTGAGCCCAATTCTTGTCTCCGGGAGGAACCCGAAGTAACGACAGTTGGCTGGGTTGACAAAGGTGATTGTGCCATCGGGCAACGTTCGCTGAATGAGGTCTGTTTGGTGTTCAACCACGGTGCGATAGCGGGCTTCGCTGATGCGCAGGGCTCGTTCTGCTTGCTTGCGCTCGGTGATATCCCGCCCCACCGATTGATATTCAATGAGCTGCCCCTGCTCGTCAAAAATCGCCTGGTCGGTCCACTCCAACCAGCGCAGCTCGCCCTCGATGGTGTACTCCTGTTCCTCAATGGTTGCAACTGGCTGGTCAGGGGTAAGACTCGCGAGGTGCTGGCGCAGACGCTCGGGGTCAACCGATAACTCAAACAAATTCAGCCCGATTTTTGAGTCAAAGCGATGATGGATGGCTGAGTTGACGAAGGTAACTGTGCCGTTGGGCAGCGTTCGACAGATCAGTTCTGTTTGGTGTTCAACCACGGTGCGATAGCGGGCTTCGCTGATGCGCAGGGCTTGTTCTGCTTGCTTGCGCTCAGTGATGTCTCGCCCCACCGACTGAATCTCGATGATCTGTCCTTGGTCGTCGCAGATAGCCCGGTCGGTCCACTCTACCCAGCGCAGCTCGCCGCTGGTGGCCAGATGCTGCTCCTCGATGATCGCCACAGGTTTATCGCGGCTGAGGCAAGCCAGGTGCTGGCGCAGACGCTCGCGATCCGCCTGAGGCACTAGCTCAAATAAACTGCGCCCGATCCGCTGCTGCGGCTGGAGACCAAAGTGACGACAGATAGCCGAGGTGACAAAGGTGATTGTGCCATCGGGCAATATGCGCTGGATGAGTTCCGTTTGGTCTTCGACGATGGCGCGATAGCGGGCTTCACTGGCGCGCCAGGCTTGTTCTGCTTGCTTGCGCTCGGCAATTTCGCGTTCGAGTTTGCGATTGATTGCCTCGGCGATTTTGGCCCGGAGCATGGCCTCCTCAGCTTGGCGTTGCTCGGTGATATCTCGCGCAACGCCCAGAATCTGCCAGGGCAAGCCCTCCGCAGTGCGCTCGAACAACGTGTCCCGGCTGTGGAGATAGCGCCATTCGCCACTGGCCTGTCTCAGGCGATATTCGATTTCCAGGATTTGCCCCTCTTGAGCCGTTCTGAAGCGCTCGTGGTGGGCCCTGACCTGCGCTAAGTCTTCTGGATGGATCAGCTGGTTGAGCAGCGAGTCCGACATCGCCTGGATTTCTTGGACAGAGTAGCCCGAGATTTCAGTCAGCCGTCCACTTACATAGGGACTGCGCTGCTGGATCAGGTCATAGACATAAACGATATTGGGCGTTGTGTCCAGAATCCTCTGCATAAAGCGTTGACTCTCCCACAAGGCTGTCTCGGCCTGCTTACGCACGGTAATGTCGTAAGTGATGCCGAAAATCTGCTGAATCTCGCCTTGGGGATCGAGCAGTGGCACATACTTGACCACGATGGTGCGCAGCGCTTGGCCCGGCAGCGTAAAGGAACATTCGCCAATTTGCGGCGTGCGAGTTGCAATGGCTTGCTGCAGCAGGGGAATGTAGCCCGCCGTCACTTCCGGTGGAAACACCTCCTGATCGGTGTGACCAAGCAGCTCTTCTGGCGATTTGCCGCTGAGCCGAAGCCCCTGCGCGTTCACAAATAGGAAGCGACCTTGAGGGTCGTAAATCACAAATACGTCTGGCGCGTGCTCAATCGCTAGCTGAAACTTCACCTCAGAGCTGCGCGGCTCTGCCCCTGCTTCAGCCTCAGTCTGGGTCGGGTGGGGCAGAGCGCGCAGGAGCCAGAGTTTGCGCTGGCTCTGCCCCTTGAGTCTCTCTACGCTTAGCTCTGCTGCAAAAGTAGGGCTGCCCCGTGGCTTCAGGTGAGTGTTCCAGATCTGCTGCTGTTGATGCTGCAGCTGGGTCAGTTTTGTGTGGAAGCCTCGACGCTCGGGCTCCGCCACAAACAGCACCAGTGGCTTGCCCGCCAGGTGTTGCACTGAGACGTGGAGCAGGGCCGCAGCCGCGTGATTGGCCGCCTGAATCACCCCCATCTCATCGGTCACCAGGTAGGCATCGGGGGCCGACTCAAACAGAGACTGGTAGCATTGGTGCTCGGCTTTCAGCGTCTCGCCAGAGCGAACTAGCTTCTGATTCTGTCCTTGCAGCGCCGCTTCGGCAAGCTGCATCTCCTCTAGAGTGGTGTGAAGCTCTTCGGCAACGGCTTGGGCTGATGCCGCCGCCACCTCAGCCATCTGCGCTTGCCTGGACAACCTGGCCTGGATAAAGGCAATGCCCAGTAATTCGGCGAGTTGCCGCAGCGAGTTCAGCTGCACGGGTTTGCAGGCGAGGGGGGCCTCGAATTGGATCAAGCCCAACAGCCCGACCAATTCGCTCCCGGCCAAAATTGGGACACCCAGAAATCCCTCGCACGCTGCCAACTCTGGCGGCAGCGTCGGCGCGAGCGACTTGCTTTGGCTGCGCGAGCACACCTGCAGCATCTGGTTCTGACCCAGACGTTGGTACCCCTCGCTCCAGCCTGAAAGCGACAGATTAGACAGCTCTCCCGGTCCCTTGCGCATGGGGGGATCTGCGTGGGCCGCTCCCCCGACCGCCATCAAGCCAAATTGCTTGGCTTCCAAGCGCCACAACGCGCAGCGGTCAGCCAGGAAGACTTGAGCCAGCTCGTCTACCAGGTGCTGGAACAGCACGTCCGGCTCCTCTAGCCGATGCAGGGCAGCGCTCAAGTTGCAGATACACTGCTTCAGGTTCACGGTGACCTCAAGTCAGATTTTGCTTGATCAAACCCAAGGATCACCCAGCACGGTCTCCATAGAGACGCATGCTCAGCTCAGGTTGCACCTGCTGAATCTCTGGGCTGAGACGACTGGGCGAGAGCCCTTCAGCTCCCCAGGGGCATTGGGGAGTTAGACCAGCACAGCATAGCCCCCCCTGCCAATGGGAACAGGGAGACTTTATGAATCTATGCAAACAACACCCAACCGACGAGCGTCAGGTTAGGTGTTGTTTGCCAACTCGCGACAACCTCCCGCACCCCTGCGACCCCGCCTGGCCCCATCTCTGCGAGCCCTCGCCCAAGTCCTGCAACTGCTCGCTCAGGCCCTGCCAGCCTTCGCCTGAGCTGCGCAACGCTGGGCGGCCTGTGCATGGTTGCTCGCCGGACCAATCAAGCTTAATGAGACTCAGTAAAATAGTCAGTTAATCTCGCTGCAAACCTGGGA
>JANNOU010000001.1:0-55272 GCA_031399305.1 Leptolyngbya sp. SOY_34_metabat_272
CCTTGCGCAGGGGGTCTGGGGGAGGCGCTTCGTCCCCCAGTGGGGGGCTTGGGGGGCAAACGCCCCCCATTCCGGGTTCTCTCTACCCGCCACAACTTTTCCCTCAAGTTTCTGAACCAGCGCTATTCGATAGGGTGATACTATTCACCGAATTCCCGCAACACTTGTAGGGCCGTGCGCCCTACAGGGATCTGTCGCCTGCCAAGGTGAAACGGTATGAGTCACTCACTGACCTCTACACAACGAGCAAGCCTCTCCTTACTTTTGGCTAATCTTGAACACACTAAAATGAACTATTGATTCAGCTAGATCCCGCCTGCCATGCGCTCTTTCCAGGACGTTCAGTTCCTCGACGAATTTGATGTGATCGTGGTCGGCGCAGGCCATGCCGGTTGTGAAGCGGCTCTGGCCTCAGCCCGCCTCGGCTGCCGCACCCTGATGCTGAGCCTGAACCTGGACCGGATCGCCTGGCAACCCTGCAACCCCGCCGTGGGCGGCCCCGCCAAATCGCAACTCACGCACGAGGTCGATGCCCTGGGCGGCGAGATCGGCAAACTGGCCGACCGCACCTATCTGCAAAAGCGTGTGCTCAATCGCTCGCGCGGCCCCGCCGTCTGGGCGCTGCGAGCGCAAACCGACAAGCG
Source organism: Leptolyngbya sp. SOY_34_metabat_272 (assembly GCA_031399305.1). GTDB lineage: Bacteria > Cyanobacteriota > Cyanobacteriia > FACHB-261 > FACHB-261 > FACHB-261. Next base: position 645 of record JANNOU010000001.1, read on the forward strand.
CGAATACGCCCGCCTGATGAAGACCCTAGTCGAAAATCAGCCCAACCTCAGCCTGCGCGAAGGCATGGTGACCGACCTGGTGCTGGGTCCTAATCAGAACATCCTTGGCGTAGAAACTTATTTCGGCGTCGGCTTCAAAGCGCGGGCCGTGATTCTGACCACCGGCACCTTCCTGGGCGGGCGCATCTGGGTAGGCAACAAGTCGATGAGTGCCGGACGGGCAGGCGAGTTCGCCGTCGAAGGCCTCACCGACAGCCTCAACCAACTGGGCTTTGAAACCGGACGCCTCAAAACCGGTACCCCCGCGCGCGTGGACCGACGCTCCGTAGACTTTAGCCGCCTAGAGCCGCAACCGGGCGACCCCGAAGTGCGCTGGTTCAGCTTCGACCCCGAAGTCTGGGTCGAGCGCGAGCAAATGCCCTGCCACCTGACGCGTACCACCGCCGCCACCCACCGCCTGATCCGCGAGAACCTGCATCTCTCCCCCGTTTACGGCGGCTTCATCGATGCCAAAGGACCGCGCTACTGCCCCAGCATCGAAGACAAAATCGTGCGCTTCGCCGATAAAGAAAGCCACCAGATCTTCATCGAACCCGAAGGCCGCGATATTCCAGAGCTATACATTCAAGGCTTTTCCACAGGTCTACCCGAAGCGATCCAACTGGCGATGCTGCGCACCCTGCCGGGGCTAGAGCAGTGCGCTATGCTACGCCCCGCTTATGCCGTGGAATATGATTATCTGCCCGCTACCCAGTGCTTCCCCAGCCTGATGACCAAAAAAATCGAAGGGCTATTTTGCGCCGGTCAAATCAATGGCACCACCGGCTACGAAGAAGCCGCCGCGCAGGGCATCGTCGCGGGCATCAACGCCGCACACCTCGTCCGCCAGTGCGAGATGATGATTTTCCCGCGCGAGGAGAGCTACCTCGGCACTCTGATTGATGACCTCTGCACCAAAGAGCTGCGCGAACCCTACCGAATGCTCACCAGCCGCTCCGAATATCGCCTGATTTTACGCTCCGACAATGCTGACGCCCGACTCACCCCCGTCGGTCGCCAGCTAGGGCTAATCGACGACCGCCGCTGGCGCTGGTTCAGCCAGAAATACGAGCACATCCAGGCCGAGCAAACTCGCCTCAGCCAAACCCGAATCAAAGCCCACGATCCAGTTGGCGAAGCACTTCTGGCAGAAACAGGCGAAGCGATCAAAGGCTCGATCACCCTGGCCGAATTGCTGCGTCGTCCGGGATTCCATTATGCTGATCTAGAACGACATGGGCTGGACAATGCCAACCTGGCCGCCGCCGAAAAAGAGGGCGCAGAAATCAAGATCAAGTACTCCGGTTATATCCAGCGTCAGCAGCATCAAATCGACAGTGTTGTCCGTCAGGAACACCGCCCCCTGCCTGCCGAGCTAGACTACTTCCGCATCGACACCCTCTCAATGGAAGCACGAGAAAAGCTGAGCAAAATCAAGCCCCTCACTTTGGGACAAGCAGCTCGCATCGGCGGCGTCAACCCCGCAGACATCAATGCCTTGCTCGTGCACTTAGAAGTGCAAGCGCGGCTGAGCGTTGCGCCTGCCTCGTAAACTCAATCAACCCTTGGCTTCACTGGGGGCAAGAGCTTGACGACCCAATCCTGTTGAGCCGAACTTAGAAGATGCAGAAGTTGACCTTCGAGCTACCGATCTACACCTATCAGATCGACTTTGTCGGTCATGTCAGCAACATCATCTACATCCAGTGGATGGAGATCGGGCGATTGAAACTGATGGAGGCCGTCGGATTACCAGTGCATCGACTCGCCCAACAGGGAACTGTTCCTGTTCTGGTCCACACCGAAATCGACTACAAAAGCCCCTTGCACTTAGGCGACACAGTTCACGCTGAGCTGTGGCTTTCGCAACTCAAGCGAGCGTCTGCGCAGATCGAATTTCGCTTTTACAATAGGGCCAAAATTCTCGCAGCGGCGGGCCGTCAACGGGGACTATTCGTCGAACGCAGGACCATGCGCCCCCGCCGCCTGCAGCCCGAGGAATCCCAGCTATTTGCACCCTATGTGCACGCCGAAATCCCCTAGTTAAACCTAGCCCACAACCTAATTCAAGAACACTTGTCCCGACGCCTGAACCGTCAGCGAGGTGCGATCAACGTCAAAGCTGCTGCCGCGCTTGAATAACAGTCGCAATTCGCCCGGCGCTGCCGCCTCAGCCGTGACATCCGTCGGCCCGCGATCTGGACGATAGAAGTTCACATTGGTCGGCACCGACAGGTCGCGTAGTGTGTAGGTTTCTCCGGCGGCCAAACTGCGTTCATTGGTATCGCCCACCACCTGGTAGGTCATGGTTGTCCCAGTCTCGTTGACCAAGACAATATTGATCTGGGCTCTGGGCAGGCTGAGGGTCGCGGCAGGAGGCTGCAGCGCTTCGACTGGCGGTTCTGTGACCGGGGTGGTCGTCGCTGGAGCCCGACCCGGACGGGCATAGGGAGGCTCATTCAAAATACCCGGTCGTGCCTGGGACAGGGCGGGCAGCGGGCTCAGCAGGCCTGTGCCAAGTGCAACCAACATGCCAGCCAAGACTGGACGGTTGAAGCAATGCATCATCAATTCTCCTGTTTTACAATCAGCGTAGTCTTCTGTGAGACCTGCTAACCTCTGACTGGAGAATGGACTTGCGGGTGCCCAGCGACAGACTTTAGCTGCGGTTGGCCTGGTGCTCGAAGCTCGGAGCATAGGCCTGAAGTAGCGTACTGACCTGGCCTAGGAGTTCTTGGCCCGGCAGCTTGCCTAGAGCCTGACGCTCGGGGAAGAACTCGGGACGATTCAGATTGTGCATGATCGCCTCCTGTACCTGAGCCGCGATCAAATCTTTGAGGTCGCTGCGGGCTCGCTCGCGCTGGTAGTGAGCACCTTCTTCAGTGGTGGCGTAGAGCGGTGGCAGGCGGTTGAGGGCATAGGCCGCAATGTCGCCGAGATCCAGGGTTTGGTCGCTCTGCGCCTCGATTTCGGCCACACGGGCGATCGATTCGGTGAGCACCAGCTCTTCCATCACATTGATGAACTGCTTGCGGGGGACCGCCACCACCTCCCCAGTCAGCAGCGCGCCCATCAGACGGTCGAGCGCCATGTATTCTTCAATGCTCAGCTCTGAGGCAGTGTCACAGATGCGACCCACCTCGGCCTCCATCGTGGGCGTCAGATAACCGTCTTGTAGGGCCTGATTGACAATACTTTCAATGCTCATGAGACTGTACAAAATCCTGGTGGGATACTGAGAAAGTCCTTCACGGGGACTCAATGGGCAGCAGAGAATTCTCCAGCAGCGCAGCCTGGAAGCACCCATCTTGAGCCAACATGGCCACCAGCCGCAAGGGGATACTAGGCTCAACTCCCAGATCTGACCAGGGGATTGCCACCTCCAGGCATTGGTTGAGTCCGATACGGATGATGGTGGTTTGCGGTTCCCATTGGTAATGTTCCCGCGCCTGGGCGAAGTGTATCGTTTGAGCGCTGAGGTCGATCAGCAGATGGTGATGGAACAGGTAGTTGAGCGGTGGCTTATCCGGGATTTCCACGAGCGGTGCAGGGCTGGTGTAATGAATGCGACCTGGATAGAACCAGAGTAGGTGCAATTCGGGAGGGGTATCGATGCCGGGTCGGATGCCGGTGCGGAAGTCGAGGCGCAGATAAAAGTTGGCGTGATCAACGCCGTACCACAGGCGCTGAATGGGGCTGGCTTGGTGCATGGTGCCGCGAGCACCGCCGATTTCGATGCGCCCGGCCCGGTCCCAGTCCTGCTCGTCTGCTAGGCCGTCGATGTAGGGGTGGATCAGGCCTCGGGCCAGGTGGCTGCCGGGTCCTTCGTGGGTCTCTAGTTCGCCCAGGAGTGGCTGAGGGACGGGCTCGTTGAGCAGACGGTACAGGGCGATCAGGTGCTCTCGAAACAGCTGGTCGAACATGGCATCCTGGTTGGAGGAATGCCCCTCGCCGAACCACCAGAACCAGTCGGAGCCCTCGGCAGCCAGCAGCGCTTCCCAAACTTCAGGGTTGTTCTCTAGGGTTGCTTCTGGGTGGTTGGCGAGGACGGCGCGAGCCTCACCCAGCAGCTCCCAAGCGCGGTTCTTGACCGGATCGCCGATCCAGGTGGTGAAGTTGGCGTCGATCCAGGAGCCACTGTGCAACTGCTGGGCGGGGATCGTGGCGGTCGGCGGAAATTGGTCTAGGAATTCTGAGACGGTGACCAGCTTGAGTTCGGGATGAACGCTCAGGCGACTGTAGAGGGCGTTCAGGAAGGGTAGGCCGTCGCGCTCGTAGTATTCCCAGCAGTTTTCGCCGTCTAGGGCGATGGTGACGAGCCAGGGTTGGGCTAGGGCTGTGCCGCCGTCTGCTTGTCGTTGCTTGAGCGAGGCGGCGATGGCTTCGAGCTGGGCGATGAAATCCTGCGCGGCGGGGCTGGCGGCCCACGACCCGTAGGTGAAGCCGATCAGATCAGAGAGACGATGATCGCGGAAGACAATGGACAGGTCGCCTGCGGGGGTTTCCAGGCGATAGGGCCGATAGAGCAGTTCGGGGTCGCGCAGGGTGCCGCGCTCGTCGCGGTGAAAGAAGTGCTGCAAGCTCCAGCCCAGCACGCCTTCATCCGAACACAGCCAATCAAACCCGGCCTCAGTGACGTAGGGCAGAATCGCGGGCGACACCGACTGCTCGGAAGGCCACAGGCCGCGCGGCGCTCTGCCGAAATGTTGCTGGTAAACTTCAACTCCCTTGGCTAGGTGTAGGGGGATGTCCTGCTGCCAGCGGAAGTGATTCCGAGGTAGGGGCAGTCCAGGCAGGGCGACTCGCGCGGCTTCGCTATCGGCCAGCAGCGGCAGGATGGGGTGGGTGTAAGGGGTGGTGGTGAGTTCGAGTTGCCCAGCCTCTTGCATCTTGCGGTGCTGGGGTACGATACGCCCCAGGATCTGGCGCTGCTTGCTGTAGATGCGCTGGCGGTCGCTGTCGCTAAAGTTGCGGTCCTGCTTCAGCCACTGCGCGATCTCGGGGTCATCCCAGAAGAGCGGGTCGAACCAGGCCAGGTTGTGCCAGGCTAGCAGGTCGCCGTATTCGGCCTTGCCCCAGTTGGCCAGGCACCAGTCAAAGCCTTTCTCGTGACGCTGGTGATAAAGTTCGGCGTAGCGCGGGTGGGGGTCGATCAGCGTGCGGGGGTTGGCGTCGAAGAAGGATTTGATGATGAACTGTTGTTGGCCTAAATCTAGGCTCGCCAGAGGCGTGAGCAGCAGTTCGAGGTGGGGGTCGAAGGCAGTGCCCTGCACGTAGTCATCTAGCTGCAACAGCAGGGAAGGGACTAGGTTCACGGTCTGGTGCAAGGTCGGGTAGCGCTCTAGAAGCAGCACTAGGTCTAGGTAATCTTTGGTACCGTGCAGACGCACCCAGGGCAGATGATACTTGCTGGCCACCGGACTTTTGTACAAAGGCTGGTGCTGGTGCCAAATGAAGGCGATGTGGAGCGGGTAGGACATGGGTGGCAAGGGTGGCCAGGGTTAACCGAAATTCTAAGCCCTGTCTCGCGATCTGGGGTCAGAAGTTGAAATTGGGTTGGTTGTGGCGCGATTCAAGATTGATTGAGCAGTGTTGGGTGATTGAATGGGTAGGGTGGGTGAAATTTTGGGTCCGGATTCCAAGCTAAAATTGGGGCTCAAACTCCGGTAGCTGAGCGATTGCAAAGGAGGGAGGGTGTTGTGAAACTCCAAATCGTTGAATCGAGCATGATCGAGGCGGTTGGTTATGACGCCAAGACCCAGACGCTAGAGGTCATCTTCAGTAGCGGCAAGGTCTATCGCTATTTTGAAGTGCCTCAGGAAGTTTATGCAAACCTGCTCACGGCGGACTCCAAGGGCAGTTACATGCGAGACGTGGTGATTGATGGCTATCCCTACGAGCAAGTGAAACTGCGTCGTCGTTAGGTTCTGAGCCTCGCGCTTGAGGTTCTGAGCCTCGCACGCCAGGTTCTAAAACTCATTCACGAGGATCTGAGACTCGCTCACGAGACGCCAAGACTCATGAGCGAGTCTCAGATCCTCGCGCCCGAGATTCCGAGACTCGCTCATGAGGTTTTAAGACTCGCGCGCCAGGCTCTGAGACTCGCTCACGAGGTTCAGAGCCTCTCTCCCGAGGCTAGGAGGCTCAACCGACTGCAGTCAGGACGCGCTCAGCCAGCTTTTCGGGCACCTCTTGCAGGTGATCGAGCTGCCAGGTCAGCAGGCCCACGCCGAGGCTGAGCGCGCGCAATTCGACCACGAAGCTATTCAGCTCTGCCTGCGGTAGGTTGGCACTGATCGTGTCCCAACCCTGCCAGCCCTCCTTGGCTTGGTAGCCCAACAGCTGACCGCGCCGACCACTGACCAGGCGCAACACCCGCGAGGTAAACCCCTGCGGCACCGACACCTCAATTAGCGCAATCGGCTCCAGCAAGTAGGGCTCGCACCGAGTCATCGCCTCCTGCATAGCAATGCGGGCCGCCTGCCGGAATGCCTGCTCGGAGCTATCGACCGCGTGATAGGACCCATTGGTCAGGGTCACTGAGAGATCCACCACTGGGTAGCCCAGCGAGCCCTTGGCGAGGAACTCGCGCACACCGATTTCAACGCCGGGGATGTACTGCCGGGGCACCGCTCCACCCACAATTGTTTCGGCAAACTGCTCGCCTTCGCCGCGCACCAGGGGCTTCACACTCAGATGGACATCGCCAAACTGCCCGTGACCGCCGGTCTGGTGCTTGTAGCGCCCGCGAACTTCGACAGCGCGGCGGATGGTCGAGCGATAGGCCATCTGCGGCGGGCGTGAATCCAGCGGCAGATGGAACTTGCGCCGGGCCCGGTCGAGGGCGACTTGAATCTGAATATCGCCCTGGCCCCAAACTAGGATCTCGCGGGTTTCGGCGTTCTGCTCAATGCGCAAGCCTGGATCTTCGTCGAGCAGCTTAGCGGTGACAGCGCTGAGCTTCACCTCATCGTTGCGATTGCTGGGCGACACCGCCAGCGAATAGACCGGCGCGACCGGCTGCGCACGGGGCAACTGCTGCGCGGCGGTGGGCACATTCAGCCGCAAGCTATCGCCCGTGTGGATCCCCTCCAAGCGCGACAGGACCACCATGTCGCCCGCCGCCGCTGTTTGCAAATTGGTTTGCCGCTGGCCCAGCAGGCGACAAATGCTGCCAGGTCGCAAGTTGTTTAAGGTGACACCCTCGTTGAGCTGACCGCGCCAGACGCGCACCAGCGACAGCCGCCCGCCCTGCGGCGAGAAATAGGTCTTCAACACCTGGGCTAGCGGTTCGTGGCTGTTGAGGTCAATGCCGCGCCGCTCAGCGGTTTCTGCCGGGTCTGGAACCTCGCGTGCCAGGGCCGCCAGCAGCGGTCGCACGCCGAAGTCCTGCTGAGCTACACCGACGAACACCGGCACGATCAAGTCCGCGCCCAACTCTTGGCGCAGGTCTTGCCAGATCTCTTCGGGCGGCGGCTCGATCTCTTCGAGCAATTCTTCGAGCAGGTGGTCGTCGAAGTTCGCCAGTGTCTCGAGCAACTCGGCCCGCGCTGCTTGTTCCAGCTCGCGCAGCTGCTCGGGCAGCGGCACTGGGTCGGGCGCTGCGCCGGGATGATACTGATAGGCTTGCTCGGTGATCAGGTCGATGAAACCGGTGAGCTTGGGCCCCTGGCCGATGGGATATTGATGCAAAACCAGCGGACGGCTGGACACTCCTTGCAGCGCCTGCAACACGCCAGCGAAGTCGGCGCAGTCGCGATCGAGCTTGTTGATAAACAGCAAGTGGGGAATCTGCCACTGGTCCAAAAACTGAAACAGCGGCGCTAGGGCTAGCACCCGCTCCGCCTCTGGCTCGCAGACCACCACCGCCGCATCGACGCCGATTAGTGCGTTGTGGGTCTCCTGGACAAATTCGACTGAGCCGGGGCAATCCAAAAAGTTGAACTGAATCGGGCCCTCTGCCGCGCTGTATTCAGCACTCGCAATCGTCACTTCCACAGACATTTGGCGATTGACGGCTTCGGGCACACTATCTCCGACCGTGTTGCCATCCTGAACATTGCCTTTGCGCCCGATTGCACCTGTCACGGATAACAGGCTTTCGAGCAACGTGGTCTTGCCGCTCAGGTAGGGGCCGACAATCGCCACGTTTCGGATACGGTTGGACATCGCAGATCCTCCTTGCCGCTAGCCCATTCAAGGGGGAAATAGCAACAAATTCCAGCCCACAGCTCGGCAGTCAGACCCTTGCAGCGCCGATGGTCTCAACCGTGCCAAGCCAACTGAAGCTTGCTGGATGAATGTGTTAGCGGTCACATTCTAAATGGATGAATTTAGAATATCGCTTTGAGTCAGGTGGGGTGGCTCTCAGTTAGTTTTCTTAAGCTTCAGTCAACAAATCCTGGGCAGAATCGCCGAGCAGCGCCTGGATCTGCGCCAGGCTGACCTGGCTAAAATCTTCGTAATACTCACCCACGCTCGTAAACAGTCGCGGCTGCAATAGGGCTACCGCCTGATCGACCTGCTGCGCCAGAAAGTTTAAAGTCTGCGGCGGCGCGACTGGGACTGCAATCAGGATCTGGCTGGGCTGACGGGCGCGCACCGAGCGCAACGCCGCCAGCAGCGTCATCCCCGTCGCCACCCCATCATCGACTAGGATCGCCGACCGCCCCAGCAGTGGTTGCCGGGGGCAGAACGGTCGCAAGATCTGCTCCTGAACCTGGCCCAGTTGTCGCGCTGCCTGCTGGCTCTCTGCCAGGTCGGCCGGGGCAAGATGCAGCTGTTGTAATAGCCCGTGGCTCCAGACCGGCATGCCTTCGGGGGTTACCGCACCCAGCGCCAGCTCAGGATGCTGCGGCTCGGCGATCTTTTTGGCGACCACCAGGTCGAGCGGACACCGGAGCCGTTGCGCGATCGGTGCGGCAACCAAAAACCCTCCCCGCAGCAGCGCCAAGACGACTGGCTGGGGAGGGTTCAATTCGGCTAGGGCTTCTGCCAGTTGCTCACCCGCTGCTCGGCGGTTAGGGAAGCGTAGGGACATCGCAGCCTCTCCGCTGAGGATAGAAAACCCAGGATGGGAGCCCGCTCAGTTGAACCGGCTCCCATCCCTGTTCATTCTCACTCTTCCTCGTCTACCACCTCGAGCGCTTCCTGGTCTTCTTCATCAAGGCTGGTGGTCAGGCCAGCCCCGTAGGTGGCTTCGGGGTCCAGAGGGGCGGGTTCGAAGCTGCCATAGCTGCGAGCCGTGCGATCATCCAAGATCACATCCTCCAGTCCAGCCTCCTCGTCGAAGATGCCCAGACCGTCGTAGCCTGCATCGATCTCCGCGCCGGGCTCATCGTAGGCGTTGAAGCCGGTGCCCGCTGGAATCAGACGCCCGATGATCACGTTCTCCTTGAGGCCACGCAGCCAGTCAGACTTGCCTTCAATCGCCGCCTCGGTGAGCACCCGCGTGGTCTCCTGGAAGGAGGCCGCCGAGATGAAGCTGTCGGTGTTCAAGCTGGCCTTGGTAATGCCCAGCAGGACCGGCGTGTACTCGGCTGGTGCGCCGCCGGTAATCGACATCGCGCCATTGACCTGCTCGACCTGGTACAGCTCGATCAGCTCACCGGGCAGCATGATCGTGTCGCCGCCGTCGTCGATGCGCACCTTCGAGGTCATCTGGCGCACCACGACTTCGATGTGCTTGTCGGAGATGTCGATGCCCTGGGACTGGTACACCGACTGCACCTCGTTCACCAAGAAGGTCTGCACCTTCTGGAAGCTGATCAGCGCTGCCTCGCCCGCACCCTGCGTTTCACGGTAGAGCCGGAAGAAGATCTCCAGGATGTCGTGGGGGTTGGCGGGTCCGTCGGTCAGTGGCTCTGCGGCTTCCACCGGCTGGCCATCGGAGACGATCACATTCTGGCCGGGGCCAATGGGGTAATCGCTGACCGTGCCATCCCCCTCGTCTACGCGCACCGAGAGCACATCGTCGTTTTCGTCGTAGGTCACCTGTGCGCTGCCCGGACGCTGGGCCAAGACGCACATCTCCTTGGGTTTGCGGGCTTCGAGCAGTTCCTCGATTCTGGGCAGACCCTGAATGATGTCCCCGGTCTTGGCCCGCTCGAACACCAGCAGCGCCAGGTTATCCCCGCGCTGGACCAGGTCACCGTCGTCGATCTGCAAGACCGCGCCGCCCGAGACCAGGTAAGGGCGAGCAATGCGGATGTTCACTTGGCCGTCGGCGACCGCAACCACCTGCCCGGACTCGTCTGCCAGCAGTCCGGGGGCGAGTTCATCGCCCTTGCGCACAAATGCTCCTACCTTAAGCTTGCTGCTGGCTTCTACCGCCACCTGGTAGAGATTTTCCTCAGTGATTAGCAGCAGGCGACGCACAACCTCCCCGTCCTGTTTGAGCCCTCGGACTTCGCCGGGTTGCTTGCACATGATCTCGGTGCGGGCAACCACTGCGCCTGGGGCGATGGACATGCCGTCTTCGACCAACAGACGCGTCTGCGTTTTGCCCTGCATGGCGTCGGCGCTGATATCCCGGCGAATGACCAACGGCTCCAGGATCACCAACTGCAAACGCAGCAGTTCGGGGTCGCTCTCGTCAGGAATCAGTTCGATGTCGGCGGCCAGTTGCGGCGCGTCAGTGTCGATTTCTAACACCAATTGAGTGCGCAGCAACTCCAGCCCCTCCACGGACTTGACCCGCTCGCCGTCTTTGTAGGGTAAGCGCTGCACGGCTCGCAGGCGAATGGCGCGTCCCGCCTCGTTTACCGACTCCTGGCTGGGCACGGCGGGCTCGTCGGGAATCGCGAACTCGCGTACCGGGCGCAGCAGGACCGCCGGACCTTCGGGCGTCTCGACGTATTCGACGTAGCGCAGTTCCTCGGCTACCAGGCCGGCCATGACCTCAGTGCCAGGGTTGACCAGGCTGCCGTCGGTAACCACCAAGTCGCTAGGGCTTTCCACTAGGCGTAGCTCGCCCGGCTTGACCACAATCTCGCGCAGGATGTCGTTCTTCTGAACCACTTCCACCACGCCGTTGCTCTGGCAGAAGATATCCTTGACGACTTCAGTGCCTGCTTCGACGTACTGGCCGTCTTCGACGTTCAGCAGTGAGATGTCTTTGTTAACTTCGTGGGCCTCTTCGGGAATCCACAGCAAGGTACCGCCCTGGATCACTTCGTAACCCTGCTTGGCCTTGCCGCGCTTGGCAACTTCCACACCGGAGTACTTAATGATGCCGCCGGAGGAGGTATGGTAGCGGTCGTCGATCAGCTCGGCGACCACCTGGTTGTTCTGAACCTTGGTGCCAGGTGTGGCCTTCAGTGAGAAGGTCTGACCGCTATTGGTCTCAACCAGGAATTGGTCGCGGCCTTGGTGGCTTTCCTCGCGCACCCGAGCCTGATCCAATACCACCGAGGCGGTGATGATCTCGACCTCGCGTCCGCCTTTGCCCTCAGCGCGTTCGGGTAGGCGCACTACGCCGCCGTGCTCGGTCACTAGGCGGGTTTCGGCGATTACGCCGTTGGCTTCGACCCGCTCGCCGTTTTTGATGACGGGTTCAGCTCCGGGCGGCAGGTTGTAGACCTCGCCCGACAGGATCCAAATCAGGCCGCCCCGCTGGGCGATGCGCGAGACGTTGCCTTGGCGGTCTTTTTTCTCCTCGGGCACCAGTTCATAGAACTTGACTTCGCCAGCGATGCCTGCCGCGACGTCCTTGGTGGCTTTCTCCACGGTCTTACGGGCGTTGCGACCGGTCAGAGCCACTTCAGCCAACATCTGACCGTCGCGGACCGTTTGACCGTCGCGGACCAGCAAGGTAGAGCCCTGCGTGACGCCGAAGGACTCCTTGCGCCCGCTGCCTTCTAAGATGAACTCAGAGTTGACCTCGATCAGCAGGGCGTCGTCGCCGTGGCGGGTGCGCATGACGCGCGAACGCAGTTTCTTGGGGAATTTGACCGTGCCCCCGAAGGGCGCGCGAACCTGACGCGCGCCCTCACCGGTGAACACACCGCCCGTGTGGAAGGTACGCATGGTGAGCTGTGTACCCGGCTCGCCGATCGACTGAGCGGCGATGATGCCCACAGCTTCGCCAATGTCTACCATTGAGGCATGAGCCAGACTCCAGCCGTAGCACAGCTGACAGACCGAGCGCGTCGACTCACAGGTCAGCGGCGAGCGCACGACCACCGCTTCAACACCCGCTCTGCCGATCACTTTGGCCATGGTGTCGGAGATCACCTGGTTGCGCTCGATCATCACCTCGCCGCTTTGAGGATGAACAACGTCTACTGACACAGTGCGGCCCAGTAGGCGGTCGGCCAGTGGAATCAGCACGCGGTCGCCATCGGTCATGGCCCGGATCGGGATGCCGCGCGAGGTGCCGCAATCGTACTCACGCACGATCACATCCTGAGAGACGTCCACCAGACGCCGGGTGAGGTAGCCGGAGTCTGCCGTGCGCAAGGCCGTGTCCACCAGACCCTTGCGCGCGCCGTAGGAGGAGATGATGTATTCGGTGACCGTCAAGCCCTCGCGGAAGTTGGTCTTGATCGGCAAGTCGATGATCTCGCCTTGGGGGTTGGCCATCAGACCCCGCATGCCGACCAGCTGCCGCACCTGGGAGATATTGCCGCGTGCGCCTGAGAAACACATCATGCCGACCGAGTTCAGCGGGCTGTTGAGTGTAAAGTTGCGCACTACCTCTTCTTTGAGTTCTTCGCTGGTGCCGTTCCAGGTGTCAATCACCTTCTGGAAGCGCTCGACTTCGGTGATCTCGCCACGGGTGTAACGGTCTTCGGTGGCTTTGATCTCTTCTTCGGCAGCCCGCAGCAAACGGTTCTTGCTGTCAGGCACCTGCAGATCGTCCACACTGATCGAGACGCCTGCCTGGGTTGCATAGCGGAAGCCCAGACCTTTGAGCGCGTCGGCCATGTCAGCCGTTCGAGCCGTGCCGTAGCGGGTGAACGCCCAGGCGATCAGGTCCCTGAGCTGCTTCTTGCCCACCACATGGTTGCGAAAGGGCACCGACGCATCGTGAAACGCGGTCACTGCCTTTTGCCGTGGGGGATTCTGTGTGCGCTCTGCCATGAGGGTTCTCTCTATAAAAGTTAGCTGGCCAGGGAAGCGAGCAGGGTCTGATTGAGGATGATCCGACCGGGCGTAGTTCGGATGGACTGCGAAATCAAGTTGCCTTGGGCGTCCTCACGCACGCGGCGATTCTGGTAATGCTTGACTGTGACGCCCGTGGCTTCGTCGGTTACCACCTGCTGCGGCTCGCTTTCTCTAGCTTCGTCTTCGACGTCCCCATCAAAACGCACCCAAACATAAGCGTGCAGATGGATCTGCTTCTGCTGATAGGCGATTACCACATCGTCCAGGCTGGAGAAGTGCCGCCCTGCGCCCAGACAGGTCTCGGGATCGTCGGATTTGGGTGTGGTCACGGTCATGTAGTAGCAGCCCAGCACCATGTCCTGCGACGGCGCAACAATCGGCCTGCCTGTGGCAGGCGACAGGATGTTGTTGGAGGCCAGCATCAGCAGCCGCGCTTCGGCTTGTGCTTCCAGCGACAGCGGCACGTGTACCGCCATCTGGTCTCCGTCGAAGTCAGCGTTGAAGGCGGGGCAGACCAGCGGGTGCAGCTGAATCGCCCGACCGTCCACCAGGATCGGCTCAAACGCCTGGATTCCCAGCCGGTGCAGGGTCGGTGCACGGTTGAGTAAGACGGGGTGTCCTTCGATCACCTCTTCCAGCACATCCCAGATCTGAGGGTCGTTGCGCTGGATTAGCTTTTTGGCTGCCTTGATGTTGTTGACCAGCCCCTGTCGGATCAGCTTGTGGATCACGAAGGGCTGGAATAGCTCAATTGCCATCTCGCGCGGTAGACCGCACTGGTGGATCTTGAGGTTGGGGCCGACCACGATCACCGAGCGCCCGGAGTAGTCCACGCGCTTGCCCAACAGGTTCTGCCGGAAGCGGCCCTGCTTGCCCTCAATGATGTCAGAGAGCGACTTGAGGGGCCGGTTGTTCGCGCCGACCACGGTACGCCCGCGCCGCCCGTTGTCGATCAGAGCGTCTACTGCTTCCTGGAGCATGCGCTTCTCGTTGCGCACGATGATCTCAGGGGCCAAGATCTCCTGCAGCCGCGCCAGGCGGTTATTGCGGTTGATCACACGGCGGTAGAGGTCGTTGAGGTCGGAGGTAGCAAAGCGACCGCCGTCGAGCTGCACCATCGGGCGCAAGTCGGGCGGGATTACCGGGATCACCGACAGTACCATCCAATCGGGCTTGGACTGGGTAGCGATGAAGTTGTCGATCACGCGCAGGCGCTTGATCAGCTTGGCTCGCTTCTGGCCTTTGGAGTTGGCAATCTCTTCGCGCAGAGATTCAGCCTCAGCCTCCATATTTAGATCTTGGAGTAGCCGCTGTACTGCCTCAGCCCCAATCCCAACTTCGATCCCAGACAGCTGTGAGTCTTCGCGGTACAGCTGATCCTCGATCTCAATCCATTGGTCTTCGGTGAGCAGCTGCTTATAGGTCAGGTTCTCAGCGTTGCCGGGGCTGAGCACTACGTAGGCGTTGAAGTAGACGATCTGCTCCACATCCCGCAGCGGCATGTCCAGCAAGGTCGCCATGTAGCTGGGGATCCCCTTGAGGTACCAAACGTGAGTCACCGGGGCCGCCAATTTGATGTAGCCCATGCGGTGGCGACGCACCCGTGCCTCGGTCACCTCGACGCCGCAGCGCTCACACACAATTCCCCGGTGCCGAACCCGCTTATACTTGCCGCAGTGGCATTCCCAATCCTTGGCCGGACCGAAGATCCGTTCGCAGAACAGACCGTCCATCTCGGGCTTTAGGGTCCGGTAGTTGATGGTCTCCGGTTTGGTCACTTCCCCCACGACTTGACCGTTAGGGAGGGTCCGTTCTCCCCAAGTTCGGATGCGATCCGGCGAAGCCAGACCGATCTTGACGTAGTCAAACCGCTGTTCCATCTTCGGCATGGTGTGATTCCTCAGGCGTCGCTCGGGTGTCTTAAATTCGCTCAGTCAAACCTGCTTGAAAGGCGGGAAACAACTCAGGCAATGGCTAGGGCCGGGAGCCGCCATCACCTGGGTTGACTCTGACGCCTCTTGGGGGCTAGTCGTCGCTGTCGTCCTCGTCCATGTCATCACGAGAGATCGATTCGTAGGTCGGCCTTGATGGCGTGCGCCGGGTGCCGACATCGGCCATCAGATCTACCTCTGAGTCGCGCGTGCTACCGTCTTCGCGCGATTCAACCTTGTGGATTGACACGTCTAGACACAGCGATTGAAGTTCTCGCACCAGCACCTTGAACGACTCAGGGGTACCCGGACGCGGGATGGCTCGGCCCTTGACGATGGCGTTGAGCGCCTCGTTACGGCCCACCATGTCATCTGATTTCACGGTCAGCAGCTCCTGAAGGGTGTAAGCCGCGCCGAATGCCTCCAGCGCCCACACCTCCATTTCGCCGAAGCGTTGACCACCGTGCTGCGCTTTACCACCCAACGGCTGCTGGGTGACTAGAGAGTACGGTCCAGTCGAGCGGGCGTGGATCTTGTCGTCCACTAAGTGCACCAGCTTCAGAATGTAGGCTTTGCCGATGGTCACTGGATTGTCGAAAGCCTCACCTGTGCGCCCGTCATAGACTCGGATCTTGCCCATGTTGTCTGGTTCGTGCAGCCAGGGTCGGTTGGTTTCCTCTGCTGCTTCCTTGAGCTTGCCGTGGACCAAAGTGCGCGACACTTCTTTGTCTGATTCGGTGCCGTACATTTCGTCGAACGGTGTGACTTTGAAGCGCACCCCCAGGTTCTCCCCTGCCCAGGCCAGCAGGCATTCATACACCTGGCCCACATTCATGCGCGACGGTACACCCAGGGGGTTGAGCACGATGTCTACGGGTTTGCCATCCGGCAGATAAGGCATGTCCTCCAGCGGCAGAATGCGGGACACGATGCCCTTGTTGCCGTGGCGACCAGCCATCTTATCGCCGACCTGGATCTTGCGTTTCTGCGCCACGTAGACGCGCACGACCATGTTGGCCCCTGGGGGCAGCTCATCGCCCTGCTCTCGAGTAAATACGCGCACGTCCACGACCCGCCCCTTCTCCGCATTCGGTACGCGGAGCGAGTTGTCACGCACATCTCGCGCTTTTTCGCCGAAGATTGCCCGCAGCAGCTTCTCTTCGGGGGGCTGGTCGGATTCACCTTTGGGCGTCACTTTGCCCACTAGGATCGAGCCTGCGTCCACCCAGGAGCCAATGCGGATGATGCCATCCTCATCGAGCTGGCGCAGGGCATCTTCGCCGACATTGGGAATTTCGCGGGTGATTTCCTCAGGCCCCAACTTGGTTTGACGCGCCTCGATTTCGTACTTCTCGATGTGAATCGAGGTGTAGACGTCGTCGTAGACCAGGCGTTCGCTGATCAGAATCGCGTCTTCGTAGTTGTAGCCCTCCCAGGGCATGTAAGCCACTAGGATGTTCTGACCCAGCGCCAGCTCGCCGCCTTCGGTGGCAGAGCCATCAGCCATCACCTGTCCAGTGACCACTTGATCGCCCACAAACACCAGCGGGCGCTGATTCAAGCAGGTGTCCTGGTTAGAACGCTGATACTTTTGGAGGGGATAGGTCAGATCTCGCCCTTCGGTCGAACGCACCACAATTTTGTCTGCTGACACATAGACGACCTCGCCGTCGGTGCGTGAGACTGCGACCATCCCGGAGTCGCGAGCAGCCTGAGTCTCCAACCCTGTGCCCACCAAGGGCCTTTCGGGCCGGAGCAAAGGCACCGCCTGCCGCTGCATGTTGGAGCCCATCAGGGCTCGGTTGGCGTCGTCATGCTCAAGGAAGGGGATCAGCGAGGTAGCCACCGAGATGATCTGCACAGGCGACACGGCCATGTAGTCCACCTCCTGCGGCGCAGCAGTGGTGAACTCCTGCCGGTAGCGCACTGGAACCTGATCGCCCAGGATGTTGCCCTCAGCGTCTACTGAGATGTCACCAGGCGCGGTTCTCAGATCGTCTTCTTCGTCGGCGGTCATGTAGACCGGTGAGCCTTCAAAGCGTACCTGGCCATTTTCCACGCGCCAGAAGGGCGTCTCAATGAATCCGTAGGCGTTCACCCGCGCGTGGGTTGCCAGAGAGCCTATAAGGCCCGCGTTCGGACCTTCCGGCGTCTCAATGGGGCAGATGCGCCCGTAGTGCGAGGGGTGGATGTCGCGCACCGCAAAGCCTGCCCGTTCGCGAGTCAGACCGCCTGGCCCCAGGGCTGAGATGCGACGCTTGTGGGTCAGCTCCGCTAGCGGGTTGGTCTGGTCCATGAACTGCGACAGCTGGCTGGAGCCGAAGAACTCTTTGATTGCCGCTACCAGTGGCTTGGGGTTCACCAGTGAAGCGGGCGTGAGTGAGTCGGGCTCAGACACAGTCATGCGCTCACGGATGATCCGCTCCAGACGGTTGAGACCCACGCGCAGTTGATTCTGCAGCAGCTCACCAACTGAGCGCACCCGGCGGTTGCCTAAGTGGTCGATGTCGTCGGTCTGACCAACGTCAAACTCTAGGTTGATCAGATAGTCCACCACCGCCAGGATGTCCTGCGGCGTCAGAACGCGCACCGTGTCTGGGATGTTCAGCCGAAGCTTTTTGTTGAGCTTGTAGCGGCCCACTCGGCCCAGGTCATAGCGTTTGGGATCGAAGAAGCGTGAGTCGAGAAGCTGCTGGCCGCCGCTGACCGTGGGCGGCTCGCCGGGGCGGAGCTTGCGGTACAGCTCCATCAGTGCCTCTTCTTCGCCGAACTGTCCTTCCTTATCAATGGTTTTCTGGAAGTATTCTGGGTGGCGCAGGGCGTCAAAGATCTCAGCATCACTGAGGCCCAGTGCCTTGAGCAGCACCTGGGCTGAGAGTTTGCGCGTTTTGTCAATGCGCACCCACACCAGATCGTTCTTGTCAGTCTCAAACTTCAGCCATGCGCCCCGGTTGGGAATTAGGCTGGCATTGTAGATGCGCCTTCCGTTCTTGTCAGTCTCGGACTTGAAGTAGACTCCCGGACTCCGAATGATCTGGTTGACGATCACCCGCTCAGCACCGTTAATAATAAAGGTGCCCCGGTCGGTCATCAGCGGTAGGTCGCCGATGAACACTTCCTGCTCCTTTATCTCGCCTGTCTCCTTATTGATCAGGCGGGTCGGAACGTACATCTGAACCGCATAGGTGCTGTCGCGCCGCTTAGCTTCGTCAATGTCGTACTTGGGGCGCTTGAGCTTATAATTCTGGCCTAGGAAGTGCAGCTCCATCTTGCCCGTGTAGTCGGTGATGGGCGAGAAGCTCTCCAGTTCCTCAATCAGTCCTTCCTGTAGAAACCAGCGGAAACTTTCCCGCTGAATTTCTACCAAATCTGGCAGAGTAAACGCCGGGGCTGTGTAGCTCTGGTTATTCATGCATTTCCCCTATAGGCCACGCAAACGCATGGGCACTGGATTCTAGGTTACTTTCGACAGAATTGTCAATGTGCAACTGGCTCAAGCTCCACGGACGCAGAGTCTGAACTTGGTGCGCTACCATTACGCATTCAGCTCAATACAGATCTATCAGCCGGAGGCTGCCGCCAGGCTTCCGACATGAGATGCCCCATTCTGAACAATATATCACTAGGTTAACTCAAATTTGCAAAAATTGTGGTATGGGATCCGGAGTTTCTGTATTGAGTCGAAATAGCCGACTGGCGTTGGCGGTGGTCAGCTTGGCTAGGTCGGCGAGCGAAACTCCGCGCAGCTCGGCTACCTGCTCAGCCACGTAGCGCACATACGCAGGTTCATTGCGCTTGCCTCTGCAGGGGGCTGGTGCCAGGAACGGACAATCTGTCTCAATCAAGAGCCGTTCGTCTGGCACCACCGAAACGGCGGCCTTAACCTGGGTCGCGTTTTTGAAGGTCACGATGCCACTAAAACTGATGTGAAAGCCCAGCTCTAGGAACCAACACGTTTCTTCCGGTGTGCCTCCCCAACAATGCATCACGCCCTGTACGGGCTGAGCCGCTTGTACTAATCCTAACAGTTCCTGCATGCGGGTTGCCGCGTTACGGCAGTGGATGATCACCGGCAGGCCGAGCTGCCCAGCCACCGCCAGTTGTTCCAGAAAAACCGCCTCCTGCTGTCTCTGGTTGTCTGCCTTGTAGAAGTCCAGGCCCAGCTCGCCGATAGCGACAACCCGAGGGTCCGACTGAGCTAAGAGGCGGATCTGGTCGGCGAAACCGGTCTGGCCTTTGTCAGCGTCCAGAGGATGTAGGCCGACCGCGAAGGCGAGCTCGGGGAAACGGTCTGCCAGTGCCTGGATTTGGCCGAACTCTGAGGGCTCGACACAGGAGTGGATTAACCGCACCACCCCAGCCTCTCGCCAGCGCTGGGCGACCGCCTCTAGATCTAACTGGAAGCTCTCGAAGTTGAGGTGGACGTGGGTGTCAATTAGCGGGATGATCACCGTCAGGAAGCGGCCTGCTCAGGCTGAGTGGCGGTTTTGAGGGTGCGGGAGAGACGGGCCTTCTTGCGAGCCCCGGTATTGGCATGGAGGACTCCCCGCTTCACCGCCTTATCGATCTTGCTGAACGCGGTGGACAGACTCGCGTGGGCGACCTGCAGAGTCTCATCGCTGGGACTTTGCTGGTAAGCAGCCACCGCCTCAAAATATCGTTTCATCAGTGTCTTGACGGCTGAGCGGTAGGATTTGTTACGCAGCCGGTTGCGCTCAGTGATCTCTACGCGCTTAATCGCAGACTTGATATTTGCCACAGCCCAAGGGGTCCTCAATCGTAAAAATTGCTCGAAAGATCATATTAGCATTGGGGCACGCCATAACAGCATTGGTTGCATCTGCCACCCGAAAAATCAGGTTAAGCTAGGAGCATGAAATCGGCCCTTCAAGGTCTTCAGGCATTCCGAGCTTGGCGTGCCGGTCGCCTTTGAGCCTGACTAAACTGGCGTTCTTGCGTTCTATGCTGCGAATCATCACTCAGCGAACTGAGGCGGAGACGGAACTGCGGCGCATTCGCGACCGTATCCATGACGACCAGGTGATGCACAAGGAGGCCACAGTCCGTGAGGTTTTACAGGCAGTCAAGCGCACCGGAGACCAGGCTCTGCTGCACTACACTGCCGAGTTCGACCACCAGGAGTTCCGAGCAGAGGATCTGCGCGTCACCGGTGCTGAGCTGGATGCCGCCTACCAGCAGATTAGCAAGGACTTGCTTGATGCAATCCGTCTGGCACACCGCCGCATTGAAGCTTTTCACCAAAAGCGCCTGCCCCAGAGCTGGGTTCATTTTGAAGACAACGGAGTCATCTTGGGCAAGCGCTACCTGCCTGTAGACGCAGCAGGGATCTACGTGCCAGGCGGTCAGGCGGCCTATCCCAGTACCGTTTTGATGAACGCCGTCCCCGCGAAGGTTGCGGGTGTCAAGCGCATCGTGATGGTGACGCCGCCGGGTCCACACAAAGTGATTCCCCATGCGGTGCTGGTGGCGGCTCAGGAGGCGGGGGTCACTGAGATCTACCGGGTGGGTGGAGCGCAAGCGATCGCCGCCCTGGCCTCGGGACCCAGACTATTGCCAGGGTGGATCTGATTACTGGTCCTGGCAACATCTACGTCACCTTGGCCAAAAAACTGGTCTACGGCATCGTCGGCATTGACTCGCTGGCGGGTCCATCTGAAGTGCTAGTGATCGCCGACGGTGGGGCTAACCCAGTCCATGTGGCGGCTGACTTGCTCGCCCAGGCTGAGCACGACCCACTGGCTGCGGCGATTTTACTCACTCCCAGTTCCGTCCTGGCCACGCAGGTGGTGCGCGAAGTGGAGCGCCAGTTGGAAAATCACCCTCGACGGACGCTCACCGAGAAGTCGATCGCCCATTACGGTTTGGTGGTGGTAGTGGACTCTCTGCAAGAGGCGCTGGAGCTTTCCAACCTGGTCGCGCCTGAGCATTTGGAGCTGGAAGTTGCAGATCCTTGGGTGTTGCTGGAGGGGGTTCGCCATGCAGGGGCAATCTTCCTCGGCTACGACACCCCTGAGGCGGTCGGCGACTATCTGGCAGGCCCGAATCACACGCTGCCCACTTCAGGAGCTGCCCGCTACGCGTCACCATTGCAGGTCGAGGTCTTTTTAAGACACGCTAGCCTGGTTCAGTACACGCCCAACAGCCTGCAGGGTGTGGCCAGCGCCATCGACCGTCTGACCGAAGCCGAGGGGCTGTATTCTCATGGTGAGTCCGTGCGGCTGCGGGTCCAGGCGCAAGAAGGAGGTCTGTTTGCTCAAGAAGATCCTGGTAGCCCTTGACAGCTCTGAGCTTTCTGAGCAAGTCATCCAGACACTGAAGACGTTCACCTTAGGTCCTGAGATCACAGTTGTTCTGGCACACGTTCTGCCGCCAGACCGATCGGATCCAGAGAAACCTCTGGATGTACCCCAGCCTGGCAATGACGCTCTGACTTATCAACAGGTGACCCAGATCTTGGAGAGCTACCAGGCTCGCATCCCTTGTCCCAGCGAGCGAGAGATCGTGATGGGCGACCCGGCGGAGGAGATTATCCGCCTAGCTGGGATCCATCAGGTTCAGCTGATCGTGCTGGGCAGTCGGGGCCTGACTGGTTTTGATCGGATCGTGCAGGGCTCGGTCAGCGGCCAGGTCGTTGCAGACGCACCCTGCTCAGTGTTGGTCGTCAAGCCAGGGCTGACCTGAGCTGTTGGCAGTCAGCGCAGCGTCTGAGATACTTTGCTGATTAGCGGCAGGCGCAGTGACTGGCGACGCCAGAGGCGAAACATCAGCCAGCAACTGGCGAGGAAGTAGCCTGAGGTCAAAAGGCTACTTGATAGCAGCAAGGGCAAACGCAACAGTTCGCTCTGCTGAGCAACCGTTCCCGACAGGGCATAGCCTAGAACCCAAGCCAGTCCCAGAGTTACGCTCAGACGGCTAGCTTGGCACTGCTCTGCGCCCCCCTGCCGACGGTAGAGCGTCCACAGTGAGGGAAAAAAGCCGAACACGGGTACCAGGCAGACAAACGCATAGAGATGCTGCAGATCTCGCTCCCCCAGGGGGTCAGTTGGAACCGGAGGGGATTGGAGGGGTGGTCTGCGGCGTGGCATGGCAGCGGTCAGCGCGTTGACCCTCAGTATAGCCAGTCACGCGAGAACTCACCTCTGACAGGCTGGTTTGGGAGAGATGGACTTGCGGCCTAAGGACTAAACCGTCGCTAGTTCCGGGCGATGGCTGTGGCGGATCGCTTCGATGGCAGCGGCATAGTCGGCGGCCTTGAACACGGCAGAGCCCGCAACAATAGCATTCGCGCCCGCTTCTAGAACCTGCCAAGCGTTGTTGCCCTTGAGGCCGCCGTCAACTTCGATCCAGGGATCGAGGCCGCGCTCATTGCACATCTGGCGCAGGCGCCGGATTTTGGGAACCACCTCGGGAATAAAGCTCTGACCCCCAAAGCCGGGGTTGACGCTCATGATCAACACGAGGTCGCACAGGGGCAGGACGTACTCGATTAGCTCCAGAGGCGTGCCTGGGTTTAGTACCGCGCCCGCCTTTTTGCCGTACTCCTTAATTTGCCCCAGCGTACGGTGCAGGTGAGGGGAGGCGTTGTGCTCGACATGAACAGTGATGTGATCTGCCCCCGCCTTAGCAAAATCGCCGACGTACTTCTCTGGCTCCACGATCATCAGGTGCACATCCAGCGGCTTCTGAGTCAGGGGGCGAAGCGCTTCCACAATGAGAGGACCGATGGTGATGTTAGGAACAAAGCGACCGTCCATCACATCCACATGAATCCAGTCTGCCCCGGCCTGATCCACCGCTCGGATCTCTTCACCGAGGCGGCTGAAGTCAGCAGACAGGATGGACGGAGCGATCACGATTGGCTTTGGAGAGCCGTTGGCGGGATAGGCGGTCATGGACGATATCTCCGGTGAGTTCTAGGCCGTGTAAATAAGCGTATCGCACTCTCTCGGCCTTCAGCCGCTGGCTGGCCTGGATCCAGTTAGGGTCAACTGAAGGGAAGTGGCAGCGGATTCGGGAGCATATGTAATGGATGGGGACTCGAGGGGTTGACTGGTCCCCATCCGTTCCTTATCCGTTGCTCGCTCGGCCTGCTGAGCCTGGAACTCGCAGCCTTCGGCTCAGACCTCGAAGCCTCCAGTCTGGAACTCGGCTGTGCGCCCTCAAAGCTCGGAAGTTCAAGCTATTTTCTCGACTTTTGAGGCTTGAAGCTCGGGAGAGCGAGTGCCGGACTCGGAGTCTGGAGCGGATGGCTCGACCTGCGGGGCTGGGAACTCGACGCTGCGGGCTCCGAGCTTGAGAAGCGCACAGCCAATCTGGGGCGCTTCAGCCTTCAGTTGACACCATGGGCTGGATCTCGCCTTTGTGAAGCTCGGTCCTGCGTAATTACCACGCCTGTTTTGGCAACCTAGTCCATTGCGCGGAGCAAGTTACGCACATCCACTGCTGACTGGCCCCGCGTCGAAGGCCTATATTTTTAATTAAGTGAATTTACCTAGATAAAATCACTTAGATGGATATTTTTAATACAAAAAATAGTGGGTCGGGAACCTCAAATACTTGGATTGCGCAGAGAGAGTGCTGTCGAGCAGCCTCTAGTGCCCGAGGGTCCGAGGGGAGAGGTCAGGTCCTCAGATTGGGACTGTTTCCGGACTCGGCGGTGCAACTCAGGAGATAGGAATTATGATGCACACCCCAACCCCTCCCCAATCGTTCAGGAACGCCATCGAAGAGCTGGTGTTGGCGGAGGCTGAACTGCAGATTCAGAATCTTCCCACGGCCCTGCGCGAGCAGATTTGTTTAGCGGACGTGGCCGCCTACGCACTCAACCGCCTGCCGCCGCTCTACGCAACCAGCGAAAAAGGCTGGCGCTTCCAGCAACTCAAAGCCAATCGTGATGCCGATCAGAAGGTCGTGATTGCGGTTCGTCAGGCGCTGGCTGCCGTGCGGCGAGATCCGTTACGCAACGATGCCGAGCCTTTGCCCACGACCTACGGGGGGATCAAGCAGGAACTGGCCCTGAGAGAACTGCAGGAGATCTTGCAGCGTGACGATCTGAACTGGCAGAACTTGGCGGCTGCTTTTGAACAACGGCTAGTTGAAACCACCAAAGGACAAATGGCCTGGCGCAAACGCAGCGCTCAGACCTGGGATAATCACCAATATTTGCGCTAGAAGTCGCAGGCTAGAAAGGCGATCTCTCGGCATCAGCGCGGCCTTTGGGCCAAACTGGAGGGACAAGGCGTACACACGAGAATCTGCCGATGCGATCCTTGCCTCATTCGAGCCTCTCTAAAGGCATTCTGGCCGGTGGGCTTGCCTTGACCCTGAGCCTGGCGACCGGTTGTAGCCAGCTTGCGCGCTTGGGTCTGGGACTGACCAGCATTGAGGCAATCAAAGCGCAGCCTAAAGATTACAGCACGGTCTACGTTCAGGGAACGGTTACCAACCGGGCTGGGTTGCTGGGGACCAGCGTCTATGAATTGAAGCAAGGGGATAGCGCCATCTGGGTTTTGACTAAACAGCCTGCCCCCGAAATCGGCGCAACGGTCAGGTTGGCGGGGAAAGTCCAGTATCAGAACATCGTGATCTCCAGCGTGGATCTCGGCCAAGCTTACCTGGAGGAGATCGAGCGTGTGAGCGAACGGAAGCCCTGAGCGTGAGTTCCCCTGTCGAGGTGGCTATCGCTGTTCTACGCTCCCGTACGGGCGAGGCCTATTTGATGCAGCTGCGCGACGACCTGCCAACCATCGCCTGGCCCGGCTACTGGGCGTTTTTCGGAGGCCATTTGGAGCCGGGAGAAACGCCCCAGGAGGCGATCCGGCGGGAATTAGCCGAAGAGATCGCTCACACCCCAGCCAGCCTTGTCCTCTACCGCTCCTATTCCTCAGCAACTTCCCTGCGTCACGTCTTTCAAGGCCAGCTCACCGTGGACTCCAGCCAGCTCCAGCTGAACGAGGGGCTGGATATGGGGCTGTTTACACGTGAGGAGCTGCGTAGCGGCGAGCTATTCTCTGCCAGGCTCGGCCAGACGCGCAAAATTGCCCAACCGCATCTCGAAATCCTGGGGGAGATTTTGGAGCTCTGACAGGTCTCCGAAAAACCCCCAGTGTTGGCTTGCCTACTTGCAAACTGCTCCCCAGGGCCACACACTTATGTTCATGAGGGCTGGGATCAACAGGCAAAGCAGGCGGCGAGGGCTTTTTTTATGCGTAATGTGCTGGGGATCATCCTGGGAGGCGGGGCCGGCAGCCGCCTGTACCCTTTGACCAAGGTGCGGGCCAAGCCAGCAGTCTCTCTGGCTGGCAAGTACCGGCTGATCGATATCCCGGTGAGCAACTGTATCAACTCGGATATCACTAAGATCTACGTGCTCACCCAGTTCAACTCGGCTTCGCTCAATCGTCACATCACCCGCACCTACAACTTCTCGGGCTTTAGCGATGGCTTTGTGGAGGTACTAGCCGCCCAGCAGACTCTGGAAAATCCCAACTGGTTCCAGGGTACCGCTGATGCCGTGCGCCAATATCTCTGGCTGCTGAGTTCCTGGAAGGAGATCGAAGAGTTCGTGATCTTGTCTGGCGATCAGCTCTATCGCATGGATTACCGTCAATTCGTGGAGCGCCACCGTGCCACAGGGGCAGACATCACGCTTTCGGTGTTACCGGTGGCAGAAAAGCAGGCAACCGGCTTTGGCCTGATGAAAATTGACGAAACGGGGCGGGTGATCGCTTTCTGTGAGAAGCCCAAGGGAGAGGCCCTGCAAGCGATGCAGGTAGATACCCAATCGCTGGGGCTGTCAGCTGAGCAGGCGCAGGAAAACCCTTATATTGCCTCAATGGGGATCTATGTGTTCCGTCGCGACGCCCTGATCAAGTTGCTGCAGGAGTCGCCGCACCGCACAGATTTCGGCAAGGAAATCATTCCCGACGCCATCGAAAACCACAACGTCCAGGCATACCTGTTCAACGACTATTGGGAGGACATCGGGACGATTGAAGCGTTCTACAACGCCAATCTCGATCTCACCCGCCAGCCCAGCCCGCCGTTCAGCTTTTATGATGAGAAAGCGCCGATTTACACGCGTCCTCGCTATCTACCGCCCTCTAAGCTGCTCAATTGCCAGATCACCGAATCGATCATTAGCGAGGGCTGCATCCTCAAGCGCTGTACCGTTAAGCACTCAGTTCTGGGCATTCGCACCCGAGTGGAGTCCGGCGCGGTGATTGAGGACTCGTTAGTGATGGGCTCGGATTTCTATGCCCCTCAAACGGAGGCACACGATGACAATCGTCCCGGCAAAGTCCCCCTCGGCATTGGGGCTAACACGCTGATCCGACGCGCTATCCTCGACAAAGACGTCCACATTGGCCGCGACGTGCAGATCATCAACAAAGATCGCGTGGAAACCGCCGACTGTGAACAGGCGGGCTTCTACATTCGCAGCGGCATTGTGATTATCCTCAAGGGCACGACCATTGCTGACGGGACCGTCATCTGAAACCTCTGAACTTCAAAGCTAGAACCATCGCGCCGCCACGCCAACTAACAGCGCCCAGATCGCGGTGGCCAGACTAGCGAAGAACAGCGTTGTCGCAGTGACCATGCCGTAGCCGAGCAGAATCAGCAGCCCATCAAATTCGAGGATGCCGATCGCTAGCGCCAGGATCGTCCAGGCTGGAATCAGATTGGTGAATGGAATCGGCAGAGGCAGAGCCATTAGCAGCCCTACCCAAGCGATCCCTAAGCCCGCTAACCGGCGCGACCACGCATGCTGACTCATGCGCAGCCATCGCGGCTGAACCAGCTTTTCTAGGGGACGTAGCACCCGGCTGACCTGCGTCAATAAACCCGCTGATAGAGCAGGGGAGAGTTCCAATCGAACCACACGCTGCGGCAGCCAGGGTCGGTGAAAACCCAGAGCCAATTGCCCTCCTAGCAGAATAATCCCCAGACTTAATAAGGTCGAGATCCCCACCAAAGGCACTGGGATCAGGAAAGGCAAAGTCAGTAGACTACTGATCATGCCGAAGCCGTGTTCGCCCGTACGCTCCAGCAGGATCTCGATGGAGAGCGGTTGTCCAGTATAGTCCCTCAGCAGATCCTGAATATCTTGCGAAAACTTCATAGGGGTGGCGGGAATGCTGTTCCTATCTTCATCTTCTTCTTTGTTCCGGGCGACTCGTTCAGTTCAAGGACTTGGGGAACAGAACCGCTAGACGGAGAGCAACCAACCTAGAGTCACGGGTTAAATTTTAGGGGACACACCAGCCCTATCCTCTATTCGATGGTTAAGTTGAGTTTACGAAAAGCGAGTCTTGTCCTCGCCTTGAGCCTGGGGCTACTCTTCTGGTTGCTCTTGTCTGTAAGCAGCAGTGCCCGATCGGTGAGAGTTCCACCACCGCACGTTCTGCCATCCATCATTTTCCTGTCAGGAACTTGGCGATTCATGCCAGGATACCTCATGCCCGCCGATCAATATCTGCCAACCCGAGATGACAGAAACTGGAAGGCAGTTAGCGTCCCCTCCAATTGGTATCTTCAGGGTGAAGATCTATCCGGAACTGTCTGGTATCGCCATACCTTTAAAGTCGATCCTCAACTTCAGGGCAAAGTCGCACAGCTCGTTTTTGCAGGTGTGGACTACACGGCTGATGTCTGGCTAAACGGTCAGTATTTGGGCTTCCACGAGGGCTATTTTGAGCCCTTTAGCTTTTTAGTTTCCGACCAACTAAAATTTCAGGAAAACAACGTCCTGGTGGTCAAAGTCGACAGTCCCTATGAGGAACCAGGGCGAGTTTGGTCTCTGCATAAGCGTTTGATTAAAGGAGTGTTCACCCATCATGATGCCAGACCTGGAGGAGCCTGGTCGCTCAAAGGGCAGGCGCAAAACACGGGTGGCATTTGGGGACCAGTCTCTCTCAAGGTATCCGATCAAGTTGCGATTGATGCGGTCAAAGTCACACCTCAGATCAAGCTTGAAACCCATGAAGGGCGTGCTGATCTCAGCTTGAGCTTGACCTATACTGGAGCAGTTCCTAAAGACTTTGATCTGAGCTTAACGCTTGAACCCCACAATTTCTCCGGTGCTCCCAGCCCACCCGTACGGCAAAAGAAAACTCTGAATCCAGGAGTTAATCAGTTCACTTTCAAGCTCACTCAACGGGAGGCACAGCTCTGGTGGACTTGGGAGCACGGCGCTCCCAATCTCTACAAGCTGACGACCGAGATTTTCGAGGCCAACCAGCGCCTCGACTGCACAGAAACTGTTTTTGGCTTTCGCACCATTGAACTAGAACCTGGCTCCCAGACTTGGAGGCTCAATGGCAAACGCATTTTTTTGAGAGGGACCAATTACATCTCTTCTCAATGGCTAAGCGAGATGAGCCCCTCAAAATACGCTCAAGATCTAGATCTGATGAAGCGGGCCAATATCAATGCAATTCGCGTTCACGCCCATATTGAGGCAGAGACGTTCTATCGGCTCTGTGATCAAGCTGGAATTGTGGTTTGGCAGGATTTCCCACTGCAATGGGGTTACACAGATGACCCAGGTTTTGCAGTGGAAGCCATTCGGCAAGCTAAGGGGATGGTAAACTTGCTTTACAATCATCCCTCGATTATTACCTGGAGCTTGCATAATGAGCCGCCCTGGGATGCCCCCTGGATGAAACTCATGTATGCGGACTATAATCCAGAACAAAATCGCAAGTTAGATGATACTCTGTTTGCCAATTTGAGAGCGATAGACCCCAGCCGCCACCTGGCAAGATTCGGCCAAGCCTACCCAGCAAGCCTTGATTACCGAGTTCGGCGCACAGGCTCTGCCAAATTTAGCTTCCCTGCGTAAGACCTTCAGTGAGGCGGAGTTGTGGCCGGACAACGATGCGGAATGGTCGAAATGGGAGTATCATAATTTTCAAAAACGGGAGACCTTCGAGATCGCCAAGGTTCCGATGGGTAGCAACCCACAGGAATTTATCAATAACACCCAGCAATATCAAGCCAAGCTGATTCAGTTTGCGGCTGAAGCATATCGCCGTCAGAGATTTCGGCCAGTGACCAGTCTTTTCCAGTTTATGTTCGTTGAAAACTGGCCCTCGATCAACTGGGGGATCGTCGATTACTGGCGGAATGCCAAGCCTGGCTATCAGGCTCTAGCTATTGCCTACCAACCCATTTTGCCGAGCATTGTCTGGCAAAAGGACGTCTGGAATCGGCACGAAGTAATCGCGCTGGATCTATGGGTCATCAACGACCTTTGGCAGAAATTCCCAAGAGCTAAGTTGACCTACACCCTTCAGGCTGCAGGCCAAATCCTGGATCAGCGGACGATTAACCTCGACATCGAGCCAGATAGCGGCAAGTCGGTCACCAGACTGCGTCTGAAATCCCTTGAACCTGGCAGCTACGAATTGACGGTGACTGCTGAAGACAGAAAACGAAATTTTTTGGGACGAAACAAATTTCGTTTTATAGTCGAAGCCTAGAGACAAATACTTCCTCCTCCTGCATATTTGCCGAGCTCATTGGGTTTGAATTAGCAGCTCACTCATTGATTTCATGATTTCTACTGATGTCTGGCTTCGGACCCGATTGCTAGGCTGCCATTATTCAAGCAGCACCAAGGACCATCGACATCTCATGGGCACAGACTCCATCGTCAAAATTGTAAAGCCCTCTGGAACTTTAGACGGCACGGTTGCCAACCAGTTTCGTCGAGAGATCAGCGACAGCATTGAGACTGGAGCCAGAGTTTTTCTGATCAATCTTCAAGCTGTAACTTTTATGGATAGCTCGGGCCTAGGCGCTTTGGTATCAGCCTTGAAAATGGTCAGAGTCGCTGGCGGGCGGCTAGCTGTCTGTTCAATCAATGATCGGGTCGAAATGTTGTTTACGCTGACGGGCATGCATCAAGTGTTCGAAATTTTCGCCAGCCAAGATGAGTTTGACAGCGCGGTGCTTTCAGCGATTTAGGTTTTCTCAGCTGCCTCGGTAACCTCCTAATTCCAAGCCTGGCTGGCGACGCCTGTGGTGTCTGGCCAGCCTTTTGTTTGGCGGGCAACGCAAACCAGCAGTTTGGGTTCAAAATGTTTGAGGGAACTTCTCTATGCGAGGGTGCCCGAGAACCGCACTGAGGACTGAAGGGAGCAAACATGCAAACCAAACCGCTTGGCAATTCTGAGCTTCAGCTCACACCCATCGGCTACGGGGCCTGGGCCATCGGCGGCAGCGGCTGGCAATTCGGCTGGGGACCGCAGGACGACCAGGACTCGATCGCCGCTATCCAGCGCGCCCTCGACCTGGGCTTGAATTGGATCGACACCGCTGCCATCTATGGCTTGGGGCATTCCGAGGAAGTGGTTGCTCAGGCGCTCAAAGGTCGCAGCGAACGCCCTTACGTCTTCACTAAGTGCTCGATGATCTGGGACGAGCAAGGCAACATTGGTCGCAGCCTCAAGGCCGACTCAATACGCCGCGAGGTTGAAGCCAGCCTCAAGCGCCTCCAGGTGGACGCCATCGACCTTTACCAGATCCACTGGCCCAATCCCGACCCCGAAATTGAAGAAGGCTGGAGCACCCTCGCCCAGCTAAAGGCCGAGGGCAAAGTCCGCTATATCGGCGTCTCCAATTTCAATGTCGAGCAACTGCGCCGCGCCCAGAAAATCGCCCCTGTCACCTCGCTCCAGCCGCCTTACTCGCTGGTCAAACGCGATGTAGAAGCCGAAATCTTGCCCTACGCCCTAGAACAAAACATCGGCGTCATCAACTACTCGCCCATGCAGTCCGGCCTGTTAACCGGGGCTATGACCGCCGAACGCGTGGCCAACCTGCCCGAGGACGACTGGCGTCGCCAGAGTTCCGAGTTCCAAGAGCCCCGTCTGTCGCGCAACCTCAAGCTGGTCGAACTGCTGCGCGAGATCGGCCAGCGGCACGGACGCGCACCCGGCGAAGTCGCGATCGCCTGGACCTTACGACATCCCGCCGTGACCGCTGCGATCGTCGGCGGACGTAGCCCCAAGCAAGTCGAAGGCATCATTGGCGCAGCTAATTTCCGCCTCAACAGTGCGGAAATCGACGAGATCGAGGCATTCGTCAGCCAGAAACCCTAGGAGTGAGTTCAGATTTTGGCGGTCCACAACCCTCTTCTACGGCCCCGCTCTCGGAAACCGGGAGTGGGGCCGTAGAAGAGGGCTTTGGGAAAAAGGCCTACTCGTCCTCGGCGAAGATGAAGCGGTACAGCTCACTGGGCGAAGGCTCAGGACTGTCGAGGGCAAACTTTACGGCGTCCTCAATGTGGGCCTGGATTTTCTTATCGATAGCCTTGAGTTCTTCACTCGTGGCTAGACCGTGCTCGGTCAGACGAGCCGCCAAGATTTTGATCGGGTCGCGGGCAAACCATTCCTCTTTCTCCTGGGACGGGCGCAACTCGTCAGGGTCGGCTAGTGAGTGACCTCGGAAGCGATAGGTGTGGCACTCCAGCAAGGTGGGTCCCTCTCCGGCGCGGGCGCGCTCAACCGCCTCTACTGCCCGTTCGCGCACCGCCAGCACATCTTGGCCGTCGATCTCGTAGCCGGGCATCCCGAACGCCTCAGCTTTTTTATAGATGGCGACATCCGAAGTGGCGCGACGGTGAGCCATGCCGATCGCCCATAAGTTGTTTTCCACTACGAAGATAATCGGCAGCTTCCAGAGCTGAGCCATGTTCAAGGTCTCGAAGAACTGGCCGTTGTTGGTTGCACCGTCGCCAAAAAAGCAGGCGGTTGCTTGGTCGGCACCCACGTTGCCCAGCGCCTCGCGGCGGTACTTGCTGGCGAACGCCGCGCCCGCTGCCACCGGAATGCCCTCGGCCACAAAGGCGTAACCGCCTAGGAAATTGTGCTCCGCCGAGAACAGGTGCATCGAGCCGCCCCGACCCTTGCTGCAACCGGTGGCCTTGCCAAATAGCTCCGACATCACGGCGCGGGCTGGGACCCCCTTGCTCAGGGCGTGGACGTGGTCGCGATAGGTGCTGGCCACATAGTCATCGGCGCGCATGGCCTTGATTACCCCAGTCGAAATCGCCTCTTGGCCGTTGTAGAGGTGGACAAAGCCGAACATTTTGCCCCGATAGTACATCTCCGCGCACTTATCTTCGAAGCTGCGGCCCAAGACCATGTCTTCGTACAGGAGCAGGCCCTGCTCGCGACTGATGGGCGGAGTGACGGATGCGGACGCGATTCGCTCCTGAACCATGGCTTGCAATACTCTCCCAGTTCGCTGGCTGTCGTGGTTAATCCTAATCTAAGCGCTAACTCGTAAACCTTAATGACATTTGTCTGCTCGACAGCCCATGCCAGTTCGCATCCGGACCCCCGGCACTGTGCTGTCGACAAGCTCGCTCAGCTTGACCGCGCACTGCTTTGCGGCGTTTTCCCTTGTGGGCTTGCAGCTCCGTAAGACTTCATAAACCGTTTGCGGGAGAATCTCCTCACTTGCAGGTACAATTTGTGCTCAGAATAGCCAGGGTGTTTCGCTGCACACTAATCTCTGATCGCCCAAAACCATCAGGTTATGATGAGGGCAATTTTCTGAATCATTTTTTGACGCTGCTGCTGAGGACGTGGACCCGTGCGCATTCCGCTCGATTACTATCGGATCCTTGGACTGCCCACCCAGGCCACCCCTGAGCAACTCCAACAGGCCCATCGTGATCGCTCGGCGCAGCTGCCCCGGCGCGAATTCTCCGATTCGGTGATTGCTGCCCGTCGCCAACTGCTTGACCAGGCCTACGGCGTCCTGCTCGACCCAGAACAGCGCCAAGTCTATGAGGCCAGCTTGGCGGCCAGCAATCGCGACTCGCTGTCGCCAACCGGCAGCCCCGACAAAGCGCCCAGCGTCCCTAGCCTGGAAATCCGCGATGACTTGATGCCCGGGGCGCTGCTGCTGCTGCTGGAGCTGGGCGAATACGAACTGGTGTTTCAGCTGAGCCAGGCTTGCTTGGTGCCCAGTTCGCAGTTTGCGCCCTCCGGCCAGAGCACGCCGCGCAACAACCCGGATGTGGTGCTGACCCAGGCGCTGGCTGCGTTGGAGCTGGGCCGGGAGCAATGGCAGCAGGGCAAGTACGAGGCCGCCGCACTGTCTTTGCAGCAGGGCCAGGAACTGTTGTTGCGCGAGGGGCTATTCGCTAGCGTGCGCGGCGAGATCCAGGCCGAACTGTACAAGCTGCGCCCCTACCGCATCCTGGAGCTGCTGGCTTTACAGTCTGAAGACAGCAGCCGGGAGCGGCAGCGAGGCCTGTTGCTGCTACAGGAGATGCTGGAGGAGCGCGGCGGTATCGACGGCTCCGGCAACGACCGCTCGGGTTTGAATATCGACGATTTTTTGCGCTTTATTCAACAGTTGCGCAGCTATCTGAGCGCTGCCGAGCAGCAGGCCTTATTTGAAGATGAGGCGCGGCGTCCCTCGGCGGTGGCCACCTATCTGGCAGTGTATGCGCTGCTGGCGCGGGGGTTTGCCCAGCGGCAACCGGCGCTGATTCGGCGGGCGCGCGGCATGTTGGTGCGCTTGGGGCAGCGTCAAGATGTGCACCTAGAGCAATCGGTGTGTGCGCTGCTGCTGGGTCAGACCGAAGAGGCCAACCGCAGTCTGGAGCTCAGCCGCGAGTACAAGCCGCTGGCCTTCATCCGTCAGCATTCGCAGGGCTCGCCGGACCTGCTGCCGGGCTTGTGTCTGTACGGGGAGCGCTGGCTGCAAGACGAGGTGTTTCCGCACTTTCGCGACCTCGCCAACCAGCGGGCTTCGCTCAAAGACTACTTTGCCGACGACCAGGTTCAGGCTTACCTAGAAGCGCTGCCGATGTCCTCGGACAGCGAGCCGGAGTGGAACGTGGCGCATGCGGGCTCACGCCCGGAGTTGGTTCGGCCTGTCGTGCCCTTGGCCAGCGGCACCACTGGGGGCGGTCGCCCGGGCAGCGTGCCGATTGCGACTCTCAATCCGCCCTCACGGCTGGAACCGCTGCACGAGGCGGGCAATGCGACTGGCCAAAGTCACAGTCGGCTGGGCAGTCAAAATGGCACGCTGGCAACCAGCCGCGACCGAGGGGGCCCGCTCTCCGATCTGCCCAGTGTGGCGGAACTGCCCGCGCGTCGCCCGCGCGGCACCGCCACGATCGAGCGTCCTAGCGTCGATAGCTTCATGGGGAGACGTCCCAGCAACCGGGGCAAGCGGCTGCACCCGTTGCGCATTTTATTTGTGGTGGTGTTGGGCCTGTTGTTGTTTGGGATCGGCGTGTGGATCTTGCAGGCGGTAGTGCGAGCGGTGTTGCGACCGGTCGGACCGGCGGCTGGCGAGCAGCCCGTGGTGCACCTAGAACGTCCCCTGTTGGAGCTGCCTCCGACCACCGGTGCAGGCCAAGTCCCAAGCGTGAGTGATTCGGGTCCGCTGACTGCGGCGGTGGCCGAGCAGGTGATCCAAGCCTGGCAGGCGGCTAAGGCCAGGGCGATGGGCAGCGAGCATGACCTCTCGGTCCTGGACGGCATCCTGAGCGATCCCAGCCTATCGGAGTGGCAGACCAAGGCAACCAATCTCAAAGACGAAAACGCCTACTGGCAATACGAGCTCAAGCGCCTCGATATCGAAGCACTTGAGATCAACGGCGAGCCGGTTGCGTTGGATGGCAGCCAGCCAAGCCCCGATGTGGCGCTGCCGAGCGAGCTGAGCCGCCCTGATGCTGCTACTCCAGCCGCCACCCTGCCGCCAGTGCCGACGCCAGAAGCCACGCCAGAAGCCACGCCAGACACGGCCTCGCAAGCCACGCCCAGCGCTCCGGCAGAGGGCGATGTCGCGCGGGTGGTGGCGGTGATCGGCGAGGCGCGCCGCTACTTTGCCGACGGCACCGAGGACAGCAGCCTGGCTGCCGACAGCGAATATCGCGCCGAGTATGAGCTAGTGCGCCAGGGCGGCAAATGGCTGATCCGCTCGGCGCAGGCGCTGGAGTAGGCACAGCCCATGAAGCTGGGTGACTTGGCTGCCTCTTTGGGCTGTCCCCTGGATGGGGACGCGGAGCAAGAGATCGTGGGGGTGGCGGCTCTGGAGGCGGCAGGGCCACAGCAGCTCAGCTTTGTCGAAGACAGCAAGCGCTGGGCTGGGCTCGAACAAACCCGCGCCGGGGCGTTGCTGATCCCCGAAGATGAGCCGATCGCCGCTCTAGTGCAGCAACGCGGCATCGCCAGCTTGCGCACGCGTGCGCCCCGGCTGCTGTTCGCCCAGGCGCTTTCGTTGTTCTATCAGCCGTTCCGCCCGGCCCCCGGCATTCACGCCACGGCGGTGATCGCCGAGGATGTGCGCCTTGGGCGTGAGGTGGCGATTGGCGCGGGGGCGGTGATCCAGCCGGGGGTGAGCCTGGGCGACCAGGTGTGCATTCATCCCAATGTCACCCTCTACCCGGGTGTGTCGATCGGCGACCGCACGATTTTGCACGCCAACTGCGTGATTCAAGAGCGCACCCAAATTGGCGCGGACTGCGTGATCCACAGCGGCGCGGTGCTGGGGGCAGAGGGCTTCGGCTTTGTACCTACCGCCGAGGGCACCTGGTTCAAGATGGCGCAGTCCGGTCGGGTGGTGCTAGAAGACGGCGTAGAGATCGGCTGCAACTCGACCGTGGACCGCCCGTCGGTCGGTGAAACGCGCATCGGCTGCGGCAGCAAGCTGGACAACCTGGTGCAAATTGGTCACGGCTGCAAGATCGGCGCGCATTGTGTGATCGCCTCCCAGAGCGGCCTAGCCGGGGGCAGCGAACTCGGCGATCACGTGGTCTTGGCTGCGCAGACCGGCGTCGCCAACCAGGCTAAGGTCGGCCACCGCGTGACGGCTGCGGCCCGCGCCGGGATCACCCAGGACATCGAGGCCGGGGCGGTGGTGGGCGGCTATCCAGCCATGCCCAGCAGCGTCTGGTTCAAGGCCGTGGCTGTCTATCGCCGCCTGCCGGAGATTTATCAAAGCCTGCGCCAGATTCAACAAGAGCTCAAGCGCCGTCAGCCCTAGCACCGCCGAACTCGGGCGCTGGCGGGCAGCGCTCGGAACTTGAAGCAAAACGCTGGGCGATTGAGCTGACCAGCTCGAAACTCCGAGCCCGGAACTCAAGGCTCCGAGGTCTGGGCTCGGGAACTTGCGCAAAAGACTCGGAGGTTGGTGTTGCGAACTCGGAGCGTCGAGCCAACGGCTCGGAACTTGGAGCTGGGCACTCGGAGGTTGCCGCTTCCAGCTCAGGTTGAGCGGTTAGACGAGGGTTGCCCCCTGGGTGTCTAAGGCCAGCACCTGGGCCTGAGCCTTAACCCCGACGCTCTGCCAGGCAGTTTGCATCGCTTGGGCAACAGCCTGAGCCTGCCCAGCGGCAGCCAGCGCCAGCAGGCTGGGACCAGCGCCGCTGAGCACCAAGCCATAGGCTCCGGCTTGTAAGGCGGCGGCCTGAACCGCCGCCGCACCAGGGACCAGCGGCCAGCGGTAGGGCTGATGCAACCGATCGGTGAGCGCCGCCTGCAGCCAATCAGCATTGCCCGTCTCCAGCCCGCGCAGCAGCAAGCCCAGATGCGCCATGTTGAAAATGGCGTCCGCCCGGCTGACCATCTTCGGCAGCACCGCGCGGGCTTTGCGGGTCGAGAGCACAAAGTCGGGCACGGCCACCACCGGCACCACCGCCGGGTGCCAAGCCACCGGCGCAATCTGCCAGCCCGCCGCCGAGGTCGCCGACAGGCAACAGCCCCCCAGCAGCGCTGGCGCGACATTGTCGGGATGGCCTTCCAGGTCAATTGCCAATGTCAGCAGCTCGGCAGTGCTCAATGGCGAGCCCAGACAAGCATTGGCCGCCAGCAAGCCCCCCACAATTGCGGTCGCCGAGCTGCCCAACCCCCGCGCCAAAGGTACACCCAGCTCAAGGTGTAGCCGCAGACCCGGCAGCGGGCGACCCAGCTTGGCAGCTAGGGTTGCCATGACCTGACTGGCCAAGTTTTTGCGCGCGTCGAGGGCCACCTGGTCGGCCTCAAGGCCCGCCACGCTAATTTGCACACCCGCCGCCTGAGCCGACGGTTCAACCGTGAATTGGTTGTAGAGTTTCAGAGCAGCTCCCAAACAGTCAAAGCCTGGCCCCAGATTGGCTGTCGTGGCAGGCACTCGAATACAGACGCGATCCATTGCGACCATGCGCAGTTATTTTGAAGCTCTGGGTTAACTTTGCAAAGGCTGGTTACGTTTTGAAAATTGACCTGGGATAGGATGGTCCTATTGCTCTATCCGGCCATTCGACCCGTGTCCTTGGACGGTAACCAGCACTGGCTCAAGTTTCGCACTCGATGGAATCGTCTGGCTGCGCCTTCAGGAAGTTCTGCTCGCTGCGTTTGGTCGCCCCAGTCTCCCTTGCCCAGGAAGCCGATGTCACGCTGGTCGCTGCGACTTTCCCCTGAGTGCTCATGAACCGGTACAACAGCTTGCCTGATTCTGAGGTTTTGACTGCCCCCTGGCTGGCGGCAGCGACCACTCCCTTTGCTGCTGAAGTGTTCAAGCTGGAGAACGGCCTGACCCTGATCTACCAGGCCGTTCCCGCCACACCGGTTGCCGCCGTCGATGTCTGGGTACGGGCTGGGGCGGCGCTGGATCCGGAGGCCGGGTCTGGGATGGCCCACTTCTTGGAACACATGGTGTTTAAGGGGACCGAGCGGCTCAGCCCTGGCGAATTTGACTGCCTAATCGAGGTGCAGGGCGGCATTGCTAACGCCGCCACCAGTCATGACTACGCCCACTACTTCCTCACGACTGCCGCCTGCTATCTGCCCGACACTCTGCCCCACCTGGCCGAGCTGCTGCTGCACGCTGCAATCCCCGACGACGAATTCGAGCGCGAGCGTCTGGTGGTCCTCGAAGAGATCCGCCGCGCCAACGACAGCCCCGACTGGTGGGCCTATCAGAAGC
This sequence comes from Leptolyngbya sp. SOY_34_metabat_272, assembly GCA_031399305.1. GTDB lineage: Bacteria > Cyanobacteriota > Cyanobacteriia > FACHB-261 > FACHB-261 > FACHB-261. The sequence continues at coordinate 38,684 of JANNOU010000001.1, forward strand.
TGATGGCTGCGCTCTACCCCCACCACGCCTACGGGCGTCCGGTCCTGGGCACCGAGGCCAGTCTGGCTGCGCTCACGCCCGCCCAGATGCGCAGCTTTCACCGCTGCCAATACCGCCCCGAACACATGACCGTCGTGGTGGTCGGCGGCGTCAGCCGGGAGCTGACCCTGGAGTTGGTCAACCGGGCCTTCAGCCAGTTTCTGGAGGCCCCCACTGCCTGCCCCGCCCGCCTGGAGGCGTCACGGCAGGCTGACCTGCCTGCCCAGCGACGCTGGCGCGAGGTCCTGCCACGCCTAGAACAGGCGCGGCTGCTGATCGCCTGGCCTGGACCCGACATCCACCAAGTCGTCGAGGGCTACGGCCTAGATTTGCTCTCGGTGGTTCTGACCGAGGGCCGGACGTCGCGTCTGGTGGCCGAGCTACGCGAAGACTTGAACCTGGTTCAGGGGATCAGCGCGAGCTTCTCGCTGTCCCGAGATTCGGGGCCGTTTATGGTCAGCGCCTGGCTGGACGCTGACCAGGTAGAGACGGTCGAGAACCGGATCCAAGCCCAGATCGAGCGCCTGCTCCAGACGCCAATCAGCCCGGAAGAACTGCGACGGGCACAGCGCCTGTTGTGCAGTGACTACGCCTTCGCGACCGAAGCCCCTGCCCAGCTGGCCAGTCTGTACGGCTTCTACGGGACGCTCAGCCGACCAGAACTCTCGGCCCGCTACCCCGAGTTGATTCAGCGCTTTGAGCCGGAAGATTTGCAGCGGCTCGCCCGGCAATACCTGTCGCCCGAGCGCTATGTCACCACGATTGTTTTGCCAGAGCAGGGAACCTAGAGAATTGTGAATGAGCGCAAAGTCCACCGCACGGTCTTGGGCAATGGCCTTGTGGTGCTGGTGGTGGAAAACCCCACCGCAGATATCGTGGCTGCCCGCTTGTTCAATCGGGCCGGACAGCGAGTCGAGCCGCTGGCCAAAGCTGGGCTAACCCACCTGAGCTCGGCGGTGCTAACTAAAGGCACGGCTCAGTTGTCCTCCCGCGCCATCGCTGAGACGGTGGAATCGGTGGGCGCGTCCTTGAGCACCGAGGCCAACCCCGATTATTTTGTGCTGAGCCTCAAAACCGTGGGCACCGATTTCAGCGCGATTTTTGAACTAGCCGCGCAGATTCTGCGCCAACCCAGCTTTCCGCCCGCAGAAGTGGAGCTGGAGCGCCGACTCACACTGCAGGCGATTCGCTCGCAGTGGGAGCAGCCGTTTGCCGTGGCCTTCGACCAGCTGCGCCAGGCCCTGTACCTAGACCATCCCTACGCACTCTCGGGTCTGGGTACAACCGAGGGCATGCTGTCTCTGACGCCCGAGGATCTGCGGGCCTACCACGCCACCTGGTTCCGCCCCGACCAGACGGTAGTGAGCATTGCCGGACGAATCACGCCGGAGGCAGCGCTGGCGCAGGTCGAGGCAGCACTGGGCAATTGGCAGAACCCGCCCGAGGCGGTACCGGAATTACAGCTAGCCGAGCCTCAGGTCCAGGGCGGCTGGCGGGTGACGCCTCAAGACACGCAGCAGGCAGTGGTGATGCTGGGCTATCTGGCTCCGGCGGCGCACTCTCCCGATTTCGCCGCCTTTAAGCTGCTTAGCACTTACCTGGGCAATGGCCTCTCCAGCCGCCTGTTCGTGGAGCTGCGTGAGAAGCGGGGCTTGGCCTATGAGGTCTCGGCCTTCTATCCCACCCGGCTGGGGCCTTCGCAATTTGGGGTTTACCTGGGCACCGCTCCGGCCAACACCCAGATCGCGCTGGATAGCCTGCGCGCTGAGATCGAGCGGCTAGCCGACCGCCCACTGTCGCCGGTCGAGCTGCAGACCTCCCGCAGCAAGCTGCTGGGGCAATACGCCCTAGGCAAGCAAACCAACGCCCAAATCGCCCAGGTTCTAGGCTGGTATGAGGTCCTGGGGCTGGGCCTGGCCTACGACGAGCGCTTCCCCCAGCTAATCGAAGCGGTAAGTCCCGAGGCGCTTCAGGCGGCAGTCCAGTCTTATTGCCAAGCGCCGGTTGTGTCGCTGGTCGGTCCGGCCCCAGCCGTCGAATTCAGCCAGGCTATCGCCTGAGAACCAACATGCCACGCTTGCGCAAACCCCCAGAATTGCTGGCCCCAGCGGGTGGCTACCCCCAGCTACGCGCCGCGATTGCCGCTGGGGCCGATGCAGTTTACTTCGGCCTGAGCGAATTCAATGCCCGCGCCCGCGCCGTTAACTTCGCCCCCGAGCAACTGCCTGAGCTGATCGCCGAGCTTCACAGCCACGCTATGCAGGGCTTCGTCACCCTCAACACGCTGGTGTTCGATCAGGAGCTGCCGCGCCTGGCACCGCTGATCGCCCGGATTGCCGAAGCGGGCGTGGATGCGGTGATCGTACAGGATCTGGGTGTGGTGCAGCTAATCCGAGCGATCGCGCCCGATCTAGCGATTCACGCCTCCACCCAGATGACGATCACTTCGGCAGAGTCGGCTCGGTTCGCCCAGGCGCAGGGGGCCTCGCGGGTGGTGCTGGCGCGCGAGCTGTCCTTGCAGGACATTGAGCAGATCGCGCGGGGTTTGGCCGCCAGCGGTGGGCCGGAGCTGGAGGTATTTGTGCATGGGGCGCTGTGTGTGTCCTATTCCGGGCAGTGTTTCTCTTCAGAAGGCTGGGGCGGGCGATCGGCCAATCGGGGCGAGTGTGCCCAAGCCTGCCGTCTGCCCTATGAACTGCTCTGCGACGGGCAGCTGCGCGACCTGGGGCCGTATCAGTATCTGCTGAGCCCCCAAGATCTGATGGCGGTGCTGCACATCCCCGAGCTAGTGCGCCTAGGTGTGCACTGCTTCAAAATCGAGGGCCGCCTGAAGGGGCCGGAGTATGTGGCGCTCACCACTCAGGCCTACCGCAAGGCCATCGATCAAGCCTGGGCGGGCCTGCCGGTGGACCTGTCCGAGGCAGAGGAGCGCGATCTCAACCAGGTGTTTTCGCGGGGGCTAACCCCCGGCTTCTTCGAGGGCGTGCAGCATCAGCGTCTGGTGCAAGGCCGCGCCCCCCGCCATCGGGGCGTCAAGGTGGGCGAAATCGTCAAGACCACCGAGCGCGGGGTCCTCGTGCGCCTGTCACAGCCGGTGAACCCCGGCGACGGCCTAGTGTTCGATCGAGCGCAGCCCCAAGCCAAAGAAGAAGGCGGACGCGTCTACGCCTGCTACGAGAGCCAGTCCGGCCTGACGGAACTGCGCTTCGGCAAGGGTGAGGTCAATCTGCGGCGAGTACGCCCCGGTGACTGGCTGTGGCGCACCGACGACCCGCAGCTGCAAAAGCGACTGCGGCAGCTGGCAGAATCGGGCCAGACGCGAGCGCGCATCCCCCTACAGATGCGGGTTCGGGGACAGGTGGGGCAGCCGCTGCAGTTGTCGGTGTCACCGGTCTACCCCGCTGTGGACAAAGACGCACCTGAGGACCCAGCCGCTACTGTAAGCCTGACCGGGCGCATTCCGCTCCAGGCCGCCCGTCAACATGGTCTAGACAGCGAGCGCTTGAGCACAGAACTGGGCAAGCTGGGCGGCACTCCCTACTGGCTGCGGTCGCTCGTGACCGAGCTGGAAGGAGAGCTGTTCTACCCCCTGAGCGAACTGGCCTACCTGCGGCGCGAAGCCATCGCCCAACTGCTGGCCGCGCACCAGATCCAGCGACAGGCGCAGTCCCCGGCTGAAGCGCTGGCCCGCTTGCACATCTCCGCGCCCGCCCCGCTCCCCGCCTTACCCGAACTGTCGGTCCTCTGTCGCAACCCAGAGCAAGTCCAGGCGGCAATTGATCTTGAGGTTCCCGTTATCTACCTCGACTACTTGGATTTTTACGGACTAAAGCCGTCGCTCCGAGCCGTACAGGCTGCTGGGCTCCAGGCGGTAGTTGCTGCGCCGCGCGTCCTCAAGCCTAACGAGGAGCGGTTGTGGCGCTTTTTGCTGGGACTGGAGCCTGATGGGCTGCTGGTCAGAAGTTTAGGGCTGTTGCAAACCCTGACCGACCCCGAATCCGCACTTGCGGCACAAATCACCCAGACCCGCCTGATCGGTGACTTTTCGCTGAACGCCATCAACGGGATCAGCGCCCAAGTGCTGTTAGAGCAGGGGTTACAGGTGCTCACAGTCGGTCACGATCTAAGCGCCAGGCAGATTCTGGATCTGGCTGGCTACGCCGCTGCCTCGCAACTGGAAGTGATCGCGCATCATCACTTGCCGGTGTTCCATACCGAGCATTGTGTGTTTGCCCGTTTCCTCTCGGATGGCGACAACTTTACCAACTGCGGGCGACCGTGCGAGCGGCACCGCGTTGAGCTGCGCGACCGCACGGGTCTAGCGCATCCGGTCGTAGCTGATGTGGGCTGCCGCAACACAGTCTTCCACGCCCAAGCCCAGTCTGGGGCAGAGCATCTAGCGGCGTTCCAGCAGGCGGGCATTCATCGCTTCCGCTTGGAGCTGGTGAACGAGACGCCCCAGCAGCTGCAAGACCTATACCCCCGCTATCGGGCGGCACTAGAGGGCGAGCTCTCTGGGCGCGGCTTGTGGCGAGATTTATTGCGCAGCCTGCCGCAGGGCCTTACCCGAGGCTCTCTGGCCTGAAAACTTTCGTTGCAAATGGGCCAAAGCGGCGCGACGCCCTAGAAACGGCGCTGCTATAGTGAGAGGCAATTAACACCGGACCGACCGCTGAACTCCGGAAACCGGAGGCTCTCCTTGCAGCTCCCCAACTTCCCCCAGTGCAGCCACGATCTGATTCGCCCCCTGTTTCGCTACAGCGATCAGGATTTGGTTGCCCTGCTTCAGCGTCATCCCGAGGCCGGACGCTACTTTACCGCCCTCTTCTGTCGCTACGGCCAGGTCGTTTACACCCTGATCAACAGCTCGGTGCGCTCGCCTGTGCAGGCTGACTATCTGTTTGCCCGGACCTGGTGGCACATCCACAGCGAGCTGATGGGTCTAGATCTGCGCTCGATGAAAGGCATGACCCTGCAAAGCTGGCTGATCAACCTGACCGCCGTGATCATCAACCGGGCAGAGACACCGCCCGTAGAAGCGATTCACTATTCTCTGACTGCCGCGCCGCCGCCCCTGTGGTGCTACCTGCAGCAAGCCTTAGAGCGTATTCCCGGCGATCTGCGGCTGATTGTGCTTTTGGCAGAGACCTTTCGCTGGAGTGAGGCTCGCATTGCGGCTTATCTGCAAGCTGAGGGAGAAGTCGTGTCTCCCGGCGAGGTCCGCAGTCAGTTGCGGGTGGCCCACGAGCAGTTGCTCGACGCCTTGCCAGAGGATATCCAGGAACTCTACCTCGCACAGAATCAGTCGTACTCGGTGCCACTCAGCAGTGAGGTCGTCCACCAAGGCCAGGACTAAGCCGAGGGTTGATTGGGCTTCAGCATTCAGGTGTGCTCAAGATCAGATGTGATTTAGTTGATAATGGCGTGCGCAGAGAGGGTTGATCAAGATGAGTTCGGTGGGTTCAACGCCAGCACTTCACAATGACAATAGTGTCGATCGCCCGGCTCAGATGGCTGACGCACTGCGCGAACCATTTCCCTTGCGCCCAGTTCTCGCCGGTTTAGACGTAGAGCTCGAGAGTGAACTGAAGCGCTATCGCCTTTGGCGAGAGGGTCGCGCAGGCAGCCTCACGAGCCAGCAAGACTTGGCCGGGGATTTGGGCGCTCTGTCAGCCTACCCTTCAGCCTCGGCGGCTCCTACCTTCGCGTCTGGCGAGCAGGGGGCGCTGGCCGTGCGCTCACGAGGCTCGGAACCGGTGGACCTGGCTCAGGCTAGCCAGCCAGAGGTAGCTGGGGAACTGGCGAGAGCCGGGGTGGTGCCCGCCTTGGAGGTCGGAACCGTGCCAGACCCCGCCGGCCACGAGCTGGACGCTGGCGAGGAATTGCGCTCCTCCGACGATCTGCTGCGCAGCTTAGAGGAGGAGGAGGAAGCCGCCGCTGAGATTCACACCTCTCTGGCCCTGTCGGAGGTGGGCTTCTTACACAGTCTGCTGACGCCGATTGGCGTGACCTCGCTGTTGTTTTTGATGCTCTCCAGCGCCTTTATCGGCTACCTGCTGATGAAGCCCGGCTTTTTGGACTCACTCGGCTCACAAGCTTCTGGCAATGGCTCGGAGCCTGCCTTAGAGGCCAACAGCGGCTCGAATTCAGACGCAGCGCCGGAGTCGGGGGGGGGGTTAGACGCCCTCAGCCAACTGCCGCTCCGTGAGCCTAGCCCTAGCCCGACCCCGTCTGCAACATACTCGCCAGTTGAACCCGCTGCGGCGCTGCCACCGGGCAGTGTGCCTACGATGCCCACCGTCCAACCGCTGCTGAGTCCACCGCCTTTGCCCACGGCTCCGCCCGGCCCGATTAGCGGGGTGCCGAACCGCTCCCTCACCGTGCCGCCCCCGATGGTGAGTCGCCCTCAGCAGAGCCAAGCGAGGCCCCCCCAACCGTTGGTCTCCCCGGCCCAGCCCAGCGCTCCGCCCGCTCGCCCAGAGGCAATGGCGACGGAACCGCTCAGCCCTGGGCTGGTGAGTCCGCTTCCCCCCGTGGCGAACAACCCCAGCCCCGCTAACCCTGAGCCGCGTCTAGAGACCCAACCAGCGGTGCCCACGCCGACTGCCGCTGAGCCGGTGGCAGCCAGTTTGCCTGCGGCTAGCCGGGGTGTGGGTTCAGCCGCTCGCCCGAGGATCCATTACGTCGTGATGCCTGGCACCAACGAGAGCAGCCTGAGCCGGGCGCGGCAGGTGGTGCGCGATGCCTATGTGCGGCAACTCAACGGCCAGTCCTACATCCAGCTCGGCGCGTTTTCCGATCCGGAGAATGCGCGTAAGCGAGCCGATCAGCTTCAGTCTGCAGGGTTGTCGGTCAGTGTGATTGAGCCTTGAGTCTGGGCAGGTGCAACCTATTTACTCTCTGAGCAGCGGCCTCCTCTCTGCCCTCACCTTTGGGGGCCTGTGCTGGATTTTGTCAGGAACTGGCCGGGTTAGCAGTTCGGGGCTGTGGCTGGCGATGGCGTTGGTGGGGCTGGCCAATGCCCTGGGTGCGTTGCTGTTGAGCGGGCTGACCCCGGCTCCCCCGCTGGGGCTCTGTGGGCTGCTGTGGCTGGGGGGCAATCTGTTGCTGAGCTGGCTGGTGTTCAGCCGGATTAAGGGCCTGAGCGCAGCGGGCTGGGGGGCCACGCTGCTGAGCCCCTTCAGCGTGGCGGGCATGAATGTGCTGCTGGGTGGGGCCTTCGGCCTCTACTAGGCGCGTCAGTGTCAGAAGGTACAAAACCTGGGGCGGCTGCGCGGTTCAATCGTTGCCTGTAGCCAGCAGAGGTTTTGTCATGAGTGGACTCGGTGGCCTGAATAAGTCACCCGATGGCGTGGTGATTGGTCTGGTTCAGCTGCAGTTGCCCAAGGTGGTGACGCCGGATGACCTGGCGGCCCAAACCCAGCGGATCTGCGAGCTGGTCGCCAAGGCACGGCGCAACTTGCCGACCATGGATCTGGTGGTGTTCCCCGAATATGCGCTGCACGGGCTGTCGATGGACACCAACCCCGAGATGATGTGCCGTCTGGATGGACCAGAGGTGGCTGCGTTTCAGGCTGCCTGTCGTCAGCACCAGATTTGGGGCTGCTTTTCGCTGATGGAATATAACCCGGCGGGCAATCCCTACAACAGCGGCATCATCCTCGACGACCACGGCGAGATCAAGCTCTACTACCGCAAGCTGCACCCCTGGGTGCCGGTGGAGCCTTGGGAGCCGGGGAATTTGGGCATTCCGGTCTGCGAGGGGCCGAATGGCAGCAGCTTGGCGCTGATCATCTGTCACGACGGCATGTTCCCCGAGATGGCGCGCGAATGTGCCTATCGGGGGGCCGATATCCTGCTGCGCACGGCGGGTTACACGGCACCGATTCGCCACGCTTGGACAATTACCAACCAGGCTAATGCCTTCTGCAACCTGATCTACACTGCCTCGGTGTGTCTGTGCGGCAGCGACGGCAGCTTCAACTCAATGGGTGAGGGCATGATCGTCAACTTCGACGGGACGCCTCTAGTGACCGGCAATAGTCTGGCCGACGAGATCATTACGGGCGAGGTGCGGCCCAAGTTGGTTCAGGAAGCACGACGGCTGTGGGGAGTCGAGAACAACATTTACCAGTTCGGCCACCGGGGCTATGTCGCGGTCAAAGGCGGCGCTCAAGATTGCCCTTACACCTACATGCAGGATCTGGTGAAGGGCGAGTACCGCCTGCCTTGGGAAGCGGAAGTGGCGCATGTAGACGGCACCGCCTGCGGCTTCCCAGCGCCGACGCGCCCGTATAAGCTCTAGCGCCAAAGCCCTCGCCACCTTGCCAAGCTCCAGGCGAACCAGAGTCCGGCTCCCCCCGAACTCGGGGGGCCGGGGGGGCCTCTGCTGAGCCGCTTGGGATCAACGCCGACAACTGCGCAGCTTCGTCCCACAGCTCAGAAAACTTGTCCCATGCCTCTGCACTGACCATCCCACCGCCCAGAACAATCGTCCCACCTCTATGCACTGACCGTCCCACCGCTCAGAAAATGGGTCCCACTGCCCAGAAAACTCGTCCTACACCTCTACACCCACTGTCCTACTGCCCGGAAAACTTGTCCCACTGCTCTACACCGACTGTCCCACTGTTCAGAACACTCATCCCACCCTGGCGCGGAAGCATCTCAGGCGTAGGATCACGGACAATGTCCAAGGCAGGCGCTGGCCAAGCGCCCAACGATTGTCACTGTTGTGAGGAAAATCAGGCATGGACATTGAGACCAAGCTGCAAACCCTGGGGTTAGCTCTGCCCGATCTGGAGAGTGAATATGCCCAGAACTCAGCCGGTGCCCAATTCATCTCCCATTACGCCCACGGTCAACTGCTCTATCTCTCGGGCACAGTGCCCTTGAAGGACGGCCAGCCCTACCTTCCGGGCCTAGTCGGAGCTGACCTGAGCGTGGAGCAGGGTTACGAGGCGGCCCGCTACGCGACGCTCACCAGTCTTTCTGCCATAAAGTATGCCCTCACCGATCTTGAACGGGTGGAGCAGATCGTTCAGCTGATCGGCTACGTGAACTCCGCCCCCGGCTTCGCACATCAACCTCGGGTGATCAACGGCGCGACCGATCTGCTGGTCGAGCTTTATGGCCAGCGCGGCAAGGGAACCCGCGCCGCCATTGGCTGCCAGGGACTAGCACTCAACTCATCGGTCGAACTGATCTTGACCGTGCTCTTTCGTGGCGACTCGGTACGCCAGCCGCTCGCCCAAAGCTGAGCCCACAGACTCAGTGAAGTGAGGACCTGAATTCACCCGGCTCAGCCAAACAGCTTGCGGTGAATCTGCCGCCAGGCCAAGTAACCCATCAGCATCATTAACCCTACCAACCAGACGAGTTGCAGCGGCCAAGACGGCGGCAACCCCAGCGGCCAGCGCAGCAAACTGACCATTGGCGAGAGCGGCAGCACGGTGGCAAGACTACGCAGCAGCGGCGGCAAATTGTCGATTGGGAAATAAGTGCCGCACAGCGTAAACATCGGCACAATCAACAAGAACACCGGCACATTGATCTGGTCAATGGTCTGCACAATCCCCGCCGCCAGCAAGCCCATCCCCCCAAACAGCAATCCCCCCAAAAAGATCAGCGGCAACGACACCACCAGGGCATACCAGGGATACAAACCAATGCCCACGATTACGATGCCAATCAGCAAGCCAGCAATCGTGCCCCGCGTCGCTGCCCACAGCCACTCTCCCAAAAACACCTCTGAGAAACTCAGCGGGGCCGTGAGCAATCCATGCCAGGTGCGTTGAAAATTCAGCCGCAGAAAACAGCCGTAAGCCCCTTCAAAAAAAGCCTGAAATAACAACCCCAGCCCGATCATCGCCGGGCCAATAAACACCAGATAGGTCACCGTCTGACCGCGATAGGTCAGCTCCCCCACCATCGGCGTGAAACCATAGCCAAACGAGATCAGGTAAATCACCGGCTCCAGCACCGGCGGCAAGAAATTGACCAGCCAGGTGTTTTGATAAACCCTGGCATGTCGCCGCCAGACCGAATAAACCCCCCAGGGCGAGACCGACCAGCCTCGCAAAACTTTCGCGACTTGCATTAGAGTGACGTCCCTGTGAGCTTGAGAAATACGTCTTCGAGGTTGGCGCGGCGGCGGCTCAGGCGGCTGGGCTGCTCTTGCTCAATCTGAGCCAGCAGCGCCTGCGGTTGGGCCGCCGGTAACACCAACAAGTAGCCACTGCTGAACGGGCGCGACCACACCCCCGCCCGCGCCGCCAAATCCTTAAGCCACTCGGTCGCGACCCCCTCTACCTCCACGACCTCGTGGCCAACCGTGCGCTCGATCAGCTCCAGCGGCGTGCCCTGATCCACCACCTTTCCCTGCTGTAACAGCAACAGGTGATCGCACAGGCGCTCTGCTTCGTCCATATAGTGGGTAGTCAGCAAGATGCCACAGCCCGCCGCCCTGAGCTGGCTGACCAGCTTCCAAAAATCCTGCCGCGCATCGGGATCTAGCCCCGTGGTCGGCTCATCTAAAAACACCATTCGCGGCTGATTCAACAGCGCCCGCGCCAGCACCAAGCGCCGCTTCAGCCCGCCCGACAGCTCCTCAATGCGACTTTTCTCACGCCCGGTCAAGCCCACTTGCTCCAGCACTTCCGCCGCCCGCCGCCGAGCCGTCAGCCCGGTCAGCCGATAGTGCCGAGCAAAGTAAATCAAATTCTCCAGCACATCAAAATCCGGGTCCAGATTGTCATCCTGGGTGACAATTCCCATGTGATGCCGCGCTTGGCGACCCTGGGTTTGCACATTCCACGGCCCCAGATGCACCGCACCGCGACTGGGAATCACCATGCCGTACAACATGCCAACCGTGGTGCTCTTGCCCGCGCCATTGGGACCCAGCAGCCCCAGCACCTGACCCGGCGATAGCCCTAAATCAATGCCACGCACCACCTCACGGTCGCCGTAGTGCTTGGAAATGCTGCGCGCGACAAGCTGCATACCTCAATCCCTTCAGACCCGAAACCGCTGTGATCACCTGTAATACAAAACACTACGCACAAGTTACAAGGCTGTCAAGGATTCGGACCCCGCAGCTGGGGAAACAAGAGATACTAGAAAAAAATCAGACGACCCGTCTTGCGCTATGGCACCCAACCCAACCTCTGCCCCAACCCAGCTTGCGTCCGAGATGGATGCGCCCAAAGACGGCCTGCCAGTCACCATCATCACAGGCTTCCTGGGCAGCGGTAAGACCACGCTGCTGAACCACATCCTCACCAACCAGGCGGGGCTGAAGACCGCAGTTCTGGTTAACGAATTCGGCGAGATTGGCATCGACAACGAGCTGATCGTCACCACCGGCGAAAACATGGTGGAACTCAGCAACGGTTGCATCTGCTGCACAATCAACGACGATTTGCGCGAGGCGGTCCTCCGCGTACTGGAGCGCTCGGATGTGGACTACCTGGTGGTCGAGACCACAGGTCTGGCGGACCCAGCGCCGCTGGCAATCACCTTTCTGAGCACAGAACTTGCAGACTTCACGCGCCTAGATTCGATCGTGACCGTGATCGACGCGGCCAATTTCAGCCTGGATCTGTTCAACAGCGAAGCCGCCCTGAACCAGATCCTCTACGGCGATATCCTGTTGCTCAACAAGACCGACCTGGTCAGCGAAGCAGAACTGGAACGCCTGGAGGAGCGGGTTCGCGACCTGAAGCCAGGCGCACGCATCCTGCGCACTAACCATTCACAAGTTCCTCTGCCGCTAATCCTCAGCGTAGGCCTGTTCCAGTCAGAGCAATACTTCGGCAGCCAGGCTAAGACTCACGAGCACGAGCATCAAGAGCACGAGCATCATGACCATGACCATGACCACGAGCACTGTGAGCATCCCGACCACGATCACGGACATCATCACCCTCACCACGCCTCCAACCACCTGGAGAACGATGGCTTCATCTCGGTTTCCTTCCAAGCGGAGAAGCCACTGGATTTGGCGAAGTTCCAGAACTTCCTGGACCAGATGCCGGAGAACGTATTTCGGGCCAAGGGCATCCTCTGGTTTACCGGCAAACCAGACCGCTATGTCTTCCATCTCAGCGGCAAGCGCCTGTCGCTCGACAACACCGAGTGGCAAGGCCCCAAAAAGAATCAGCTGGTTCTAATCGGTCAGAACCTGGAGCGCGAGCCCCTACTAGCCCAGCTCAACGGCTGCATTGCCGATACCGTCGCCACCCGTCCCAAGCCCAGAGGCTTCGGGCGCTAGCCACTCAGGTGTCACCATACACGGGCAGCAGCACGGTGAAGGTCGAGCCCTCACCCACTTTGCTGCGCACGGTGACCGAGCCGCCACAGCGCAGCAGCAGCCGCTGCACAATCGATAAGCCCAAACCGATGCCGCCCGGATCATCCTGGAGCGAACGCACCCGGTAGAAGCGGTCAAAGATGCGGGGCACATCCTGCTGCGGGATGCCAACGCCGGTATCGCGGAACTCTAGCTGTACATACTCACCTTGGGCACGGGCGCGGATCCAGACCTGGCCGCCCAGCGACGTGAACTTAATGCTGTTGTCGATCAGATTGATCACAATTTGCTTGAGGCCAGCACTGTGGCAGGAGACGAGCGGCAGGTCGCTGGGGACGGTGTAGGCCAGCATGATCCCCTTTTCCTGAGCAATTGGCTGGTAGGTACTGGCTAAGCCTGGCACCACTTCGGCTAATTGCAGCGGCTGCAGCTCGGTGGCATCGAGGTTTTGATCGAGGTGGATCAAGTTAACTAGGCCGTTCACCAGCGAGCCCTGGCGGTCGCACTCGTCGCTAAGCACTTTCAGGTAGCGCTGGCGCTGAGGCGGTTTGAGCGCAGGTGATTGGATCAGAGAGAGGGCCGTTTTCATATTGGTCAGCGGTGTGCGCAGCTCTTGGGAGACCAGACCCAGGAATTCGTCTTTGAGGCGCAGGTTGTTGAGCAGTTCCTCATTCTTCAGATGCAGTTCCTCAGCACTTTCGGCCTGTTTGCGTAGGGTGAGGCTCTCGCGGTTGAGGTCTTCCTGCCGGATCAGGAGACTGGTGACCAGGCGGCTCAGCAGGCTGGAACCTGCTGCTGCGCTTGATGGTGGCATCAGCTGCGTTACCCACTCATCCCACCGCTGGATCTGCGTGGGGCCGCTGGCTGGGGGCAGGGTCTCCAACAGCACCGACCGCAAGCCGTTCAAGCTGGTGCGAAGCGTGGCGGGATCGAAGGAGCAGAGGGCGAGTAGCGGGCGTTTGCGGCCAGCAGCATCGGTCGTTTGGGCCGAACCTTTAGGCAATGGCCCGTTGAGCAATGGCCCGCTGTGCAGTGGCCCACTGCTCAACGGCTCGCTGGCACTGCGAGGGCGGTGGGCAAGCAACAGCAGCGACATCTGCGCACCCAACACGATCAGAAAGGACTCGCGCCGCAGCGGATGGGCAGCACTCAGCCGCACCCAGGTGAGCTTGGGCAGGTCGCTCAAGCCTTCTAGGAGGTCTTCAGAGCGATCCAGCCTGGGTTTGAGGGATGATTTTGCAGTCACGCCCGTCTCTTCAGCGCTGGCAGGCTCAGCACTGCCAAATAAGTAGAGATGCGACACGAACTCTGTGAGCTGTGTGTAGCGCTCGATCTCAGACAGTTGGGGCAAACTGCCGGGGAGTTTGGCGCACACCAGAACCGGCAGGCGCTGCTCGATCAGCAAGTCCAGCAGCAACCGACACGTGGACAGCAGCGTCGCGGAACTGATCTGCAAAGGCTCTGCAACGGTGCCCGGCTGGTTGAGGATCAGGTCATAGAGCGAGGCATCGGGTGGCGAGATCTGGGTCATGACGAACACGAAACGGGCAATTGCAATCGGACTGCTGTACAGAGTGCCCAGTAGTCTCGCTTTCTCACGGTTGGCGTAGATTTTTGGCCTAGAGGAGGGACGCCCAATTTTTTAAGAGCGGTGGCCCAGCAGCCGGTCGCGCAGATGCTTGATGCGGTCGCGGTATTTGGCGGCGGCCTCGAATTCCAGATTTTTGGCGGCTTCTTTCATCTGGGTTTCGAGCTGTTTGATCAGCTCGGGAATCTCCTGGAGCGAAATGTCGTCGGCCTGTTCGTAGGCTTGCTCTAATTCCTGGGTGCTGAGACGGCGGGAGACTTCGAGGAAGGACAGAATCGAGTTGCCGGACTTTTTGGCAATTGGCTGGGGGGTGATGCCGTGATCCTGGTTGTATTGGAGCTGGATGGCACGACGCCGGTCGGTCTCTTCGATGGTTCGGGCCATGCTGTCGGTGAGGTTGTCGGCGTACATGATCGCCTGGCCGCGCACGTGTCGCGCCGCCCGACCGATGGTTTGAATCAGAGAGCGGGTGGCTCGCAAGAAGCCCTCTTTATCGGCGTCCAGGATGGCGACCAGAGAGACTTCGGGCAGGTCTAGCCCTTCGCGCAGCAAGTTTACGCCGACCAGAACATCAAATTTGCCCTCGCGCAGGTCTTGCAGGATCTCGATGCGCTCGATCGAGTTGATCTCTGAGTGTAGGTAGCGCACGCGGATGCCCCGGTCCTGGAAGTATTCGGTGAGGTCTTCGGCCATGCGCTTGGTGAGCGTGGTGATCAACACGCGCTCTTGGCGGTCAACCCGCTCTTTGACTTCGCCGAGCAGGTCGTCGATTTGGCCTTCGGTGGGGCGCACAAAGATCTCGGGATCGACGACGCCTGTGGGGCGGATGACTTGCTCGGCAATGCGCCCGTCGGACTGCTCTACTTCCCAGTCGCCGGGGGTGGCGGAGACGCAAATGCACTGCTTGACTTTGGCCCAGAATTCGTCGGCTTTGAGCGGGCGGTTATCGGCGGCGCTGGGCAAGCGGAAGCCGTGGTCGATCAGCACTTTTTTGCGAGCTTGGTCGCCGTTGTACATGCCGCGAATCTGAGGCACGCTGACGTGGGACTCATCGACCACCAGTAGCCAGTCGTCGGGGAAGTAGTCAACCAGGCACTCGGGCGGATCCCCGGCTTGGCGTCCGGCTAGGTGACGGGAGTAGTTCTCGATGCCGTTGCAGAAGCCGACTTCGCGCAGCATTTCCAGGTCGTAGCGGCTGCGCTGCTGCAGGCGTTGCGCTTCGAGCAGTTTGCCCTGGGCCTCCAGATATTCGACTTGCTGGCGCATTTCGGCTTCGATGGCGTTGCAGGCTCCTTCTAGGCGGTCTTCGGGGGTGACGAAGTGGCGGGCGGGGTAGATGTTAAGCCCGTCGATGCTCTGTAGGGTCGCGCCGCTTACGGGGTCGATGTAGCGGATGGCGTCGATCTCGTCGCCGAAGAACTCGACGCGGATGATCCGGTCTTCGTAGGCCGGGCCAATTTCTAGCACGTCGCCCTTGACGCGGAAGCGGCCTCGGGTCAGGTCGATGTCGTTGCGTTCGTACTGGATGCTGGCTAGGCTGCGCAGGATCTCGCGCTGGTCTACCGATTTGCCCACGCGCAGGGGAATCGAGGCTTTGAGGTATTCCTCGGGAATGCCCAGGCCGTAGATGCAGCTAATGGAGGCAACCACAATCACGTCGCGGCGCTCGAACAGGGAGCGTGTGGCTGAGTGGCGCAGCATGTCGATTTCGTCGTTGATCGAGGCCGACTTTTCGATGTATGTGTCGGTGACTGGCAGGTAGGCCTCGGGCTGGTAGTAGTCGTAATAGCTGACGAAGTACTCGACGGCGTTGTCGGGGAAGAATTCGCGCAGTTCGTTGCACAGTTGCGCGGCTAGGGTTTTGTTGTGGGCGAGAACCAGGGTGGGACGCCCGACTTGGGCAATTGTGGAGGCAATGGTGAAGGTTTTGCCGGTGCCGGTCGCGCCGAGTAAGGTCTGGAAACGATGACCCTGGTTGAGTGAGTGGACGAGCTGCTGGATCGCCTTGGGTTGGTCGCCGGTTGGTTCGAAGGGGGCCTGGAGCTTGAAGGGGGCCATAGCACGGGCACGCTGAGAAGGGCAGCAGGGGAACAAGTGTTCTCATTTCCCTTTTCTATTATCTCTATTTGTTGCGTGAGTGGCGTTGCCAGCTTGACCAAGTCTCGCCTGTGAGCATCAGAACTGAATGGCCCTGAGGAGGCCCTCACCCCCGGCCCCTCTCCCGAACTCGGGAGAGGGGAGGCAGGTTTGGAGTTTGAGAGTTTGCCTCTCCTTGCCTCGAAGTCGGGGGAAGGGGGCTTTTAGTGGTTGAGCTGGATCAGAACGCGGGTCAGCAGGCTGGCGTCCTTGCGCCATTCGTTCACCGCTTCTCGACCTCGCTGCATCACATCAGCTCGCTCGGCTTGCCATAAGCAAATCCGGCTGAGCGCTGCAACCAAGCGCGAGAGACCATAGCGTTCAATCAGCACCTTGAGGATGCTGAAATCGCTGTCATCAAAACTTCCAGGAGAGGGAGTCATGAATCACAACCCTCCTGAGAATAAGCAACACAAAGTTGGCGCATAGTCTGCACAGTCTCCAAAGTTTAGGGATGGGAAATGAGGGGACAAAGTTGTGACTTTGTCCCCGACCCAAAGCCGCCAAGCCACC
>JANNOU010000037.1:0-24532 GCA_031399305.1 Leptolyngbya sp. SOY_34_metabat_272
GCTTGCGACCCGCCGTCGCCCGTCGAGAATTCGGCTGCCGCTGAGGCCCCCGCAGCCTCAAACCTAGAAACGAAAGCCTCAATCTTTCAGTCTGCCGTCGCGCAGCGGCCAATCCCTGCTCAACCATCCGCCCGAAAGCACGACCTGGGTGACGACGACGGTTTCTCTGTGCTGGACGAGACATAGTAGATTGCTTCTCTAGGTTTTGATTCGGCTATCCAGCCAGCGGGCACACTCCCTAAGATTCTCTCCGTGGTAAGACGGAGACTCTATGCACAGGTCATCACCTGAGCCAGAGGAAACCTCATCCTTGGTTTACCGGGTATGTCCCCAGATCCCTCGTGCTCCTCAACACACTTCCCCTAGACGACGTAAGCTCAGGCGCGAAGGTTAAGTGACAGAGAGCAGGCTTCAGTTCATCACAGAGTTTACCCATTTATCCGGGTCCAACGATCTAGGCTTAGAAAAATTTGGCTACCTGCCGACTGCCGGTCTGTGCGCTAGCTTTGTGGCCCCCAGCCCCCGAGTTTGGGGGAACCAGAGTCTTGCCTCACCCTGAGGTCGGGGGCTGGAGGGACTTCTAGAACTTGTTCAGATTGATCCCAGCTTCGCGGGCGAAGGCTGCGAGCCCTTTGTGATTGAGCGTCTTGATCGCCTGAGTGGATATGCGCAGACGAACCCAACGGTTGCCCTGAGGCCACCAAATCCGCTTCCACTGGAGATTTACCTCCTGAAGCTTTTTGGTGCGGCGATGCGAGTGGGAAACAGCGTAGGCATTATTGGCTTTCTTGCCTGTCAGGGTACACTGGCGCGACATGGGAAACTCTCCGGCGAGCTAAATGAGAACCGCAGCCCTCTATTGTACAGGCTCAGCTCAGCCCGCCCAGAGGTTGCATCACCCAGCATGAACCGTCGCACCAGGATTTGCCAGGATCCCGATCACACCCTGACCCAAGTGCAACTGGGTGAGTCAATGACTATCAGGCCCTCATCCCTCAACCCCTTCCTCCGAATTCAAGGCGAGAGCAGGCAAGCCACGAGTCTCAGAACTTGCCTCCCCTCGCCCAAAATTGGGCGAGGGGCCGAGGGTGAGGGCCTCTGACCCGTAAAGCCCCAAGCGTGAGCGCCAAGTCGCAACCGACTGAGCCAGGTCCCTCTGCAGCCAAGCATCATATTGAGGATAGAGCGGCAAGCGTGGGATGAGTTGCCAGCCCGCAGCGGCCAGGGTGGCTGCCAAACGCCGGTCAATCGGGTGGGGATAATCGGGGTTCACGTGATCCAACGGACCAATCCCGCCTAAATCGCTAGCGCCCAGCTCCAGACAGCGCAGCAAATTTTCGTCGCCAGCCACTAGATTGGGTGGGATTTGCAGCGTAATCTCGGGCGGCAAGATCTCTCGTGCCTCATAGATTGCTTGAAGCAAGTCTGCGACGGGCAAACTTAGGCCCTGCCAGGTCTGGTCCAGTCCGGGCGAGTGAGGCTGGAGAATCACTTCCTGGATATGTCCCCAGCGCTGATGAAGCTCAGCAATCGTGCGCAGCGTTTCGCGACGCTCGGTAGGAGTTTCGCCAATCCCCAGCAGTAGGCCGGTGGTAAAGGGAATGCTCAGTTCGCCTGCCTGCACCAGTTGAGCAACCCGAACCTCTGGCCGCTTGCTCGGCGCGTGTCGATGGACTGTCTGCAGCAGCGCTGGCGTGACCTGTTCCAGCATCAGGCCCATTGAGACATTCACCGTCTGCAATTGGGTCATCTCTGCCCGGCTCAAAGGCCCCACGTTGCTGTGCGGCAGAAAGCCGAGCGACAAAGCCAGCTCGCAGATCTCATAGATGTGTTGGAACCAAGCCGCCCGGCGGGGATCTCGTGGATGCACCTCACCACTGAGCACGAGAATCTCAATCACGCCGCTGCTTTGCAGGGTGTGTAGGGTGTTGGCCGCCTCCGTCAGGGTCAGCCAGGGGCTGTGATGAGGATCACTGCGAAAGTTGCAGTAGCTGCAGCGGTTGAAGCACTCGTAGGTCGGCACCAACGTGAACGCGGGGCTATAGGTGACGAGGGAGCGAGAAGACATAGTAACGATCCCAACCCAGTCAACGCACGGCCAGAGCAACCAGGATCCCAAAAGCCATCGGAGAGTCCCAGAGAGTCTTCGGAGAGGTCGCAAGACTCTTCGAAGAGGTCCAAAGAGTCTTCGGAGAGGTCACAAGACTCTCTGGAGAGTCCCAAAGAGTCTTCGGAGACTCCAAGAAACTCTCTGGAGAGGTCGCAGGAGTCTTTGGAGAATCCGCGAGAGCCTCCAAAGACTCTCAAAGAGTCTTCGGAGAAGTCGCAAGAGTCTCTGGAGAGGTCATAAGAGTCTTTGGAGGGGTCGCAGGAGTCTTCGGAGAGTCCCTGAGAGTCTTTGGAGGGTTCGCAGGAGTCTTCGGAGAGTCCCTGAGAGCCTTCGGTAGGTTCCTCAACCAGCCCCTCGCCCAGAATTGGGAGAGGGGAAGGCGAGACATCAACATCAGGACTAGAACTTGGCAGAGGGCAGCCTCTAGCCCTGCTAGAGCAGCGGGTGCATTGCTTTAGTCAGGCTTTCCAGCGCCAGGTAGTGCTGCAGGTGGTGAGTATATTCTTCACGCTCCACCAGGATTTTGCGCAGAATCTCCTCACTAGCAAAATCGCCTAGGCCATTGAATTTGCGGATGAGCACTCGCAACAACGAGATAATGTCACCTTCCGCATTCAAGTCATTCTCCAGCATCGTGCGCAAATCAAAAACACCTTCGGACTCCGGTTCAAAACAAGCCAGTTCCTGCTGCCGTGCAGGCGTTGACACAGGCACCCCCCCCAGCGCCGTAATCCGCTCTGCAACAACATCCGCTTGCTCGTGCAAACCCGAATATCCGTCTTTGAGAAACTCGTGCAACTGCCCAAACTGTGGGCCTTCCACAACCCAATGGTGCTTCTGATATTGGTGAAACAGCGTGAATAGACTACACAGCACAGGCTTGAGGTCATTCACCACACTGCCTGCCAACTGCTGCTCCAATCGCAGCACGTTCTGTTCAACGACTTCCAGAGGTTGACGCAGGGTGCTGTTGTTGCTGGTTGTGGTGCTCATTGCCGCTTCTCCTTGCTAAACCTGCGAGATAGTCCTGATTCAGAACCAGTTTGACAATCTTAAGTATACGCTCCGAACGAGCTTTTGGAACCTCTGTTGTTAATGAGATAAGTTACTACAAAACATTCTCAACAAGCAAAGATCGGAGCGACTGTGCTTCGGTAATCAGATCCCGAGAGCCTCCGCTTTGTCCCCTGCCAAGCGCTAGTTTTTCTGAATCAGCATCTGCCGCTAGTTGTAGCTTTTGGCAGCAATCCGAAGAACTGGCCCTTGCAAGCCTGAGATGTAAGCCTGCAACTAACAGAGGAAATAGCGGTTCTTGGTTCGCTGTGGCGTAGAGACCATTGCAACCCCATTACAACCAATAGTACCGATGTCTAGATAAAGTATATCTCCAGATAGGCACTCGCCCTGGGTCGTTGAACTACGGTGTTAACACCGGCTCCGACTAATGCCGTTGCCTCTGCTGAGCGTAGAGAGAAGGAGAGACATGAACGCAGAAGAACTGGTGAGGCGATACAAGGCTGGAGAAAGAGATTTCAGTGCCAGCGACCTGAGGGAAGCAGTTTTGGAAGCGGTGGATCTGCGTGGCATTGTGTTGACTGGAGCATTCCTGGATGGCGCAAACTTGAGGCGGGCAAACCTCAGTCGTGCGGATTTGAGCGGCGCTGATCTCAATGGGGCAAACCTGAGCCAAGCCGATTTGAGCCAAGCCGATTTGAGAGATGCGATTTTGGATGGCGCTATTTTGGAAGAGGCGAAGTTAGAGGGGGCGAATTTGACCCACTCTGACTTAACGGTTGCCAACCTGAAGCAGGCTGGACTTGCTCAAGCTGACCTATCTCGGGCGGACCTGACTGGGGCCAATTTAGCGAAAGCAGATTTGAGCGGTGCTGATCTCGAGGTCGCAGATCTGCAGCAGGCCAACCTGAATGACGCGGATCTAGACCAGGCAAAACTAGGTGGGGCAAACCTGGAGAACGCGAATTTAGAGGGGACCATCCTAGAAGGCGATGACCCTGATTCGGCCTCTTAACCCGGCACTTTTCGGCTCTCTCGTCTCCGGGTGCTCCACACCAGCAAGGCGACAAGGGTGGCTGCTGCCGTTGCTGCCGTGACCCAAATCAGCGGTGTATTCCACTGCCGGACTGCGATCGCAATGTAGGCCCAGACAAATACTGAGGTAAAGGCAACATCTGCTCGCTGCAGGACGACGATGGCTGTGATCATGCCACTGACAATTAGCATGAGCGCAGTCCAGGCTTCAGCGCTCAAGCCTGAGCCATCCCAACCAGCGCTGTAGAGAGCGGAGGCGATGTTGACAACTGTGGCCACCGAGATCCAACCGAGATAGATACTGAACGGCACCTGTGCCCTCCATTGACGGTCTCGCGATACGGGCACTGTGCCGATCCCTAATTGTCGGTAGGCTCCAATCAATGGCAACAGAATGGCTAGCATTGCGACGACCGAGAGCCAGAACTGACGTAGCGTAAATAGGTAGACCCAGGCGATCTGAGCCAGGCAAGCCATGATCAGCAGCCAATCGACCCGACGGATGGTCGGATTGCACCGCTGAGCTGGCTGAAGCTGGTAAAGCCCATAGGCAATCAGCCCCAGGTAGATCAGGCCCCAAATGGCAAATGCATAGTTTGCCGGGGTGATGCGAACGCCTTGGAGAAGTGTGTTGGCAATTGCACCAATATTTAAACCCTGAGGTGGGAAGAAATTAGATAGGGCATTGACGACCAGAGTGGCGAGAATGGCGATTAGGGTGGCGATCGGCAGTGCAATTCCTGAAATAGTTTCTGGCCTGGATGTTTTCATTGGCAGCAATCCTATTGCTTTGTCATTTAACGAGGTGTCGAGCAGTGAACCAGCTGATACAACCTCTCCCAAGGCTGAGGAATGACGCCTGTTCTCTCTAATAATATGAATTCTCTAGCTGACCTCAGCCCAGGTGGGGAATCCGAGAGCCAAACAGAGCCAAACGTTATGAACAGCAAGCCACAGCCAGCCTCTGAGCCCGAAGCGCCCATTGTGTCCCCGCCAAGCGGTCAGCCTGAGGGGCAGCTCGCTAGGCAGGCTGAGATCAGACAGTCTGGCACTGGCCTGTTGGGCTTTCGCCCAGCCTTGTTTATCAAGTCTGCGGCAGGCACGGCAGCGGCATTAGGCCAAGCAATGGGCGGCACGGGTCGCTCTGTCTTGAAAGTTGCAACGGGCCTGGCTGATCTCACGCTCAAACAGAGCCATCGCTGGCTTGAGCAGACCACGGCAGGCACGGGCCAGGCCGTCACCTATGTGAGCGATAACCCCCTGATCCGAAAACTGACCCGAGCGCTGAAACTGGATTGGCTGGTGGGCATCAGCGATCAGGTGGATTTGGTGAAGGCAGAAGCAGCGGTTCGCAAACTGCAGCAAGAGCACCCAGACTACTCCCCCAGCCAGATTGCCCACCGCATCATGGTTGAAAAAGCGGTGTATGCCGGTGGCGTTGGACTGGCCAGCAGCTGGGTCCCTGGCGGAGCAATCGCGCTGCTGGCAGTGGATTTGGCAACCACGACCGCGCTCCAAACCGAAATGCTCTACCAAATTGCGGCTGCCTACGGCTTGGATTTAAAAGATCCGGCTCGCAAGGGCGAGGTGATTGCCATTTTTGGCTTGGCCCTGGGTGGCGGACGGGCGATTCGAGCCGGTCTGGTCTTCGTGAAAAATATTCCGCTGGCGGGAGCCTTAATCGGGGCCAGCGCTAACGCCACGATGCTGTATGCCTTGGGCTATGCCGCCTGTCGATTCTATGAAGCCAAGCTGAATCCCAATGTCTCGGAAACTTCTACCCAGACTCTGCAGAACATCCAGCAGCAGAGTGAGACCTACCTAACGGTGGCGCTCGCCCAGCAAGCGGTTATGGATCAGATCCTGGCGCACATGATCCTGGCCAGTTATCCCGAAAAATCTTGGCAAGACATCCTGCCCAGTCTGCAGTCGCTTGGCCTGCACCCCAATTCTCTGCAAGCGATTGCCGGCAACCTCAAAGCGCCCCAACCGCTGGCTGCCCTGCTGGACCAGCTCAATCGGGACTTCGCCGTGCTAACCCTTGCTCGCTGTCAGGCGATTGCTCAGCTCGATGGCAAGGTCTCTGGCGCAGAAGCCAAGTTGCTAGAGGCAATCAGCGAGCGGTTTGGGGTTGATGCAGACCCGCTACCCCAAGAAATTAGGAGCGCTTAGGAACCCTGCTAGACTGAGGAGGATTTCCCAGTCCTCGTGGCTCAGTGGATAGAGCAGCCGCCTCCTAAGCGGCAGGTCGCGCGTTCAAATCGCGCCGAGGACGCTTATCAAATCAAGCCTCCGGTCAGCAGGTTACAACCGCAGCAGGGCATTCTGCACAGGCAGCAGACCTCGCAAGGTCTGTAGCCAGAGGGCTTCAACAGGCCACCAACCTCCTAGGCATGGCAGCGAAGCTCGCGAAGTTTGCAGCCAGAGGGCGGGAGCCTGTAGGGAAGCAGCGAGAACTGGCACTAAAGCAGCGGGAACTAGCGCTGAAGCGGCGGACGCTCTAGATACTAGATAATTGACCTGTTTAGATGACGATCCCCAGATTAGTTGCTGGCATTACCGTTCTGAGCCTGCTGAGTGCCAGTGCCCCAGGTCTTGCAGAAGCCTTCAAGTTTGCTGGAGCGGGGCTCAACTGGCAGTCGGGCAGCCTCAAACAGGCCGAGCCCTGCCCTGCTCTGCGCAGGCCGCTCAACCCTAGTGCCAACGCTGATTCAGAAACGACTCTAAATCGCTACTTCCGTCTCGCCTTCGACGCGGAGACCGGCGGCGATTTCGACACTGCGATCATCAACTACCGCAGAGCCGCGCGAACAGCCCCTTGCGCCTGCGACCGTTCCCACGCACAGGCAGGAGAGCAGGCTGCCAGAGAAGCCAAGGCAGTCGCCGCCACCGGAGCCGCCACCCGCCCCACCCAGTTTTTCTGGAGCCGATTACAAGAGCTGACGGCATCCTTGTCCTGTGTGCGAACCCAGTAGAACCGCCGTTCAACGCTAGCGCCTGCCGCCCGCGTGAACCTTCCCTACAGACTGATGTCCTGCCGCAGACCGTCGCCTACACTACCAGAGTCTGTTGTGGTGGCGAGGAGGCGAGGTGCTATCTAGATGGGTGATCGCAGGCGTAACAGCCCTAATTCTGTTGATCGGGAGTCGTCTCACCGGTCGCGAAGCGTTCCGCTGGTTCAAGCAATTGCGTCGTCCAAATTGGCTAGTCTTTGAACCGCTGATTCCCTTGATCTGGACCGCAATTTTCATCTGTGGTGCCATTTCCGCGATGATTGTCTGGGAGCAAGATGCAGTCCTGAGCGAGAAAATCTTGCTGATGATCCTCTATGCTTTGGTGGCCGCACTGACCGTCAGTTACACCCCCGTCCTCGCTGGTCTCAAGAGCATTCGGGGCGGCCTAATCCTCGGCGCTGCGGCTACAGTGCTGGCCTGGCTGCTGGCCTTACTGGTCTGGCGCATCGACAATTTGGCCGCACTGCTGTTGCTGCCCTACGCGTTGTGGGGGCCGATCGGCACCTATGTCACTTGGGAATTGCTCAAGCTGAACCCTGAGGCTTAACCGACTCGACAAAATTACCAGGCCAGTTTCCGGAAAGACGCGAACAGACCTGAAGTAACCATCTGGGTGCTTATTACCAGCCTAGAGTGAGACTTTATGCTTCTCCAGCAACAAAGCCAGGCTGTTTGAGAAAACCGTAAAGCTGAAAGGCAGAAGTGGATATCTCAGCCAACACCTGGCTAGTATGAGCAGCAAGCAGCCAACATAGGAGTTGAGCAATCCAATGAAACCCTCTGCGGTTTCCAGAGATAGTTCTGGGCAGGCAACAACTTCTTCTGTTTCTCCAGATCATCAAGCCATCGCCCTGGTCTGCGCCGCAGACGATGGCTATGTGATGCAACTAGCCGTAACCCTGCGCTCAGTCGTCGAGAACTTCAAAAGCGGGCAAAAGCTTGTCGCCTTTATCATTGATGGTGGCATTAAAAAATCCAACAAACAAAAAGTTCTGAAGTCAATCGACCCAGAGAAAATTTGCATCGAGTGGATTACGCCAAGCCATACTCTGGTGCAAAATCTCAAGGTTTCGGGACACATCACAATAGTCTCCTACTATAGACTGTTGATTCCCGATCTCTTACCAGATTGGGTGCAAAAGGTTATTTATCTAGATTGTGATCTGGTTGTCAATGCTGACCTAGCGCAGTTGTGGGCTAACGATGTCACAGCTCACCACCTGTTGGCGGTTCAGGATATGGGTAACCCCTATGTCTCATCCCCCGGTGGGCTCCTCAACTATAAAGAGCTAGGCATCCCTGCCGATCACAAATACTTCAACGCAGGGGTGATGGTGATCAATGTCCAGAAGTGGCGGGCTGAGAATACAGGCCGCCAGGTTATCGAATATATTGAGCAGAACGAAGACAGTGTGCTCTGGTGGGACCAAGGCGGGCTAAACGCAGTCCTAGCTAGTCACTGGGGCGAGCTGGACCTGCGCTGGAATCAGCAACCGCAGATCTACGGTTCGGCCAACGCCCTGCGAGCAGAGTTAGACGAACAGGCGGTCAGAGAGTTAGTTGAGCAGCCATTCATCGTCCACTACGCGACCTACCAGAAGCCCTGGAAGTACGGCGCAAAAAACTCCAGAAAAGAGCTCTTCTTCGAATATGTGGATAAAACCGCCTGGGCTGAGTGGCGACCCAAGCAGTCCTTCAAGGAAACCCTCCTCAAAAGCTCACTGGGCACACTCAGGAACTATCCCCTGTTCGTCCAAGCCTGGAAAGCCGTCGAAAAACTAGGCTACTCCCTCCAGAAAAAGCTAGCCAACATCTCGTAAAACCAGAGCCTTAGCATATTTAGTGGGACACCACCCACAGGTTAGATCCATGGTCGACTTGAGCGTAGCCATTTGCACTTATAACGGCGAAAGCCGTTTGCCAGAAGTTTTAGACCGCTTGCAGTCTCAAGTTGGCACCGAAGATATCACCTGGGAAGTGATAATCGTCGATAATAATAGTACAGACAATACCGCGAAAGTCATCCGCGACTATCAAGCTCACTGGAGCGGAGCCTGCGCAATTCACGGCGACTTTGAGCCCCAACAGGGCAAAATCTACGCCCAGCATCGGGCTGTGCAGCGAGCTCAAGGAACCTTGATCGGCTTCCTGGATGACGATAACTTACCGACGCCTGAGTGGGTCGCCGAGACTCACGCCTTCGGCCAGGCTCATCCCAAGGCTGGCGCTTACAGCGGCAAAATTCACGGTGACTTCGAAATCGAGCCGCCTCAGAATTTTAAACGCATCGCGCCATTCCTGGCGGTTGGCGGTGGCGAAAAAGCCATCTGCTACACCTCCGATCCTCAATACGCCCAAAAAAGAGCCCTGCCGCCAGGGGCTGGAATCGTGATCCGCCGACAAGCCTGGCTGGAAAGCGTCCCAGATCAACAGGCACTACTGGGGCGCATCGGCAACTCCATGGTGGGAGGAGAAGATATCGAGACCTTACTCCACATCCGACAACAAGGCTGGGAGATTTGGTACAACCCCAAAATGTGCATCCGTCATCAAATTCCCAAACAGCGTCTAACCCGAGAATACTTGCTCAAATTGATGCGCGGCGCTGGCCTCAGTCGCTACCACACCCGCATGTTGGGCTTCAAAGCCTGGCAGCGTCCCTTGGTTCTGCCAGCGTATATGAGCAATGATTTGCGCAAACTGATTGTGCACTACCTCAAGTATCGCGAGCAGCTCAAAACCGATGTCGTCGCTGCCTGTGAGCTGGAGCTTTTCTTGGGCAGCTTGATCAGCCCGTTTTACTTCTTAAGACGGCAACTCTTTGATAGTTAATCAACTCTCAACAGGGTTCCTAGCCGGAAGGTTTTAAAAACAGGTGTCTACCAGATGGGGGCTCACCCCCAATAGGCCGCTCTGCGCAACTAAAGCCTGGTGAACCTGTTCAAGACTAGGACGATATGACTTCGAAAACCACCAGTGTAGATAGATTGATTGCTGCGGAACATCCCGCTCCGGCGTCCAAGCAGTTGGCTGATTGGATTGGCCAAGCTTTCATTATTGCTTATCGAGAATCCACGCAACTCCTGGAAGAGACGCTCACCGGCGAAGGCTTTCAGTGTGAAGTTCTCAGGCAAGAAGATCAGGCAGAGTTGCAGAGCTTTTCTAGAGCCTATCGCTGCATGATGAATCATCGGCAAGCCTGGGAACGAGCCAGCCAACAAGCCAAACCGACCCTGATCGTTGAAGCTGATTTTGTACCTGTGCTGGGGCTTGGCAACTTGCCGCTGCCGTTCAATCCGCATCGGGATGACACTGGCATTGCCTGGCTCTACACCTGCGCTCCGCAGCTTTACAGCGTCTCACAGGAGGGCTACGCCGAAGGCTACTCAACGTCGGCGGTCGCTTACATTGTCACGCCACGCAGCGCCAGCGACCTGCTCACTTTTGCCGCGCAAGTCGACGCTCAACAGGGGACTGCCTATTCAACCTGGGACTCCGATTTAGACAAATTCCTGCGCGCCCAACACCTGAGAAATTACATCCCATTTCGCAACTACGGCGAGCACGGCGGCCGCCCCAATCCTGAGCATCGCCAGAACAAAATGAGCGGCATTCATCAGGCAGATGTCCTCTATGGAAAACTGGCTTTCCGCCCCCTATACGTCTCAGACCAGGGCGGTCAACTGGAGCTGCTCTCGACCCGATTGAAAGCCCGACTGAAAGGCATTGCCCGACTCCTGAGCGGGCGCTTCGTGCGGGTGAAAATCTTGGTCAATTCCAGCGTCTCCCTGCGGCTGTTGAGCTTTGCCACGCGTAGGCACCTGTCGCTGCGGCTTTGAAGTGTCGGTGTTGCTCCACAGGGTCTCACTCACGCACCCGACGGCGCAAATCTCTCTGTCTCTGACGAATAGGTCGCTCAGTCCTGTCTAATCTGTCTAGGCGAAGTCGCTGGTTCCGGCGATCAGTGCGGGTTCTGGGCAAATCGCGCCGAGGCGACAACCCGGGAGGCGCGCTAGCAGGCTCGGGGGCCGGTGCTAAGGGTGTCGGCGGTGGCTGGGGCCTAGTCAGAGGCGGGGGCACAGACCTGGCGGTTGGCGCTGCGATCGGTGCCGCTTCGGTGGTAGGCAAGGCGACTGGAGTAGCGGGCCGCGCCGCTGGGGCGCTGGGCGGTGCCGACGGAGTCAGCTGCGGCTGAGCAGGAGAGGCGGAAGGGAAGCTCAGCGGAGTTGGCGAGGTCACAGGAGATACTCCCCTGGAGGGCGGAGACCCATCAGGCGGGGGAGCTAGGCGGCTGCCCCTGAGCAACCAGAAACTCAGCAGGCCGCCCAGTCCCAACAAACTGGTCACCAACAGCACCAATCCCCAACGGAACCAGCCCAAGCCATTGGACCGAGGCCGATCCGGCGGTGGCTGAGCCATTGGCACGGTGGCGGTGGTCGAGTCTGTGACCTGACTGGCGGCTCCCAGCCTGAGCGTGGCCATGACAACCTCCTCTGCGGCGGTCGGGGCCATAAATACCGGGCCAGAGTCAAGGTTCTTGAGGGCTTCCAATATGGCTGCCACACTTTGCGGCCGGTCTTCGGGACGTTTGCGTAAACAGGCCATGACCAGAGTCTCTAGCGCTGGAGACACCTGTCGATTGGGATCGATGGCAGTGACCGGACGGGGTGGGCGCTCTCGATGGGCGTGATACCAACCGGCGAATGAATTGCTCGTCACCTCCAGTGGCGACGTCCCCGTCAGCATTTCGTAGAGGATTACCCCCAGGCTGTAGATATCCGAGCGGGCGTCCAACTCCAACCCCTGCATCTGTTCGGGCGAGGAGTAGGCCAGGGTCCCGATGTAGGTTGTGGTTTGCAGGCTGAGAGTGCCCTGTTCACTGAGAAATTTGGCAATGCCGAAATCCAGGATCTTCACCAACTCGCCCAAGGTTGTGTCGGGCACCACCAGGATATTCGAGGGCTTGAGATCCCGGTGCAGAACTGGATAGCGGCTGCCCTCGACTACCACACCTGTGTGAGCACAGTGTAAGCCTGCACAAATTTGACGGGCCAGCGCTAGAAAGCGTGGGATTGTCAGCACTTCGTGCAAAATGAGCTCCCGCAGGTTCTTGCCGTCTAGATACTCCATTACGTAGAAGGGCACGTTGTGCTCAGTGATGCCAAAGTTAGTCACCCGCACGATGTGCAAACTCTTCTGACTGAGCTGGGCGCAGATCTGGGCCTCGCGCTCAAAGCGTGCCTGCAGAGTCTGGTCACCATAGAGCTGGGTGAGTAGCTTGACTGCAACCGAGACATTGCCGAGCAAGCTGTCCTCCGCCCGGTAGACGCGGCCCATGCCGCCTTGGCCGATCAGTGCTACCAGACGGTAGCGGTCAGCGAGAACCTGCCCCAAGAGTGAATCGTTAGCGGCTGTGCCCAACGACTGAAGCTCGGCATCCGGTCCCGGCGAAGCAGAAGGCCCAATCATGGCAACAGCTCACCCGTGCTAGACGAAGGTCAACGCCCTACTCTGTTCCTTTCTATACTCTTCCATTCCGGCCAGGCTCTGTCCTGGCCGGATAAAGGCCAAGCGCCTGCCCTCTACCGGCCCTTTTACCTAGGGAGCTTTCGCGCGCAATCCTCTCAGCGGCGGACTTGCAACCGGGCCGGGCAGGTCGACAAACAGACCGATGCCGTTGTGGATGCGAGCAGCGGTTTCGGGCGAGCGGTTGACCAGCTCGCCACCCAGCCACAGGCTGCTGGAGCTGCCACCATCGAGATTAAGGGCGTCCACTGCTCCGAGTCTTTGCATCAGCTGGGCGGTTTCGTTCAGGGTCGGGCGAAGGTCGGTGGGGCCGCTGCTGAAGGTCGCCAGAATTAGCTTGCCATCGGCCAGGCGGCCCAGGGCGCTGCGGTCAGCTCGCTGCGTCTGGAAACCGGGTTGAAAGCTCTCGGTCCCGGCATTAAGCACCACCTGCTGGTTCTTGAGCAGCAGCGGCCCCGCTCCGACCACGTAGGGATAGTCCTCAAAGCGGCGGGGCGTGACGCTCACCTGCCCCTGCACGCTCACGCCCGGACGCAGCAGATTCACGGCACTCTGGAAGCCGCGAGACACTAGCACATAGCCGTTGGCCGGGATCGGCACGCTCATCTGGCCCGCTGGGCCGCCCACCACTTGACCGACCACCTGCTCGCCTTCGACCGTGATCAGCACCTCATTGTCGATGATCGTCCGGTAGAAAGGCCCCCAAGCGGTGGTGTAGCGAGCCAGCCCAGCCTGCACGTAGCCGCTATTGAGATGGCTGAGCGGCAGCGACCCGACGCCAGCAACCGTGAGTGTCTCCTGGAGGCTCAGACGATCAACCTGCACATCGCCCTGGTCATTCCAGGCCACCGCCGCCCGGTTCAGGATCGGCCCGGAGACCCAGCGCCCCTCACGCCGAATCGCGCCCAGCGGCAGCTGGTTATTACGGTTGAAAAAGCCGCCGTTGATCACTGCCGCCGCCTGCCAGCGACGGGCCAACTCGCTCATTGAGACGGTGCCCGGCAGCGCCTGGGGGTTACTCCAAATCGGTTTGAGCGACACCCCAGGCTGCTTGAGATCTACTACCAGCCAAGCGGCGCTAAAACTGGCAGTGCCCAGGCTGACCAGCCCTCGGCGACGCTGCACACCCGGTGCCCACAGCCGATTTTGGACGGAGACGATCTCTGGGCGCACATCGATCAGCAAGCGCGGCGGCGAGCCCAGGGTAGAAATCGCCGCCCTCAGCTGGGGCTGGGCGAACTGGACACGCAGGTTCAACCGATTGTCGGTCTGAACGGCAGTCAGCTGGGTAATGGACTGGCGCGGCGGCGAGCCACCTTGGCTCGGGGCGATCAGGCTGGATAGTGTGCCCTCCAAAGCCGTGGCGTCTAGCGAGACGGTGAGGCCGCTGGAGTTGCGCGTAGTCTGCCAGGGAGCGGGCCGATCTAGCTCCACCACTACCCGCTCGCCCCAGGATTGGGGGCTACGCAGGACGGAGCGCACCTGCGCTGGGGGGGTGTTAACCCGCAAGGTATCCCCAGCGATCTGCGCCTGCCAGCCCAGGCTGCCCAGCGCGTCCAGATCCAGAAAGCGATTCTGGACCGGGCGATCGAATAGCACACGGGCCAAGACCGGCGGTGCAAACCAAACTACTGGCTGCTCAGCTGCGACTTCTGAGTCGCGCAGCTCGACGCCCGCCACCTGGCTCAGCCAGACATCGCTGATCGCAATCGCCTCGCTCCAGCGTCCCCAAAGACCGCTGGAGGGCCTGCCGTTCAGCTCAATGCGGCTGCCGGTTTGGGCGGGAGTGGTGATTAGCTGGGCGATTCCCGGCACGGTTTCCCACACTAGAAGGAGAGCGGTTAACAAAGGTGCGCACAGCAAGATCAAAGACATCGCTGTCGAAGCCGAGCGTAAAACCCTGCCCTTAGATCGCCGTTGGTGCCGCCAGATGCTTCTACGTCTGTCCGATTTCATGCTGGGTTTTATGGACATGCCTGTCTTACACGCTGGTGCCA
Organism: Leptolyngbya sp. SOY_34_metabat_272; assembly: GCA_031399305.1. GTDB lineage: Bacteria > Cyanobacteriota > Cyanobacteriia > FACHB-261 > FACHB-261 > FACHB-261. Next base: position 14,697 of record JANNOU010000037.1, read on the forward strand.
GTCCTCGGTTAGGGTGCCCTGCCCCCCTGGTCAGATCCGCAGCCCCCGGTGGACGAACGGCATATCAGGAGTTAGTGACCTTTTGGTTATAGCCCTGGCCACACAATTGCTTGCATTCTGATCAGAATGGGAGAAAGGACTACATTTTCAGAGAGGATTGACAGATGGGTTGAGGCTTGAGGGCAACTGCGCTCAGGCTGACGGAGGTATGCCCTATAATATTTCTGCTGTGCTCCAAGGGCAGAGCCTAATACCTAAGGGATTCGCTGCTTCCCCGCGCCTGCGCTCTGTTTACTGCATTGTCTGTGGTCAGCGTGTCCAGCGCCTTCCACCCTTCAAGGCTCCTCGGCTTCGGCTGATCGCACAGCGCTATTGCCTACTTCTATTCTCTGGTCTGGTTATTTTCAAAATCAGGCCGGAGCTTGTGTCTCAAGCCTGCCTTTAAGTCGCTCAGTTTCCCCCCAGTCAAAGAGCTGCCAATTCACGTCTAGACCACGCAAGGAATGCATCCACATGGAACAGAACTCCGGTTACACCAGCTCAAGGCCCCTCACCTCCGGTTCGGCACGTTCAGAAGCAGGCTACGCAGGCCAACGCTGGCTGGTGGAAGAACGAGACGCCTGTGGTGTGGGCTTGATTGCTGATCCCCGGAGGCCGGCGAGTCACGATCTAGTCGCCAAAGCGCTAGCGGCACTGTCTTGTATGGAGCACCGGGGCGGCTGCAGTGCCGATCAAGACTCGGGTGACGGCGCAGGGCTGATGACCGCCCTGCCCTGGGAGTTGCTGAGCGGCTGGTTTGCCAGCGCTGGGGTGTCAGCTCCTGAGCCCGAGCAGTTTGCCCTGGGTATGCTGTTTCTGCCCCAGGCCAGTGAGACGGCTGAGCTAGCGCGCCAGGTGGTCAACGCCGTTTTGGCCGAGGAGGGCTTGCAGGTCTTGGGCTGGCGGCAGGTGCCAGTGCGGCCCGAGGTGTTAGGCCCCCAGGCACGGCAGAACTTGCCTCAGATCGAGCAGGTGATGCTGAGCGCTGCCAGCCTCGGCCATGAGGAATTGGAGCGTCAACTGTTTCTGGCGCGTAGACGCATCGAAAACCGGATCGCGCAGCAGTACCCGGCCTGGGCGGCAGACTTCTACATTCCCTCGCTGTCGAGCCGCACGGTGGTTTATAAGGGCATGGTGCGCTCGGCGGTACTGGGCGAATTTTACGAGGATCTGCAAAACCCAGCCTACAAAAGCAGTTTTGCGACCTATCACCGCCGCTTCAGCACTAACACGATGCCCAAGTGGCCACTGGCCCAGCCGATGCGCTATGTCTGCCACAACGGCGAGATCAATACGCTGCTAGGCAATGTCAACTGGATGCTGGCGCGGCAGGCCAACTTGTCTCATCCTTGCTGGGGCGAGCGCATCCACGAACTCAAGCCGATTGTGGATCCGGACAACAGCGACTCGGCCAGCCTGGACAACGTTCTGGAGCTGTTGGTGCAGTCGGGGCGTACACCAGTTCAGGCGCTGATGCTGCTGATTCCTGAGGCTTACCAGAACCAGCCAGATCTTGAGGACTACCCGGAGATTGTGGACTATTACGAATACTACAGCGGCGCGCAGGAGTCTTGGGATGGCCCGGCGCTGGTGGTGTTCGGTGACGGCAAGCTGGTCGGCGCGACCCTCGACCGTAACGGCCTGCGCCCCGCCCGCTATGTGATCACCCGCGAGGGCTACGTGGTGGTGGCCTCGGAAGCCGGTGTGGTCGGGATTCCCGACGAGCAGGTGGTAGAGAAGGGCCGCTTGGGACCTGGGCAGATGATCGCCGTGGACCTGGAGCAGGGCGAGATCCTCAAGAACTGGGAGATCAAGCGGCGCATAGCCAGTGCCCAGCCCTACGGTCAATGGCTGCACGAGCATCGGCGCACCCTGGCCCGTCAGCCCTTTGCCGAGGCCCCGCAGTTCGCTCCCGAACAGGCGCTGCGCTATCAGTCGGCCTTCGGCTACACCGCTGAAGATTTGGAGATGATCATCCAGGACATGGCAGCGCAGGGCAAGGAGCCGACCTTCTGCATGGGCGACGACGCGCCGCTGGCCGTGCTCTCTGGCAAACCCCGGCTGCTCTACGACTACTTCAAGCAGCGCTTCGCCCAAGTGACCAACCCGCCAATTGACCCGCTGCGCGAGGGCATGGTGATGTCTCTGGCGATGAAGCTGGGCCGCCGCGGCAATCTGCTGCAGGCGCTGCCCGCAGGCGCTCGCCAGCTCAAAATCGACTCGCCCGTGCTCAACGAGGCAGAGCTAGAGCAGATGAAGCAGTCGCAGTTCGCTGTCGCGACCCTATCGATGCTGTTCCCCGTGGCACAGGGACCGCAGGGGCTCGAGGCCACCGTGCAGTCGATCTGCGCCCAGGCAGCTCAGGCGGTGCGCGACGGAGCCGAGATTGTGATCCTGTCCGACCGAGGGCTGAGCGCCGAGAACGCCTTTATCCCGCCGTTGCTGGCGGTGGGCGCGGTGCATCACCACCTGATCCGCGAGGGCCTGCGCATTCGCGCCTCGCTGGTGGTCGAGACGGCTCAGTGCTGGAGTACGCACCACTTCGCCTGCTTAATCGGCTATGGCGCGAGCGCGGTCTGTCCCTACCTGGCGCTAGAGACGGTGCGGCAGTGGTGGGGCGATGCGCGCACCCAGAAGCTGATGGAGCAGGGCAAGCTGGAGGCGATCAGCATCACCGAGGTCCAGAAGCGCTACGGCAAGGCAGTGGAGGCGGGCCTGCTCAAGATCCTCTCCAAGATGGGCATCTCGCTGCTGTCGAGCTATAACGGCGCGCAGATCTTCGAGGCAATTGGCATCGGGCCACAGCTGTTGGCACTGGCCTTCTCGGGCACTACCTCGCGGGTTGGCGGCCTGAGCGTGGCCGATGCCGCTTCGGAGGTGATCGCCTTCCACCATCGGGCCTTCCCAGAGCTCAGCGCCAAGAAGCTGGAGAACGCTGGCTTCATCCAGTTCCGTCCGGGCGGCGAGTATCACATGAACAATCCCGAGATGTCTAAGGCGCTGCACAAGGCGGTCGGTGCCAGCAAGGGCGGTGGTGCCGCCAGCTTTGACTTCTACGAGCTCTATCGGCAGCAGCTGCAGGGCCGCCCGATGACCGCCCTGCGCGATCTATTAGACTTCCAGCCCGACCGCGAGCCGATCCCGATAGAGGCAGTGGAGCCGGTCGAGAGCATTGTGCAGCGGTTCTGCTCGGGGGCGATGTCGCTGGGGGCGCTGTCGCGCGAGGCGCACGAAACCCTAGCGATCGCCATGAACCGGATTGGTGGCAAATCCAACTCGGGCGAGGGCGGGGAGGACCCGGATCGCTTCCTGGTGCTTCAGGATGTGGACGAGAGCGGCCACTCGCCCGCCTTCCCCCACCTCAAAGGCCTGCGCAACGGCGATACAGCCAGCTCTGCCATTAAGCAGGTGGCTTCCGGGCGCTTCGGTGTGACGCCCGAGTACCTGATGAACGCGCAGCAGCTAGAAATCAAGATCGCGCAAGGGGCCAAGCCCGGCGAGGGCGGTCAGTTGCCTGGCAAGAAGGTCAGCCCCTACATCGCCATGCTGCGACGCTCGAAGCCGGGCGTGGCCCTGATCTCACCGCCGCCGCACCACGACATCTATTCGATCGAGGACCTGGCGCAGCTGATTTTTGACCTGCACCAGATCAACCCGCGTGCCCAGGTATCGGTGAAGCTGGTGGCGGAGATCGGCATCGGCACAGTGGCGGCGGGCGTGGCCAAGGCCAATGCCGACATCATCCAGATCTCGGGCCACGACGGCGGCACGGGCGCTTCGCCGCTGTCGTCGATTAAGCATGCGGGCAGCCCCTGGGAGCTGGGCCTGAGCGAGGTGCATCGGGTGCTGCTCGAGAACCAGCTGCGCGACCGAGTGATCCTGCGCGTCGATGGCGGTTTCAAGACCGGCTGGGATGTGGTGATGGGCGCGCTGATGGGCGGCGAGGAGTTCGGCTTCGGCTCAATTGCCATGATCGCCGAGGGCTGCATTATGGCTCGCATCTGCCACACCAACAACTGCCCGGTGGGCGTGACCTCGCAGCAGGAACACCTGCGCAAGCGCTTTCCCGGCACCCCCGAGCACGTGGTCAATTTCTTCTGCTTTGTGGCCCAGGAGGTGCGCTCGCTGCTAGCCAAGCTAGGCTATCGCAGCCTGAATGAGATCATCGGTCGCGCCGACCTGCTCAAGGCCCGCGAAGACCGCCCCCTGAGCAAGACCCAGCCCCTCAACCTCGACTGCCTCACCCGGCTGCCCGATACGCGTCAAGACCGCACCTGGCTGAACCACGAGTCCGTGCACAGCAACGGCCCGGTGCTAGACGACGAGCTACTGGCCAGCGCCGACATCCAGCAGGCAATTGCCGAGCAGGGCCAGGTCAGCCGCTCGCTGCAGGTGGTCAATACCGACCGCACCCTGGGCGCACGGCTGGCGGGAGTGCTAGCCCAGCGCTACGGCAACACCGGCTTCGGCGGTCAGATCACGCTGGCGTGTACCGGCAGCGCTGGGCAGAGCTTCGGGGCGTTCATCCTGCCGGGGATGGTGCTCACGCTGACGGGCGAGGCCAATGACTATGTGGGCAAGGGCATGCACGGCGGTGAGATCAGCATCAGGCCGCCCAAAGGCGTTGAATACGACCCGTCTGAGAACGTGATTGTGGGCAACACCTGTCTCTACGGTGCGACTGGCGGTTATCTGTTTGCCAACGGCTTGGCGGGGGAGCGCTTTGCTGTGCGCAACTCGATGGCCCAGGCGGTAATTGAGGGCGCGGGCGACCACTGCTGTGAGTACATGACCGGCGGCGTGGTCGTGGTGCTTGGGCGGGTGGGACGCAATGTCGGCGCGGGCATGACCGGCGGCCTAGCCTACTTCCTCGATCCGCAGGGCGACTTTGAGCAGCGGGTGAACCCCGAGATCGTCAAGTTGCAGCGCGTGACCACCCAGGCTGGAGAAGCCCAGCTTAAGGACCTGATCCAGGCCCACGCCGACCGCACCGGCAGCGCCAAAGCCACCCAGATCCTTGCTCACTGGGCCGACTATCTGCCGCAGTTCTGGCAGGTGGTACCGCCCTCGGAGGCCAACACGCCTGAGGTACGCGAGGTTGCTCCCGAGAAGGAACTGGCTCCGGTGCAGTAGGCGGCCTACCGAGCCTGGAACTCGCAGCATTCGGCTGAGCACTCGAAGCCTTCAGTCTGGAACTCGGCGCTCCGAGCCGTCAGCTCGGAGCGCCGAGTCAATTTCTAGACTTTCGAGGTTTTGAGCTCGGGAGAGCGAGTGCCGGAGTCGGAGTCTGGAGCGGATGGCTCGACCTGCCGGGATGGGAACTCGAGGCTCCGGGCTCCGAGCTTGGGGTCGCGACACCGCGACCAGGAGCGGCTGACCCAGCAAAGCTGAGGGGCTTCAGCCTTCAGTTGACACCCATGGGCGCGCTACCGCCCCAGTGCGTGGAGCGTGTTAATTGTCTCCGCACAGGTCTGAGTCAGCGCTTCTAGGGTCTGGCGGTCGCTAGAGGCGGGTGGGAGAAGCGGCGGGGCGATGCGGACGGTGACAGGCTGCAGCAGGTGAGGCAGTTTGCGATCTTTGCTGAGGATGGCCTGGGTGCCCCAGAGGCTGACCGGCAGCAGCGGAGCCTGGGCCTTCGCCGCCAGCAGCGCCGCCCCCAGCTGGGGCTCAGTGATGCGGCCATCGTCTGTGCGCGTGCCCTGCAGGAAGACGCCGGTGGCCCAGCCCTGCTCTAGGCAGGCCAGGGCTGCGCGAATGGCGCTGCGGTCCGAAGCCCCACGCTTGACGGGATAGGCCCCGTACAGGCGAATGGCCGTCCTGAGGACGGGTACCCGAAACAGTTCTTCCTTGGCCATGAAAGCCACCGGACGGCGCACACAACAAGAGACAATCGGCGGGTCAAAATAGCTGGCGTGGTTACTTACTACGATCAAGGGGCCGAGCGCAGGCACGTGTTGCGCGCCATAAACGCGCCCGCCAAACAGCAGATGCAGCGCCGGGCTGACCACCGACCATTTGAACAGGTGGTAAAGAACCAGGTTGACTCGCGGCTCGCGACTGCGCCCCACAGACTGCTTCCTTTGTGCTCGAAGAATCGGATCCACTTCTAGTATTAAGGCGTGGCTGCATCCTCGGGAGACGGCGATGGCTGATTTAGGGGCGAACTTGGCGCGGCGGCTGTGGGCATTGCTGCTGCTGCTGCTATTGGGGGCGTGCAGCCTGCCGCAGGTGAGTGCCGAGTCGCGGCTGTTTGCGCCGCTCAGTCTGGAGCCCCTGGGCGAATATGCCCTGCCAGTCCAGCCCAAGGGGCAGCCCAGCTTAACCGGCCTGATCGGCCTGACCTATGACCGCCAACAGGGACGCTTCTATGCCGTGACCAGTGGGCCAGACAGTGGGCCAGACAGTGGGCCAGATAGCGGGCCAGATAGCGGGCCAGACGCGGCCCGGTCGCCGCATCTGGTTCGCCTCAGCCTGGACTTGGGCTCAGAAGTGATCGCGGGCCTAAAAGTTGAAGCAGCGCAGCCCTTGGCGGTGCCAGCGCAGACCTGGCAGCCTGGCAGCCTGGTGCTGGCCCCCCAGCAGCGTTGGGCGGTCAGCCAGCGTGGGGCCGTCACCGCCGTGCAGCTTTTTGACCAGATGGGCCAGTTGCAGGCATCACTGCGGCTGCCCAAGTACTACCAGCCGGACCAGCCAGGCGAGGCCGCTCAGGGCACCCAGCCGGGCCGGGGTCTGGCGACCCTGTCCATGAGCCAGGACGGCGAGCGCCTGTTCACCGCGACCGCCGCTCCCCTGATCCAAGACGGGCTGGTCAGCAACCGCTTGCTACACTACCTGTTCACCGCCGATGGGCAACCGCTGCTGATTTCCGAACACCTCTATCCCCTGGATGCCACCGAGCTAGGCGAGCTGCTGTGCCTGAGCACCCCCGGCACCTTTCTCGCCTTGGAACGCCCGGCAGACGCGCAAGGCGAGTCTCAGCTCTACCAGGTTTCTACGGCTGGGGCCACCGATGTCTCGGGTTTGAGCCGCCTGGGGCCAAGCAGCGGCGTGACGCCGATGCAGAAAAAGCTCCTGCTCGCTCACCTGAGCGGCGACTTCAGGGCTATGAGCCTCGGCCCTGCTCTGCCGAGCGGCGGGCGGGCGGTGCTGCTGGTCGGCACCCAGGCCGATCAGACCGAGAAGCTCCTATTGTTTCGGCTGAGCGGCCTGCGCAGCTAACTCAGCCGCGCAAAACCACGGGTTGAGGCAACGCGCGCCAGGACCGTTCACACCGGCAGCGCGACCGACTGAGCGCGCTGGGCCGATTCCAGGAAAGCAAGGACCTCTGGCTCGCGCGTATCAAAGGCGGTCACCAGGCGAATTACCCCCGGCTGCTCAGACTCCCAGCGGTAGAACTGGAAACCGTCGGCCTCCAGCCCAGCAATCACTGGCTCAGGCAGCAGCACAAAAATCTCATTGGCCTCGACCGGTGCGCAGAGCCTCGCCCCTGGCAGCGCCGCCAACCCCCGCGCCAGCTGCTGCGCCAGCCGATTCGCGTGAGCGGCGTTGTTCAACCACAAACCATCTGTGAGATAGGCTTCGAGCTGCGCCGACAAAAAACGCATCTTCGAGAATAAATGCCCGCCGCGCTTACGCCGATAGCCGAAGCTCTCCGCCAACTCGGGCTTGAAAAACACCACGGCCTCCGCCGCCATCGCGCCGTTCTTGGTGGCCCCAAACGACAGCACCTCGACCCCCGCCCGCCAGGTGATTTCAGCAGGCGTACAGCCCAGACTAGCCACGGCATTGGCAAAGCGAGCGCCGTCCATGTGCACCCCTAGGCCGTGTGCCTGGGCCACCTCGGCCAGAGCCGCGACCTCCTCAACCCGGTAGACCGTCCCCGCCTCTGTGGCCTGGGTCAGACTGAGCGCTGCTGGTTGCACGTGGTGGACAACGCCGGTGCCCGCCCGACCCAGAGCGGCGGCCAAGTCAGCAGCGGATAGCTTGCCGTGCGCCCCTGGTAGCGTCGCCAGCTTCGCCCCCCCGGTGTAGAACTCGGGCGCTCCGCACTCATCTACCTGGATGTGTGCTGTGGCGTGGCAGTAGACCGCGCCGTAGGGCGGCGTCAGCACCGACAGCGCTAGCGCATTGGCCGCCGACCCCGTCGCCACCGGGAACACGGTCACCGCCGTCTCGAACAGCTCTGAAAACTGAGCCTGCAGACGCTGGCTAATCGCGTCCGCGCCATAGGACGGCACTGACCCCGCATTAGCGGCAACCAGAGCGGCAAGGATTTCGGGCGCGACCCCAGTCACATTGTCACTGCAAAAATTCATGCGATCCCTTGCCGGTAGCGGCGATGAGTTCTGATAAGTTCTCAAAAGCTAAGCGAGATCTGCGCGTGGACTAAGGACCAGCGAAGACCGCGTCTTCAATATCTTGGCGGCTCAGAGAGTATTTGAAGCTGCGGCGGACGTCGCGACCTTCAGAGGTGTTGAAATAGAGCACGCTAAGCTCTTCAACATCCAGACACAATTCGGCGCTCCAGTTGGGCTGGTCGAGCCGCCAACAGTGCCGCTCGTTGTCATCTTGCTTGCAGCCGCGATCGCTGAGCCACTGCTCGATGAGCGGCAGGGGGTGGTTGTAGAGGGGAGTCTCAGGGGACGGCAGGGACATGAGTCAAGTCTGGAAGATCGGGAGCAACTTGGGCTGGCGTGGAGGTCAGCCCATCGTTTTCTAGTCTGACATTTTTCTCTGGACTCTCTTGAACCGGCTCGGTGACCGGCACAACAGCACTCAACGGCTGCAGAGCAGCATCGCCGCGCACCACCCCGATGACGATCACCAGCACCAGACAGGCAACAAAGGTCAGCGCCAGGATAAACAGGGCAAAAATCTCGCCTGGCGACAGGGGGCGGTCGGTGGGCTCCAGATAGGCCGAAGAGGAAAGCTTGGTGTTCTGCGCGGGATTGGCGTTCGCTGGCTGCGCGACATAAACGCGCGAGAAGCCGATGCTGCGGTCATAGAGCAGGCGACGCTCGACATTGCTCAAGGTGGCATAGGCCTGATTGAGCTGCTGGAACTTCTCGACCGCCTGATCCGGAGGCAGGCTGGTGGTGTCCGGGTGGTAGAGCTTGCTCAGCTCCCGGTAACGGTTGCGGATCTGCCGCTCGCTGACCCAGGGATTCAGGCCAAGCAGAGTGTAGTAGTTCTCGGGCGACTGGCCCTGCGCTGGCGAGGGTTGGGAACTAGGACGCGAAGACACGCAAGTGCAAGGGATAGAGGAGCAATCCGGACCTTTCTGCCAAGATACCTCCAAACCCCAAGCTCCGGTCGCCCCCTTGACCCCGAACAAGCTTGACCCTGAACAACCTGGGAGTCTGCGGGCGACCCCCCAATTTCTGGGCTGAGGTCGGTTGACACCGCCAGAAGCCCCTACTCTTGATCTGTCGAGTTAGGGAAATCTGCGGTGGAGCCAGTGGTTGCAACGTTCCCTGTTTTGCAGCTTGCATCAGGAGATGCACTGTCTATTCAGGTTTATCAATTCAGCGGCGCGCGGCCCGGCAAGAAAGTCTATCTGCAGGCAAATTTGCACGGTGCAGAACTCAGCGGCAACGCGGTGATTTATCAGCTCATTGAATTTCTAAAAACGCTGGAGCCAACCGCACTGGCGGGCGAAATCTGGCTGGTTCCCCTCTGCAATCCCCTGGCGGTCAATCAGCGCACGCACCACCTAGCAACAGGCCGATTTAACCCCTACGACGGCAAAGACTGGAACCGCATCTTCTGGGACAACTACGAACAGTACTTTGATTTGG
>JANNOU010000150.1:0-17661 GCA_031399305.1 Leptolyngbya sp. SOY_34_metabat_272
ACGACCACAGGCCGGTTTGGGCGACGCCAAATCACGCGGCGGTCATCGTCATCATCATCGGCCTGAGCTGGGCTGGCTGCAAAGCCGATCAGCGCTGGAATCACGGCTAAGGCGAGCAATAGAATGCGAAAGCGATGCAACATGTCAAGAGCCTCCAGTCAAGGGTTTCGGGTGGCATCAGTGCCTGTCTACTTCACAGATTTGCGTTGTCAGATGAGCCAGGCGTGAGGAGTTTTTGAACGAGCATGAAAGATTGATGAGAAAGAGTTCATGAGCGCGTCGGTTGCGCGAACGCGCAAGTGGGCTCAGGTAAATGGGCAGCGAGACTTGCTTTGCCAGGAGTCGTGGTGCAGCAAATTTCGCTGTAGTTTAAGGATGCTCTGGCTCAACTGCCGCCGGATCTTCAAGTTCCTCTCTGGTTATGCAAGGTGACGATGATGGGTGCAAGCCTCTCCCAAACGGGCCACGAGCACGAGGGTGCTCGCATCGGATTCGGCCACTCGCTGGGATGGAGCAGAGTGTTCTCGGGTGCCCGTGCCCGCATTCTGACTTGGTACGTGCTGCTGCTGGCTTTTTCCACTGTGGTTTCGGTCTTGGTGATCCGTCAGGCGCTGCTGGAGCGTGTGAACCAGCGGGTCGAGCGGTCATTGACTCAAGAAGTGGAGGAGTTCCGACAGCTACTGGGCGGCAATAACCCAGCGACGGGACAGCCTTTTGGCAAAGATGTCGCTGCGATCTTTGATGTTTTTCTGTCTCGCAACATCCCCGATGATGATGAGTTTCTGCTGACCCTGGTGGATGGGCACCTCTATGAGTCCAGCCCCAGGGCGCTACCGCAGCCTCTTCAGCCCGGTTCGTCTCTGATTAACCGCTGGGCACAACTCAAGCAGCCGCAGAAAGGCGAAGAAGTCACCTCTGTCGGCACGATTCAGTATCTGGCTGAGCCGGTGCGGATTCAGTATCTGGCCGAACCTATCCGCTTGGGCGGGCAGGTTCAGGGGGTGTTTGTCGTGGCTCACACCACTGCCGGAGAACGGGAAGAGGTCAATGAGGCCGTTTTCGTGGTTATGCAAGTGACCCTGGCGGTTTTCCTGGCGGCTTCGGTACTGGCCTGGGTGGTGGCTGGGCGGGTACTCGCCCCGTTACGCTTACTCACTGAAACCGCCCGTGCGATCCACGATTCGGACCTGACCCGGCGTATTCCCGTGCGCGGCTCGGATGAAATTGCGGAGCTGAGCGCCACTTTCAACGAGATGCTAGACCGTCTCGCGGCAGTGTTTGCCAGCCAGCGTGACTTCATCAACGAGGTTGGGCATGAGCTGCGCACGCCGATCACGATCATTCGTGGGCACCTGGAACTACTGAGCGACGATCCTGAGGAACACCGGGAGACGCTCGACCTAGTCAGCGATGAACTCGACCGCATGAACCGCTTTGTCGAGGACATCCTCCTACTGGCCAAAGCCGAGCGTCCCGACTTTTTGTTGCTAGAGACCGTGGACCTTGCCGCCCTCACCGAGGAACTGTACGTCAAGACCAAAGCTCTCGCCCATCGGGAATGGCGTTTGGACGCCCGGGGGCGGGGCCGTGTCGTCGCCGACCGGCAACGCCTGACTCAAGCGGTGATCAATCTAGCCCAAAACGCCACTCAGCATACCCAAGAGGGTGATGTGATCGCGCTGGGCTCTGCGATCCGCAAAGGGCAGGTGTGCCTCTGGGTGCGCGACACGGGCGAAGGCATTGCGCCTGACGACCAGACGCGAATCTTCGAGCGCTTCGCTCGTCTAGCCAGTGGTCGCCGCCGCTCGGAAGGGGCGGGGTTGGGCCTGTCGATTGTGCGGGCGATTGCCGAAGCTCACCAGGGTCGGGTTCAACTCCATAGCCGTCCAGGAGCCGGATCCACATTCACGGTGATGTTCGCCGTCGAGCCTGCTGATGGAGGGGCGAGCTCGTGAACCGAATTTTGATCGCCGAAGATGAGCCTCGGATCGCAGCCTTTATCGAAAAGGGGCTGCGTGCGAATGGGTTCACCATGACGGTGGCGGCCAGTGCCGACGAAGCACTGCTCCTGGCTCAGGGTGACAGCTTTGATCTGCTGATCCTAGATCTGGGTCTGCCGGGTAAGGACGGCTTGACGGTGCTCGAAGAGTTGCGCGGCCAGGGTGAACAGCTGCCGATCATCATCCTGACCGCCCGCGACGATGTGCGCGACAAAGTCGCCGGACTAGAAGGGGGAGCCGACGACTACATGACCAAGCCTTTTCGCTTTGAGGAACTGCTGGCGCGGGTGCGAGTCCGGCTACGCAGCCGGACTCAATCAACCGGCAAAGAGAAGCTGATCCTGAACTCAGGCGAGATCACGCTGGACTTGCGCACGCGTCAGGTCCGGGTGAGCAGCCGCACTGTGGAGCTGTCGGCGCGCGAGTTCACAATGGCGGAGACCTTCCTGCGTCATCCAGGGCAGGTGCTCAGTCGCGAACAGCTGCTGGACCACGTGTGGGGATATGGCTACGACCCTGGGTCCAACATCGTGGATGTCTATGTCGGCTACCTGCGCAAGAAATTGGGCAGTGATTGGATTGAAACCGTCAGAGGCATGGGCTATCGGCTGTGCACCCGCAACTAGTCTCGCAGTTTTTCAAAAAGTGTGAACGAAAGTGCTCATCATAAGCGACTCATGGCACGGAGCAGTGATTTTGACCTGCTGCTACTTGACCTGGGTCTGCCGGGTCAAGACGGTTGGTTGGTCCTGAAGCATCTGCGCGTAGCCGGGACGCAACTGCCGATTATTCTTGTGACCGCTCGGGATGACGCCCGAGACCGGGTGGCAGGCCTAGCGAGGAGGTCAATGACGATGTGATCAGGCCTTTTGGTTTGCCGATTTACCGGTGCGGGTGCGAGCGCAGTTGAGCCGCTAAGCGCTTCACTTCGCGCTACAACCGGGGTCTGCTTACAGCAGGACCGGCTATCCCGAGCCTAAACTTCTGGCACCTAGCCTCTTTCATCAAGCTGCGAGGCCGAACCCTGCTCTCCCAGGCTCGAAGTATCGACCTCGGAGGCCGAAATTTGTGGTTGTGAGCTCGACGCTTGCGGTTCCGAGGTCAAAAACTCCAGCCTCTGAGGTCGAAAGGCCGAGCCCTGAGGTTGGAACTCGCAGCTCTGAAGCGAAACCGCCGATCTCCGAGGTCGACAGGCTAAGTGCCGAGGCTGGCCTTCTCAGCTCTGATTGAAATTTGGCAAAGGCGTCCTGAAAGACCTCAGCTTTGAAGTGCGTCGGGCCAACGGCTAGTGCTGAACCGGCCAGGGGTTGGCGATCTTGCGCCGATGCTTTACGGCTGGGCTTGAGGGCGGCGGGTCTCGACCTTTTTCAGCACGGCTTCGCGGTGTTGGCGGTAGAGCGTGGCCCGGTCCTGAGCGGTTTTGTAGCGGTTGTCGGTTGTCGGCACCTGGCCCATCAGGTCCGAGGCCTGCTGCCACTGAGCGGCCAGCGCTAGCCACTGGGCGGAGGTTTGAGCGGTCAGTCCGCCTTGGGCGGCCTGTTCTGCAAGGCGCACCGCGACCACGAAGGGATCCTCAGGCCGAGGGGTTTGGCCAGCAGGCAAACGCTGAGGTTCTGCCTGGATCACAGAAGCGGCGGAGGTCTGCGCCTGACTTGGGTCGGCTGCGCCAGAGCCGAGTCGCTCCAGCAGCAGCCAGCCCACCCCAAACAGGCAGAGGCTCAAGCACACGCCGCTGGCGATGCCCTGCTTGAACTGGCGCTGCGCCCGTCCTGGGTTGCCAGACGAAGGTTTAGGCAAAGGGCGCTTGCTCGGGTGTACCGAACGGGCCTTGAAGCTGGCCACCAGTTGAGTCAGAGGATTGCGCTGCGACAGTTTGATCTCCTCTTGCCAAAGCAGTTGTTGCTCCGGATCGCGGCTGATCTCCTCTAGCCAGAGCAGCTGTTGCTCGCGCACGATGCGGCTATTGACCTTGACGCGACGCACGTCCTGCGGCCCAATTTCTTCCAGGATCTGCTGGATGCGCTTTACCAGACTGGGCTGCTCCAGCTGCTCGGCGTGGGCCGCTTCACACAGTAGCTGCAAGATCCCGTCCTCGCGCACGGCTCGGGTCCGGATGCCGTCTTCTGCCAGCCGGTCATTGAGCAACTGGATAATCGCCGCAACGCTGCCCTGACGGGCCTGTTCGGCAATGTCGTTGATCGGTGCGATGGTGGTTCTCGATTGAGACATGGCTGGATAGGTGCCCCCCGAAGTTTGCCTCAACCTCAATTTAGTCTTCTGTTGGCATTCTGCGATCCTTTGGCAAGGGTAGAACAACCTTGCCTTAACTGCTGAATGACGCTTCCGGTTGCAGTTCAGCCAGCCAAAACCTCAGATTGGAGCCTTCGACCACAATCTCACCGACCGAGGTGCTGATGTGGAGCTGTCCCTCGTGGAATTGGACGACGGCCTCGATGCCCTGGGGCAGAGGGCGGTCCGCTGGTCCGTCGCTGGTCTTGTCTCGGACGATGCTGCCAAAGAACTGCTCGGGCGCTTGCCGCAGCCGACGGTAGGGGGAGGCGCTGCCGGGGGCCTCGGGTGCTGACTCGGTCGGACGCTGAGTGGTTATTTTGCTCGCACTGGCGGGGAGCGAGGCTGGGTCGCCGCTCGGTTGGCTGGCCCAAGTCACCGAGTCAGCGCCTTTGAGCTGCAGCTCGACTCCCTGGATTTTGATGAACAACGCCTCGGGGTTCCAGCCGATATCCTCCACTGGCAGCCAGGTCTGGTTGATAAAGATCAAAACGTTGGGCTGCGGATCGTCGTAGCGATGGTGTCCGCGCCGGTTCAGCCACCAGGCCTTCCAAAGCAGTTTGGCTTCGCTGTGGTGCAAGCGATAGCCTGCGGGCAATTCGTGCTGAGCATATTGCCGGAAGCCGTGTGAATTGTCTGGGCCGATGGCGACAAAGCCATTTTCGTTGAGAACCTGCTGCATCAGCTCCTGGTAACCTGATTGATGCTTGACCAGGGCGGTGCGAATTTTGCCTGCCAGCTTCACAGAGGCGATCAATTCACCTTTTCTGGCGAGCAGCTGGTGCGTGTTGCGGACAGCTTCAACTCGCAAATTGCGATTCGACAAAAGCTCTGCTTGACCGGTCAGGAAGGTTTGAATCAGAGCTCTATCGTCAAGAGTGGTCATGGCTGAAAACCTCGAAGGAAATGATGCCTAGAATCTGATTTAGTCTCGGTATCACACCCGGCCTGAGCTTGAGCGTCGCTCCCATGGCCCAGGGAACGACCAGCGGCAGAGGGCTGTCGCCACACCCAGACCATTCACCAGGGCTGCGGCCAAACCGGAGCACCAATGTGAAATGAGATTCAGAGTTTGCGTCACCTCTATAAAGTTGCGCAAAAGCGCCTGTGGACTCTGGCCTACAGGCGCTTTTGCACGATTTGCCAGCTTTAGCGAGTTTTGAAGTTGATATCGCTGGTCAGTTTGAGGTGAGCTTTGATTTGCTGTTGGCGCTGATCGTTGGAGACTTGCAGCCGCGCCAAACTGCTACCCAGGGTTCGGAGAACATGTTCTTGGATGCGTCTTTTGCGGGATTCTGAATCTGCCATGGCTTCGCACAAGCGTTAAGTGGGAGGTCTGTGTGTACTGTCAGGGTACAGCAGACTGACCCGGCGCTATTGATTGCAAACGGGCCAATCTCCTCCTGTCGCGGACTGTCGAAGCAGATCAGGAACAATCCAAAACTGGTCATCGTCTGAATTTCGGTAAATCTCGATGACTGCGGTTGTGCGCTTCAAGCTTGGCAAGGGCGGTTGATTTGAAGGCTATACTCTAAAACAGAGAGACTTGCTGGCAGCAAGCGATGAGCATTGCAATCTGTATCGTCTACTCTCGTCAAGACGAGAAGTTACGAGAGCAATTAGAGACGTATCTCGCTCCTTTCAAGCAATTAGACCTGTTTTCGAGCTGGCAGGATTGCACCATTGGCGAGGACCAAGGCTGGCAGCATGAGCTTGAGGATTGCCTGAGTGGGGCTCAGATGGTTTTGCTATTGGTTAGCGAAAGTTTCATCGCCTCAGATTACTGTTACAGCGTTGAGCTAGAACAGTTAGCAGCGCAACATCAATCTGGAGCGCGCTGTGTCATTCCCATCATTCTCCAGCCAGTTGCTTGGCAGAAAACGCCCCTAGGTCAGTTCCGAGTGCTGCCCAGAGACGGGCAAGCGGTGACGGATTGGGCAGATCAAGACCAGGCGTTCTTCAGTATCACCAGAGGGGTCAAAGCCGCCGTTAGAAGGCTGAATCTGGAGTATGAGAATCGCTTGAGACTTCAGCTCTATGGACAGGATTTTTATACAGCAATTCAGCGCAAGTATCCCCTGAGTCCATCTGCACTCAACAAACTGAAACAGGCGCAGGAGGCTTTAAAACTCGGCGGCGAGAGTGTTGCCTTGGCTGAGCAGCGCATCCTTTTGCAAACTCTATATTCTCAGCTCAGGGATCTCCTGACCTGTGCGCAATGGCAAGCGGCTGATCAGGAAACGGTGACGCTTTTGCTGAGACTCGCTAGGCGGACCAGCGAAGGCTATCTCACCCCGGACTCTATTCGACAGCTTCCTTGCCGAGATCTCCAACTGATCGATCAGCTCTGGGTAGAACACAGTCATGGTCGCTTTGGCTTTCGGGTTCAGAAGCGTATTTGGCAAAGCCTGGGCGGTCAGCTCAATTCAGAGTATCTGACCTACAGTCAGTTTGGGGAACGGGTGGGCTGGCGCAATCGTGAACAGTGGCTGCGCACAGAGGATGAAATTAGCTTCTCTCTGGATGCCCCGATCGGACACTTACCCGCCAAAATCTATTTTTCAGGCTTCTGGATTGGCTTTGTGATCTGGCCCTCTCTGTTCGCGCGTCGAGATTGGTGAGAAGGCAGACAGCGGATAGCTGAATGTTGCTTGCAATACCGTTTGCTCCTGGAACTCGACTTATCCTGCGGTCATCCAAAATACTTGAAGCATCGGGTGTATGACGACCGCCTCAGAACAGCAAGTCATTGATCCCTCCCAGGCGAGTGAAGATTATCCTCTAAGTGCTGTGCCTCCGGCGGCTCGTAAGCCTGTCTGGTCGATAGCGTTTATGCTCTTGGGCTTTACCCTTTACTCGGGAACTTTTTTCGCGGGAGGCTTGGTGGGACCCGCTTTCCGCTTTTGGGATTTGGTTGGCTTAATCGTCATCGGGAATTTAATTCTGGGTGGCTATGCTGCTGCCCTCGGTTACATTGCGGCCAAGAGTGGTCTGTCCACGGTTTTGATGGCTCGGTTCAGTTTTGGCCGCATTGGCTCACGTTGGGTCGATTTTATCCTGGGTTTCACGCAAATTGGCTGGTATGCCTGGGGCTCTGGCCTAATCGCCGATTTGCTCAATAAGCTGGCCGGTGTCCCGACCTCTTGGAACTGGCTAACGATTCTGTTTTTTACTTATTTCTTCTGCATCACGGCCTATATTGGCTATCGGGCCATGGACTGGTACAGTCGCATTGCGGTGCCTGCCATTCTCATCCTTATGATTTGGAGCCTATCGATTGCCGTGGGCAAGGTGGGTGGCTTAGAGGGCTTGCAGACCATCGTACCCAGCCAAGAGATGGGGCTGGGTGCAGCCCTAACGATTATTGTCGGCACTTTTATCTCGGGGGGTACCCAGGCGACTAACTGGAGCCGCTTTGCCAACTCGGGACGCACGGCGGTCCTGGGCACCTTGGCCGCTTTTTTTCTCGCCAACGGTTTTGTGGTCTTTGGCGGTGCGTTCTGTGCTCTGGCCTATGACAACGAGGATATGGTGCAGGTCATGGCTCAGCAGGGACTGATGCTCTGGGGGCTTGTGCTGTTGTTTTTGAACATGTGGAGCACCCAGGACAACACGATCTACGCCTTCTCGGTTGCAGGGGCTCATATGTTCCGCACCACCAAGCGCACCTTATTTGTGCTGGGTGGCGCAACCGTTGCCCTGGCGCTGGCCTATGGCGGGATCTATGAGAGTGAGCAGTTTATTAACTTTTTGATTCTGCTAGGAACCTTTATTCCGCCGATTGGCGGCGTGATTATGGCCGACTATTGGCTGTATCGTCGGGGTCGGTTTCCCGCGCTGGACGAGCCACTGCCTGCGTTCAACTGGGCTGGCGTGATTGCTTACATCGTAGCTTCGGCAATTGCCTATTCCGTCCCCGGTATTAAGCCGGTGAATGGGATTATTGCTGCTGCTGTGCTTTACTTCGTCCTGTCTAAACTGCTGCCCTCCGCAGCCCGCGTACGCACGGCAGAGTAGACTGCATGCCGTCGCTGGTGCGGGGGGCGGATTCTAGGTTTGGGGCTAGGTTGCTTGGGCTGCCTGCCCCAGTGTTTGGCTTAGCCCACCGCCATTGTGGCCATTTGCCGACACGACTTTGCGCAGCGGCGGCAGACATCAGCACAGGCTTGCATTTGAGCGTCGGTGGCGAACGATTCACACTCGGCTGCACAGCGCTCGCAAACCTCAGCACACACGCCGCAAGTTAGCCTATGCAGCTCGGATCCTCGCAGCATGAAGTTGGCACTAGTTTGACAAATTTCGGCGCAATCTAGCATCAATCGGACATGAGCTGCCTCTGTATGCTTCCCTGTCTGCTGCAAGCAATAGACAGTAACGGTACTCAAACAAATGCTGTGACAGTCTAAGCAGTTCTGGAGGCACTGCTGCATGTCTGGGCTTGCCAAGTGTGAGGCGGTAGAATGGACCATCGCTCAAATCTCCTGAAACGGGTTGAATCGTACGAATTCCGATGTGTTTAACCGAAGAGGTATGACTTTTTACAGCTTTAAAGCCAGGCTAGCTCAAAACTTGCCAGAGGGATCAGCGGCATGAATCAGTGCTGGTTCATCCTGAGCTGGGGGACGCTCAATGGCCTGAGCTGAGCTGGGGCGTTGGCTGCGGTCGAGGCCATGAATCGGCACAGGTTTGCCCTCTTCAATCGACTGGTAAAGGGCACGAATAATGCGGACGTCATTCAAACCTTCTGTGCCTGAAGGCTCTGGATTTTGGTCCTGTAGGATGCAGTCTGAGAAATAAACCAGTTCTGCGGCCAGTTGGTCGTGGTCTGCAAAGGTGCGTTCCTCGGTTTCGCCGTTAACGGTGAGGTAATGCTTGAACTCTCCTTGCGTTGAGTAGGCAGGGTCTAAGCGTAAATCGCCTTTCGTGCCGATGATTTGATAGGTTGAAACCTTGGCGGCTCCAAAGCTGCAGGTAAACGTTGCCAATCGTTCGTTGGGAAAGCGCAAGATGACGCTGGTCATTTCCTCCACTTCGCTGAAGCGCTGCTCTCCGGTGTTGGCACTGACCGCAAAGGCTTCGATCGGTTCAGCTTGAAACAAGTAGCGCGCGGCGTTGATGCAGTAGATACCGATGTCATCGAGCGTGCCACCCCCCACGACTTTGCGAACCCGAATATTGCCTGATTCAACTTGCTGTGTGAATACCGAGTTGAAAATGCGAGACTCACCAATTCGACCGGAGCGCACAATTTCGACTGCCTGCGTATTGGCCTCTTCAAAATGCAGACGATAGGCAATCATCAACTTCACGGCGCTGTCTTCACAGGCTTTAATCATGGTCTCGCATTCTGCTTCCGTGATCGCCATTGGCTTTTCACACAGCACATGGATGGCAGCAGCGGCAGCTCGCACGGTGTAATCGCAGTGTAGGTGGTTGGGTAAGGCAATGTAGACCGCATCAATCTCGCCGCTCTGCAGGCAGTCATCGTACTGCTCGTAGGTATAGGTTTGCTGAACTCCATACTGCTCGCCAAGCTCCTGACGCTTGGTTGGATCATCTGAGACCAAGGCAACGAGTTCAGAGTTCTCTGCCTGGGCAAAGGCAGGTAAGATAGCGGCTTGAGCAAACCAGCCTAAACCGATAACGGCATAGCGGACTTTGCGTGGGCTACTTTCAGGCGAAGGGCTAGGGCTTGGAGATGAAGTCATATTGCTAGGTTTCAAATTTGCAACCGCAGCATAGTTTGCGCTAATGCTCAAAACTTAGTCCAGATTCTACCGCTGACGAATCGAACCTAAGAAGGAAGCGGCAGATGTGACTAGAGGCATGCAGAACCAGTTTTCCTGTCCTCGCCCAGATTGCGAATTTTCATCGCCAGGTCACAAAATTGCTGAGCGGCCTAGAAACCTTCCTGGGCCAGCCAGCCAAATTGCTCGGTCGTGCAGGAAAGTTCCTGGCCTGGCTAGCAAAATTGCCGAGTCCAGGGGCGACTTTTCATCCCTGAATCGCAAAACTGCTAAGCTGACCTGGGATTTTGCATCGTCACTGAGAAAGATTGCTCAGCCGCGCAGGAAAACTTCTAGGCTGGGAACAAAAATTCCTGCACTGTCTAGAAAAATTACTGAAATGTGAAGCAGATAACCCCAGAACTGAACGGCCAGAGCGCTCAGATCCCCTAGCCCGACCATAAAGCGGTATAGTCAGCGCAGAGGGTTCATCAAGTCATTGGCCTACGGACCCACATCCTGACCAAGGGCAATGCCTGTGCAGTCATCGTCCCCCCCGGCAAAAATCCTGGCAGTCGTCAACGGTAAAGGCGGGGTTGGCAAGACCACAACGGCAATCAACCTGGCCGCTGCCCTGGCTGAGAAGCAGCGGGTTCTGCTGGTTGACGCCGATCCTCAAGCCTCTGCGACTTGGTGGGCCGAGCGCAATGGCAGCAGCCTGGGCTTCGACCTGGTTCAAGAGACCGACCCTCGCTTGTTAGGCGATTTGCGCAAGGTGAAAGGCTATGACCTAGTGGTGGTCGATACGCCACCCGCACTGCGCTCCGAGGCCCTGGTAGCAGTGATCACCTCGGCAGACTACCTGGTGCTGCCCACGCCGCCCGCGCCCATGGACCTGAGCGTTCTGATCGAGACCGTCCGGCAAGCGGTCCTACCGGTCAAGGTTGCGCATCGGGTGCTGCTGACTCGGGTGGACCCGCGCAGCCTCGGCGAAGCCCAAGAAGCCCAAAACACGCTGATGGAGCTGGGCATCCCCGCCTGCGCCGCCTTTGTGCGTGCCTACAAAGCTCATGAACGCGCCGCCCTCGACGGCTTGCCGATTACCCAGTGGCGGGGTAAAAATGCCCGCGAAGCCGAAGCCGATTACCGCCGCGTCGCTGCTGAACTACAACGAGATTGGGAGAGCTAATGGCTACCAAAAAACGCCTGTCCGACTTGCTGCGAGAAGAAATGCAAAAATCCCCCGGCTCAGAGCCAAAAGCGGAGACCACTCCCCCTGAGACTGCCGACGGCTCCCCCGAACCCGAGGCGGATCCGGTAGCCTCTGCCGACAGCGTTGAGGCCAAGCCAGAGGTCGCAGTCGCCGAACTGGCTGAACTGGCTGAACTGAAAGTGGCCCTGGCCGCAGCCCAGCAGCGAGAAGCAAAACTGCAGCAGAGCATCGCTGAGCTGCACGCCCAAGTCGAGCGGGTGCCCAAGCTGCAAGACGAACTAGAACACGCCCAACAGCAATTGCGCCAATTCAGCGAGGCGAACCAAAAACTCACTCAGTCGCTTGAAACCCAGCGAGCCAAACCCAGCCAGCAACTTGTACCCCGTCCGGCCTATGTGGCCAAAGGCCCACCCAGCTTCGATCCGAAAAAGATCCCCTCCACCGACCTGACTAACGAAACCATCGGCTGGGTGGATTGAGCCGGCGACCCCAACCCCCCGAGCTTGGGAATTGGGGCCTCTCACATTGGCTCTACGCCGGGTTCAGCACGCCCCGATAGAGCGTTGCACCGGTCAGGTTGCGCAGGGTCACAGTCATCACCTGGCTGTGTCCGTCGATTTCCACGACCCCGAAGAACTGCATCCCGTCTGAGGGAGGCCGATTCGGCTTCATACCCGCAGGCGAAGTCTGGAACACCACTTGGGGGCCAAAGGTATTATCGAGAGCATTCGGCCCAAATGTCCCCGAGTTGAGCGGCCCTGCGACGAATTCCCAGAACGGATTGAACTCGGTGAACTGAGCGCGAGCCGGGTCATAATAATGGGCCGCCGCGTAATGTACATCGGCGGTCAGCCAAACCACGTTCTTGATGTTGTTGTGCTTGATAAAGCGCAGTAGGTCGGCGATTTCCAGTTCACGCCCCAAGGCTGGACCATTGCCATTGGACGAGTTTTCAAAGGCGCTCCCATCCGCAACGACTAGGCCGAGGGGCATGTCGCTGGCTATAACCTTCCAGGTGGCCTTAGAGGCTTTCAGCTGGTTTTTCAGCCAGCGCACCTGGGCACTGCCTAAGAAAGCTGTTTCCGGACTAGGATTCGGCTGACGATTGGCGGTGTTTGGACCCCGGTAGCTGCGCTCATCCAGCATCCAAATATCTAGGGCTGGTCCATAATTAAAGGCGCGATAAATGCCTTGGGGGTCGTTCGGTGCTGGGCGAATCGGCATGTATTCTAAGAACGCCTGTCTGGCACGAGCTGCCAGGACGTCAACGCTTTTCACGGTGTAGCGCGAGTCGTCGAGAATCTCGCCGGGATACCAATTATTGGTGACCTCATGGTCATCCCACTGCGCGAGGATTGGTACCTGGGCGTTAAAATTTCGGACATTTTCGTCCAGCAGATTGTAGACGTAGTTGCCACGGAACTCGGTGAGGGTTTCGGCCACCTTGGACTTTTCGGGCGTGGTTAGGTTTTTCCAAACGCTGCCGTCGTCTAGTTTTACCTCAGCCACGATGGGGCCGTCGGCATAGACATTGTCACCAGAATGGATGAAGAAATCGGGGTCCACCTGGCGCATAGTTTCGTAGATCTTCATGCCACCGACCTCGGGGTTAATACCCCAGCCCTGGCCTGCGGTGTCCCCAGCCCAGGCAAAACGAATCGTGCGGCTGTCCGTAGGGGCCGTGCGAAAACGACCGTTTACCGGCGCGCTAAACACACTCTCATCGCGCAGATCCTGAAACAGGACACGGTAGAAAATCTGACGACCCGTAGGCAATCCGGTCAGATCGACCTGGGCAGTGAAGTCACTGCCTGCTAGTGCTGCAGGTCCTGTGACTCGGCGAATCGTGCGGAAAGATTCCTGGGTGGAATATTCGACAATCAGCCGGGCTGGGCGGTCGCTGCGGCTCCAAATCACGGCACGATTACTGGTGATATCGCCACTGGCAATCCCGTAGGGAATCTGGGGGCGACGACGCTCTGAAGTCACAATCGCCGGAGTTTGAGCCAAACCCGACTTCGACCAAGCATCGGCGGCAATGAGGCTGCCGCTGGTCAGGACTGAACTGGCGAGAAACTGGCGTCTTGAAAATTTGCGCACGATCCATGCCTCCCCGCTCTATTGTGAGCTAGAAACTCAGAATACTGACCACGGTTGTCACTGCTCAGGGACAACCAGAGAAACGTTTGCTACTCGAAATAATCCTGAAACCTTGAATGTCGGAGGATGTCGGGAGCAGATTAACTAATCTTCTGTAGCGCAGTCAAGCCGAAGAAATTAATCAGTGCTTAACCGAATAATAGAGTCAGCGGTCAGCACAAATTGGCAGAGTTGAGGAGGAGTTCCTGCTTAGTTTTACAGTTTTACAGTGGCGATCACAGGCGCTGCGGCATCAGGCGCTGAAATATTTCGCCGCTGGATGGTAGGCCACAATTGCGGTGGTTGATTGCTCCGGATGTAGTTGTTCACTCTCGTCCATCTGTAAGCCAATGCGCTGAGTTTGCAGCAAGTCTAAAAGAGTGTATTGATCCTGCAAATTGGGACAGGCAGGATAGCCGAAGCTATAGCGCGAACCTGGGTAGCGCTGGGCTAGGATATCGCGAATCGAGTCGCTTTCTGCGCCGCCTAGGCCCAGCTCCCGCCGAATGCGCGCGTGGGTCCACTCGGCTAGCGCTTCTGCCGTCTGCACCGCCAGCCCGTGGAAGTAGAGATAGTCGGTGTACTGATTGGCCTGGAACAGCTGCTGCGCGTACTCCGTGGCCACTGCCCCCACGGTCACCGCCTGCATTGGCAAGACATCTACCCAACCCGACTCCTGAGACGCGTAGAAGTCGGCAATGCAAAAGCGGCGCAGGGATCTCTGGCGCGGGAACTGGAAGGTCGCGAGCGGTGAAACGTTGGGTGCGCTCAAGCGTTGAGCGGTAGGCAGCAGGTTATAGGTGCCAGGTTGTTCATTGAGCTGGAACAGCTCGGGGAAGCTCGCCGGGTCGTAGAGGTGCAGGTCGTTGCCCACCGCCTGCGCGGGGAAATAGCCGTAGACCACCTGCGGCTCCAGCAGCTGTTCGGCGAGGATCTGTTGCTGCCAGCGCGTCAGGATCGGATAGACCTCGCGCTCTAGGAAGGCGTTATATTCCTCGCGACTCTGTTCCCGGGGCTTGCGGAACTGCCACTGTCCGGCGACTAGCGCTTGCAGGTCCAGATAGCCGAAGACTTCTTGGAGTGGGATCTGCTCGGGGGTGAGCCGCTTCGTGCCCCAGAACGGCGGCAGGGGGCGCTGAAGGTCGGTGCTGACCGCTTCAGAGCGACGGGTGTCGATGACCTTGGGCGTTGGCGGTTCTGGAGCCTCGGCGCGGGTTGGCGGTGTCGCCACTGGCTCAGCCGGTTCAGCCGCAGCCGATACAGCCCGGTCCCCGCTGAGGAGGCCGGTCCGGTCATCCCATTGCCCAGCTTGCTTGGCGGGCATAAACTGATCCAGGAAATGCAGGTCGGAGAAGGCATCTTTGCCGTAAACCACCTGGCCTTTGTAGGTTTTCTGACAGTCTTCTTCAACAAACTTGCGGGTGAGTGCCGCGCCGCCCAAAATCACGGGAACTGTGATCCCCTGCTGGTTGAAAACTTCCAGGTTTTCTTTCATGAAGGCGGTCGATTTCACCAGTAGACCGCTCATGGCGATGCAGTCCGCGTGGTGCTCTTGGTACGCCTGGATGATCGTATCGACCGGCTGTTTGATGCCCAGGTTGACCACCTTATAGCCGTTGTTTGTCAAGATAATATCGACCAGATTTTTGCCGATATCGTGCACATCGCCCTTGACTGTGGCGATCACAACCACGCCCTTGTTGGAGCCTTCGGCTTTTTCCATGAACGGCTCCAAATAGGCCACTGCGGCTTTCATGGTTTCCGCCGATTGCAACACAAAGGGCAACTGCATTTGACCAGAGCCGAATAACTCGCCCACCACCTTCATGCCGTCGAGCAAAAAGCGGTTGATAATCTCCAGCGGCGAGTAACGCTCTCGCGCTGCCGCCAACAGATCCGTCAGCCCAATGCGATCGCCGTCGATGATCCGGCGCTGAAGTTGTTCTTCCAGGGGCAGATTGTTGGGGCTAGCCTTGAGCTGCTGGGCCGTCGCCCCGGCAAACAGGGTGGTGAATTCGGTTAGCGGATCGTAGATGCAGATATCGCCCTCGAATAGGCGCTGGTCGTCAATCACTTGGCGAGCGGCTTGTTGATGCGCCTCGTCGATTCGAGACAGGGGCAGAAGCTTGCTGGCATTGACAATTGCTGCATCCATTCCGGCTGCGGTGCAATCGTGCAAAAACACCGAATTGAGCACCACACGCGCCGCTGGATTCAGACCAAAGGACACGTTGGAAATGCCCAGGATCACGTGGCAGCCCGGCAGCTCTGTTTTGAGGCGACGGATGGCGGTAATCGTCTCGGCAGCGTTGCGGCGATCCTCTTCGATGCCGGTCGAAATCGGCAGCGCCAGCGGGTCAAAGAATAGCTCGTGGGCGGGAATACCGAACTCAATCGCCTGTCGATAAGCCCGCTGGGCGATCTTGAATTTGGCCTCGGCGCTACGGGCCATGCCGTCTTCGTCTATTGTGCCGATCACCACCGCCGCGCCGTAAGCTTTGGCCAGTTGCAGAACTTTGAGAAAGCGCGGTTCCCCGTCTTCGTAGTTGGTGGAATTGAGGATGCATTTGCCGCCTGCGACCTTCAGGCCCGCCTCCATTTTTTGCCACTCCGTGGAGTCAAGCATCAGCGGGATCGTGACATTGGTGACCAAGCGCGAGACCAGTTCGCGCATGTCCCGTTCGCCGTCGCGGCCCACATAATCGACATTGACGTCCAGGATGTGGGAGCCCTCGCGCACTTGGTCGCGGGCCAGTGCGACTAGGCCATCCCAATTCTCGGCGTTGAGCAGCTCGCGGCACTTTTTGGAACCGCTGGCGTTGAGGCGCTCGCCGATGATCAAAAAGGAATTGTCCTGCTCATAGGGCTGAGCACTGTAGATCGAGGCGGCGGCTGGTGTGAACTGGGGCTGGCGCGGTTTCGGTTTGAGCGCAGCCGCTGCTTCGACCAGTTGCCGAATGTGGTCCGGTCGCGTGCCACAGCAGCCGCCGATTACCCGCACTCCTAGATCTTCGACAAAATGGGTCAGTGCGTCGCGCAGTTGCTCGGGGCTGAGGTGGTAGTGTGCGTGTCCGCCCACGTTTTCGGGAATGCCCGCGTTGGGGATGCAGGAGATCGCGAAGGGAGAATGCGCCGAGAGATAGCGAATGTGCTCGGACATTTTGTCTGGCCCGGTCGCGCAATTCAGGCCCAGGATGTCAATTGGATAGGGCTCCAAAATTGCCAGCGCCGCGCCAATGTCCGAACCGACCAGCATCGTGCCGGTGGTTTCTACGGTCACCGACACCATCAGCGGCAGCCGTTGGCCTCGCTCTGCGAATACTTGCTCAATGCCCGCTAGTGCCGCCTTGATTTGCAGCACATCTTGGCAGGTCTCGACAATGAACAGGTCTACGCCGCCGTCAAACAGGCCTCGGGCTTGCTCGGCAAAGCTGGCTTGCAAGTGGTCGTAGTCGATATGGCCCAGGGTGGGCAACTTGGTGGTCGGCCCGATTGAACCGCCCACGAAGCGCGGTTTGTCTGGTGTCGAAAATTCCTGAGCGACGGATTTTGCCAGGGCTGCTGCTTTACGGTTCAGCTCGTAGGCCTGCTCTGCCAAGTCGTACTCGGCCAGGACGATTGAGGCCCCGCCGAAGGTATCGGTCTCGATTACATCTGCGCCCACGGCCAGGAAGTCTCGATGAACCTTGGCCACCGCCTCCGGCTTGGTTGCTACCAGGTACTCGTTGCAGCCTTCGTACTGCGGGCCGCCGAAATCCGCCGCCGTGAGATTCTGGGCTTGAAGGGAAGTGCCCATTGCGCCGTCAAAGACAATCACACGCTCTTGGAGAAGGTCCAGTAGGGGATGGCTCATGGCGGGTCTGACAACGGGAGAAACTGAGTTTTCCCAGTATTGCAGGCGTCTTGGTGACGACCTAGTGCAGTGGAGACTGAGGCGAAGCGTCCTGTCTTAGGGGAGGAGGGGTGGGGGTGGAGAAAAGCCTGGAATCCGGAATGGGGGGCGTTTGCCCCCCAAACCCCCCACTGGGGGACGAAGCGCCTCCCCCAGGCCCCCTGCGCAAAGGGTGGGTGAGACGCTGGAGTAAGTGGCGCATTGGGCTCGGAGCTTCGCCTGAGAGTCTTGGAACCTCGTTCGAGAGATTCAGAACCTCAACTGAGAGTCTCGGAACCTCTCGCATGAGAATCTGAGCCTTGCGGTTGAGGTTCAGAGCCTTGCCCGAGAGTCTCGGAACCTCGTTCGAGAGGTTCAGAACCTCGACCGCGAGTCTCTGAACTTGGTTCGAGAGATTCAGAG